>JANYHG010000092.1 GCA_025359165.1 Hyphomicrobiaceae bacterium
GTCGCGACCGCCAGGCTCAAACACGACAGGACGCGTTGACCGCCGACCATCACCGTGCACGCGCCGCACTGCCCCTGATCGCACCCCTTTTTAGCGCCGGTATGCCCTGTGTGCTCCCGCAACACGTCGAGAAGCGACGTACGCGTATCCACATTCAGGTGGTGGTCACGTCCATTGATGCTCAGATTGAACTCGGATCTGCCGTCGCGCGGTGGGGACACGGGTGCCGCAACGGCATCGCGGCTGCCAACCGCGGCCGCGAGCGGCGCTGCAACGGCGACGGCCGCCCCCCCGATCAGGTCGCGTCTGGTGGGCGTATCGAGGATCGTCGTCATGGCGCACTCCATTGTTGCGCTCGTAACGTGTCGCCGCGAAAAAGGTTCACTGTTTTGACGAGTGTGCGCACGCTTCACAGTATATCAGGGAGCGGTTGCTAAACCGCCTGGGCGGTATCGTGGCTGGCGTTTACCAATCGCTTGGAGGGTGCCCTAGCCAAGTCCATGGTTAATCAGTCTACGGCGCTGCGGGACGGCCTAGCGTCGATTAATCATAAGTCGCAAACTCGCCCGGAACTCATGCCGGCGGTCAGAATTTCGTCCGGCTTCGTCGCAAAAATCAAGGCGCCGGTATTTCTCTTTTGTTTGCGCGCGGCCGCGCCACCAACCCCGCGCGGTATCAGTCGGAGGATCGCATGCAACGGTTTCTGCTCCGGTCCGCGCGCAGCGGCTCTCCGTTGGTCCTGCTCGCCCACGGCGCGGGCGCACCCATGGACAGCCCCTTTCTGCAATCCCTGTCGGATCTCCTCATCGACCGCGACATTACGGTGGCACGCTTCGAATTCGACTACATGGCCCGTCGTCGCCGTGGCGAAGGTCGCAAGCCGCCATCGAGAATGCCTGACTTGATGGTCGAATACGTGCAAGCGATCGACGCGCTTCGCCAGCATCTGCCGGATAGCCCCATCGTCATCGGCGGCAAATCGATGGGCGGTCGCGTTGCCAGTATGATCGCCGATCAGACTTTCGAGCAGGGATTGATCAAGGGCTGTGTGTGTCTCGGGTATCCGTTGCATCCCCACAGCAAGCCGGAACAGTTGCGTACTGCGCATCTGCACGATGTGCGCTGCCCGCTGCTGATGGTGCAGGGCGTGCGCGACGCTTTGGGCAGCCGCGACGAACTCTTGTCGCAACGCTTATCTCACAAAATCAGCTACGACTGGATCGCCGACGGCGACCACGATCTGCGCCCGCGTAAATCTTCCGGTCTCACACAGGCCGAAAATCTGGTGGCCGCAGCAGATGCCGTGGCCGCGTTCGTTACGTCTGTCGTCTGATGGCTCATTGCCTTTCTCTCGCCGCGACACGTTATCTCGTTATGCCGCAGTCAGCGCAGGCAAACGCCGGATCGCCGAAATTTCCGGGCCGGTTGCGGTACTGCCGCCGCCAGCCTTGCGTATCCGGCGTGCTGCCTGCGACAGCGGTTCTATCACGGTGGACATGTGATAGCCGTTGGCGTGCAGCAACATCACGCTGTCGATCATGATGCCGCAGTGGCCAGGCCAATAAACGATATCGCCGCGCCTGAGGCCCTCGAAATCGGCCGGTACCAAAATGGTTTCCCCCAACTCCGATGTTGCCATATCGCTGTCGCGCGGACAGGCGATTCCGGCAGCCTCGAGCGATAGCTGCACCAACCCCGAACAATCCAGCCCGAGGCGCGTGCGTCCGCCCCAAAGATAAGGCGTGTGCACCATGTGTTCGGCAACCTCGACATAATCGCGAGCAAACGTGTCGATCGGGGTGACATGACGCGCGAAAACGAAACCGCCGGTCGAGAGTGCGACGAACCGATCGTCGGCCGTTGATGCCGTCAGTGTGAGGTACGCATTGAGGCTCAGGTGTGCGCGCGGCGGTAGCTTGATGTCGGGTTCCGGGTAGACGAACGTCGCCGGTGCCTTGATGCGGTGGGTCGGCGCAAAAATTTCGTCGGACAGGCTGCCGGCTGGAAAATACCCGACGTAGCCGTCGCGATGCAGTTGTCCCCACGCCCAGCCGCCGACCTCGTCGAAAACGGTGACGCTCTCGCCGAACAGCGCCTCGTTTTCCAGCCCGAGATGGGCGTCGGGTGCTTGCCGCATCGGCGACACGGGATGCCGGACCTGCTTCGTCATGCCGGCGACGAACCGTGCCGAGACCACGCGTCCCTCAAGTTTGATATCGGCGAGATCAGGACGGAAGGCATGGCGACGTCGATCGAGCGGGCGCGCGTTAGAGGTCATGGAGGTGAACTCTCAAGCTTTGCCGTAGCGGGTGGCGAGCATTTCGAACACGGCGCGCGCTGCGTTGACTTCGCCGCCTCTGGCACCCAGGGCTTTCGGCGCTGGTCGCCATCCGTAAATGTCGAAATGGGCGTACTTGTGTGCCTTTTTGACGAACTTGCGTAAAAACAGTGCGGCAATCACTGCGCCGGCGAATGGACCCTCGGCGACGTTGTTGATGTCGGCGACCGGGCTTTCCAGTCCGCTTTCGTAGGCCGTCCAGAACGGCAGGCGCCAGACCGGATCGGCGACTTCGAGACCGGCCGTTGCAATGTCGGCGGCGAAGGCGTCGTCGTCGGCGAAGAAGGGCGGCAGATCCGGACCAAGTGCGACGCGGGCTGCGCCCGTTAAAGTCGCGAAGGTCATCATGATATCGGGGCTTTCCTCGTCGGCCAGTGCCAGCGCATCCGCCAGCACGAGGCGGCCTTCCGCGTCCGTGTTGCCGATCTCGACCGTCAACCCAGCCCGCGACTTGATGACGTCCAGCGGCCGGAAGGCGTTGCCCGACACGCTGTTCTCGGCAGCCGCGATCAGCACGCGCAGCTGCACGGGCAACTTGGCCCGCATGATCATGTGTGCGGCCGCGAGAACTGCCGCCGACCCGCCCATGTCCTTCTTCATGATGAGCATGCCCGCCGAGGGCTTCAGATCGAGGCCGCCGGTATCGAAGGCGATGCCTTTGCCGACGAGCGTGACGCGTGGCAACGCTGCCGCTGCCCCCACCGATGCACCCGCCGGCTTCCACTGCAGATCAATCACGCGTGGCGCACGCGGTGAGGCGCGCCCGACCGCGTGGACGAGAGGAAAATTCTGCGTCAGCAAATCGTCGCCGACGACACTCGTAACCTTGGCCGCATGGGCCGTTCCCAACAATCGCACCGCGTCTTCGATCTCGGCTGGCCCCATGTCGCTGGCTGGCGTGTTGATGAGATCGCGACCGAACGCGGTGCCTTCGACAATGGCGTGCACGCGCGCGGCATCGACGCCCTCAGGCATTGCGAGTTGCGGCACGGCGTCGGCTTCCCCGGATTTGTAGCGGCGAAAGCGATAGGCCCCGAGTCCCCACGCGACGGCAGCCATCTCGGGGTCTGTGAACGTCGAGGCGAAGGCATATCGTCCGGGCGGGAGCTGTTGTGCAAGCAGGCCGGCGATCAGTTCGGCGCGCGCCATCGGATCGGGAGACCTAGACGACGTCGACCTGCCGTTGACGGCGGTGACACCCGCACCGATCAGGACGCTTGCAATGCTTCCGTCATCGTTTGACACGAAAACCGGCTTGCGCTGGCCAAGCTTGAAACTCTGCGCCTCCAGCCATCGCCGATGTGCAGCGGGCAGCGCATTCACATCATCCTGGCTCGAAAGCAACCGGATCGGTATCGGCACGCCCTTCCAGCCGGCGTCGATGTAGGCAGTAAGTGCCGACGCATGAAACGGTTGAGATTTCGCGGGATCCGGCTTCTTGGCCATGGCGACTATGCTCCTCGGAGGTCGTGCCTGACACTTATCCTGCTTTGGAGCGAAGTTTAACGAAATTTAAAAGGTCTCTGCCGCAGTGTACGTAGTGCAGCCAGACTTTTCATCGCGTCTCTGGCCCAAATCGCGCACCGACACTCAATGTCGCGTTCCGGAGACCGAGAGATGCATGACGTCCGCCCGATGGCTCGATCGAGCCGTGAAGTGTTTGCAGCATCGCTGACGCGTGCGCTGCGCGGCGCAGCCATAGCGTCGACTTTGTCGCTCGGTGCCTGTGCCGGCGCAACCAACCCCTTCGACGTCTCCAGCGTCACCGACAAGCCCGCTGCCCAATCCGATGTCGCGACCGGCAGCATAGCCCAGCCGCAGTCCGAACTGCAAAAGGCCACTGAATATTGGGGCAAACAACACGACAAGAACCCGAAAGACCCGCAGGCCGCCATCAACTACGTCCGCAACTTGAAAGCCCTCGGCGCGAAAGAGCAGGCTTTTGCCGTGATCCAGCAGGCCTATTCGGTCAATTCGACACATCGCGGCATCGCTTCGGAATACGGCCGCCTCGCGGTAGAGCAGGAGCAGTTGTCGCTGGCGGAAAAATTGTTGGCACAGGCCGATGATCCCGTCGCGCCCGATTGGAAGGTGATCTCCGCGCGCGGCACGGTTCTGGCCAAGCAAGGCAAGTATCGCGAAGCAATCCCCCACTTCGAGCGCGCGTTGGCGCTGGCTCCGAACCAGCCGAGCCTGCTCAACAATCTCGCGCTGGCGCATGCGATGGACGGGCACGCCGAGAAGGCCGAGCCGTTGTTGCGTCAGGCCCAGCAGAGCGATCAGGCCGATGCCAAGGTCGGCTACAACTTGTCTCTGGTGCTCGGGCTGCAGGGCAAGTCCGAAGACGCCAAGAGTGTGATGTTGAGAACGGCACCCGTCGAACAGGCCAACGACGACGCCGCCTTGGTCAGGGAGATGGTGGGCACAGCAGCGCCGCGCGCCGCCGCCGTCAGCACCGGGTCGATCCAAAGCAAGCCGAAAATGGCTTCCGCCAAGACTGCCAAAAGTGCTGCAGGGCCGAAGACCGCGCGCGCCGATGATGCGGCAAAGGAAGATCCGGCCGAACTCGTCCGCCGTCTCGCCGATGGCTATACGGCAACACCCAGCGATGCGCCGGTGCAACTCGTGCCGAAGCGCTGACCGCTGCATGAGAAGCGAAGTCTCGCCGCTGTCGATCTCCTGTCGTCGCGGTGTCGCTCTCGATGCTCGGTACTACGAACCGGTGCGCGGACGGACCAGCGACAGTGTGGCCGTGATGAAGTCGGCTATGCCGGTTACGTCATCCAACTGGAAAACCGGCAACGGTCCGCCATGGGCGTCCGGCGCGTCGGCTGCGATGGCGATGATGTCGGGATCGCCTGATGCCAGCGCTTTGTCTTTCGCCGATGCCGCGCGGCGCGCTTCGATTTTCGGGATCGCTGCCGTCTTGTAGCCTTCGACGATGACGAGGTCGGCTGGTCCCAACATCGCCACCACCTCATGAAAATCCGGCTCGCCGGCTGCGCCTGTTTCCGTAACCAGCGCCCATCGGTGTTGCGAAACGATGGCCACCTGCGCTGAACCGGCGCGACGATGGCGGGCGCTGTCGGTGTCGTTCTCGTCGATTTGAAAACTGTGATGCGCATGCTTGATCGAGGCAACGCGAAATCCGCGTGCTGTGAACATTTCAATCAGACGCACCGCGAGCGTCGTCTTGCCGGAATTTTTCCAGCCGACGATGCCGATGACGGGAGTTCCGCGAGGTGCGCGAGAAGCTGTCATGATCGTGTCGGCGTCTGTGACTGCGTCAGCAAGCGTCGCGCTTCGTCGAGTTCGTCGAGCGTGTTGGCGTTGAAGAACGGGTCGACCGATTGTCCGCCGATAGTCAAGAATTCGAACGGTACCGGTATGGTGCCGTGACTGTCGGTCCAGCGCAGAACTTTTCGCACGCCGCTTTGGAGGGCACGTTCGAGGTCGTCGGCATGGATCACCGGCCAGCACCCGATCACCGGATGCATCTCGCCGCCGGATTGTGCGAGCGGAATGGCACTGGGGTTGTGTGCCGCGACCGCCATCAAGCGCGTCACCAGATCGTCCGGCAGAAACGGTGCGTCTGTAGAGACGGTCACGATATGCGAGGTGTCGGGCGACATCTGCGCGGCCCAGCGGAGCCCTGCGAGAACGCCCGCCAACGGTCCGACAAATCCAGATATCGTATCGGCGATCACGGGTAAGCCGTAGGTCGCAAAGCGCGCGGCGTCGCCGTTGGCATTGAGTGCGAGCATGGAAACTTGCGGCTCGAGGCAGGCGATTACCCGGTCCAGCATCGTAGTCGCGCCGAGCGGCAGCAGCGCCTTGTCGCCACCCGCCGCCTGGCTCGCGAACATACGCCGCGACAGCCCACCCGCCAGAATGACGCCAACCGGAAGATTGTTACGCAGCGCGGTGACGGGAGCGCTCATTGTGTTTTCACCCAACGCACGCGCCGGCCTTCAATAGCTTGTAATTGATGCTGTCGAGCAGCGCCTCGAAACTGGCGTCGACGATGTTGGGCGAGACGCCGACAGTAAACCAGCGTTCGCCGGTCGAGGTGTCGTGCGTCTCGACCAGAACCCGTGTCACCGCCTCGGTGCCGCCGGTCAGAATGCGCACCTTGTAGTCGACCAGTTCGATGTCTTTGATGATCGATTGGTAGCGGCCGAGATCCTTGCGTAGCGCACTGTCGAGCGCGTTGACTGGGCCGTTGCCTTCGGCCACCGACCACAGCGGCTCCGCTTCGCCTGTCACGAAAACCTTCACCTGTGCTTCCGAGACGGTCACCTGTTCGCCGAGTGCGTTGTGCCGCCGCTCGACCATGACGCGGAAACTGTCGACCTGAAAATATTGCGGCACCTCGCCAAGCAACCGCCGCGCCAGCAATTCGAACGAGGCATCCGCGCCGTCATAGGCATAGCCGACGGCCTCGCGGGATTTCACCTGGTCGAGCAACGTGACGATGCGCGGATCGGTGCGCGTCACGTCCACGCCCAAGCGTTCGAGTTCGTGGATGAGGTTGGATTTCCCGGCCTGATCCGAGACCAGCACCCGTCGCCGGTTGCCGACGCTGTCGGGTGTCACATGCTCATACGTTTCGGGCTCTTTCAGGATCGCCGAGGCGTGGATACCGGCCTTGGTCGCGAACGCGCTCTCGCCGACGTAGGGTGCGTGCCGGTGGGGTGCGCGGTTGAGAATTTCATCCAGCAGCCGGCTCGCGCGCACCAATCCGGCAAGGCTCTCGGGCGTGACGCGGGTCTCGAAGTGTTCCGCGAACTCGGACTTGAGCAGCAAACTCGGGATGATGGACGTCAGGTTGGCGTTGCCGCAGCGCTCGCCGAGACCGTTCAGCGTGCCTTGGATCTGCCGGCATCCCGCACGCACAGCGGCCAGCGTATTGGCGACCGCGTTCTCCGTATCGTTGTGCGTGTGGATACCGAGATGCGATCCCGGCACGATAGCGGTCACGTCGGTGACGATTTCGGCAATTTCGTGCGGCAGCGTGCCGCCGTTGGTATCGCACAGCACCACCCATCGCGCGCCGCTGTCGTAGGCCGCTTTCGCGCAGGCGAGCGCATACGCGCGATTGGCCTTGTAACCATCGAAGAAATGCTCGCAATCGATCATCGCCTCGCGCCCGCCAGACGCGCGCACCGCTTTGACCGACTCGATTATGCCCTCGATATTCTCGTCGTTACTGATGCCGAGCGCGACGCGCACGTGATAGTCCCACGCCTTGGCAACGAGACACACGGCATCTGTTTTCGACTGCAGGATAGCCTGAAAACCCGGGTCGTTCGACGCCGAGCGGCCCGCCCGTTTGGTCATACCGAACGCGGTGAAACGCGGCGGCGTACGGGTCTGGACGAAGCCGGTATCGAACGGATTGGTCGCGAAAAACTCCGAGTCGGTCGGGTTGGCACCGGGATAACCGCCTTCGACGTAATCGACACCGAGATCGGCAAGAATTTTGGCGATCCGCCGCTTGTCGTCGACGGAAAAATCCACGCCCGTCGTCTGCGCGCCGTCGCGCAACGTGGTGTCGAACAGATAGAGCCGCTCGCGCTTCTTCATCACGACACCGCCTTCGGCGCTGCAGGCGTCAGTGGGCCGAGCCCCTTCTTCATCGTCGTGTTCGCGAGCCATACATCGCCGAGCATCCGCGTGGTGCGCTGCGTTGCGACGTAGCCGCGCTTTTCGAAAAACGGCAGTGCGGTATCGCTGGCTTCGACTGTCAACTCGGCACTTCCGCGCGCCGCCGCAATCCGCTCCAGCGCATCCACCAAAGTCGAACCGACACCCTGGCCCGCCGAAAACGGATGCACATAGAGCATCTGCAGCAGTGTGTTGTTTTTCAGGGTCGCGAAACCTTGCGCTTCCCCGCCTGATCCGACGACGAGCGTCAGTCCATCGCTCAATTGCGCGCCGAACGCCGCTGCGTCTTCGGCCGACTCGATCCACGCGGTTCGCTGCGCCTCGTCGTAGCTGTCTGCCGTCAGTTCCTCGATGCTCTGCGCGAACAGGTCCTGCAGCGCCTTGATATCGACGGGCAGGAAGGGGCGGAGCTTATGGTCTGTCTTGGTCATGGTGCGGGTTTCGAAGGTGGCCAAGTTTCGGTATCGTGGTCGGGATGCTGACGACTGACGATCTTTGCCAGCCGCGCATCGGCCGCCGTGGCATCCTGCGCAGGCCGTCCGGGCAGGCTTGGAAGATCGTCGGCCCAAGGCAGCTTCGCGTCGGTCCCGACCGCATAGGCAGGGACGATCGAAGACGCATCGTCGAAGGCGCAGATGGCTAGCCCGACCCCGCCGTAGTGTTCGAACGTCAGCGGCGTCCCGCACTCGCTGCAGAAACCTCGATGCACGCCTCGAGAGCTTTCGAAGTGCGCGGGTGTTCCGCGTGTCCACGTGAGGCCCGCAACCGTGACCAACGGCGCCGCGATGTTGCCGAACGCCTTCTGGCACATGCGGCAGTAGCAGATCGATGGACGCTCAAGGCCGGTGACACGGAAGCGCACCGCTCCGCACTGGCAGCCGCCGGTCCACGCAGGCGCGCCACTCACCGCTTCATCTCCCAGGTGGTCACGATCTCTCCGGTCTTGGGATCCTTGGCATCCTTCAGCACGACGCCCATCGCCGTGATCTCGTCGCGGATGCGGTCGCTCTCCCTGAAGTCCTTCGACTTGCGCGCCTCCAGGCGCTGCTCGATCAGCGCATAAACTTTCTTGGCGTCGACTTGCGCGAAGGTCTGCAACGACAACTCGGCCGCCGTCTCGCCGCCATACAACCCGAGAAACTCCAGCGTCGCCCTGAGGTCTGCAGCTTTCGCCGTATCGCCGCGCTTAGCCGACTTGGCGAGCCCATGCAGGATCGACATCGCGCTCGGCGTGTTGAGATCGTCACGCAGTGCGCCCAGCACGTCCGCGTTTGGTGCATCGGCAGCGGTCACGCCGTGCACGAGGCCGGCGAACTCCTGCAGCGCATTCTTGGCCGCCATAGCGCGGTCCAGCGTCCAGTCGATCGGCTGACGATAGTGTGTCGACAACATCGCGAAGCGCAGCACGCGGCCATGCCAGGGCTGGCGTCCGAACACCTCGCTTTCCAACAATTCGTTGATCGTGAAGAAATTGCCGACGCTCTTCGACATCTTCTCGCCCTCGACCTGCAGGAAGCCATTGTGCATCCAGACGTTCGCCATCACGGCGGTGCCGTGCGCGCAACGCGACTGCGCAACTTCGTTCTCGTGATGCGGAAACACCAGATCGATGCCGCCGCCGTGAATGTCGAACACGTCACCCAGATGCTTGCCCGCCATCGCCGAGCACTCGATATGCCAGCCAGGCCGTCCCTGCGTCGTGATCCCGCCGGGCGACGGCCAGGCCGGCTGTCCGGCGTCCGAGGGCTTCCACAACACGAAATCGGTCGAGTTCTTCTTGTACGGGGCCACGTCGACGCGCGCTCCCGCTTCCATTTCGTCGAGCGTACGGTTGGCCAGCTTGCCGTAGTCGGCCATCGACGTCGCGTCGAACAGCACGTGATCGGCCGCCACGTACGCATGACCCTTGGCGATCAGCGTGTCGCACAGCACCACCATCTCGGCGATGTGCTCGGTCGCCCGCGGCTCGATCGTCGGCTCCAGCACGCCGAGTGCGGCGATATCCTTGTGGAACTGCACCGTGGTTTCCTCGGTCAGCTTTCGAATGGCTTTGACCGGTGGTAGTTTGGGAAAGCGCTCCATGGCGCGCGCATTGATCTTGTCGTCGACGTCGGTGATGTTGCGGGCGTAGGTGACGTGATCAGCGCCGTAAATCTGCCGCAGCAGCCGGAACAGTACGTCGAACACGATGATCGGTCGCGCATTGCCGATATGAGCCAGATCATAAACCGTGGGTCCGCACACATACATCCGCACATTATTCGGATCGATTGCGGCGAACGCCGACTTCTGCCGGGTAAGCGTATTATAGAGGTGCAGCGTATCGGACATGAGGTTGATCTTTGGATCTGAATATTGCTGCGGGGGCGGCTTGCAGTGGCAGTGGCCGGTCATAATTTCTTGACCGATCCTGACGCCGGCTGGCCGGGCGCATCCAAGTGGGGGACGGTGAACGCGCGCGCCAGCTTACACCTTAGCCGGTGATAATCTCGTCGATGCAGCCCCGACAAAGGGCGCGATAAGGGGCGCTGTTCATGCGGCGGGTTATGCGAGCTTCGCAGCCTTCGGTCAAGGGCCGTACTGACGATGCAACGCGCACAAAAGGTTAAGATTGCTCCAGCGTTTGCGGGCGTTTCACCAGCTTGGCTGGCAGATCCTCGCGCAGCCCTTTGAAGGCGGCATGCCGCAACAACCTATCCGCCGTCCAAGCCCTGTACTCGATCTGTGCCACCAGCGCCGGCTCGATCCATCGCACACCCTTCCGTTGGGCATTGTCGAGCGCCGACGCAATGGGAGACGTCGCCGTACGCGATGGTTGCAGTGCGCGCCAGATCGCTGCAGCCGACGCGTGGCCGAAGCCGGTGCCGACCCGCCCCGCATAGACCAGCTTATTGCCGTCGAAATAGCCGAGCACCAAGGCGCCCACGCTGTCTTGTAGCGCACTCGAATCCAGATACCCCGCAATGACGAACTCGTCGTTGAAAATGCATTTCGTCTTTCGCCAATCGTCATGACGGCCCGACTGATAGGGCTTGTCGAGGCGTTTCGAGATGATGCCTTCCAGCCCCACCTTGCAAGCCTCGGTAAGCATCCGCGCGCCGTCGCCGACCAGATGCTCGCTGAAGCGGATGCGGCTGTCGTCCGAAGCAGGTGGCAGACATTGCGCGAGTGCCGATTTGCGATCGTCCAGCGGCAAGGGCCTGAGGTCCACACCGTCGAGATGCAGGAGATCGAAGGCCACGAACACGATACGCGCGGTCGTCGTCGATTTCAGCGCATGCACCAGCGGTTGGAAATCGGACGCACCAGACGCATTTTCGACGATGGCCTCGCCGTCAAGCAACGCAGTTCTGACTTTCATTGCTTTGAAAGCGGCTGCGAGGCTGCCGAACCGTGCGGTCCAATCCAGCCCCGTCCTGGTCGACAGTCGCACGTCTCCGCCGTCGATGCGGACCTGCAGCCGATACCCGTCGAACTTGACCTCGTGACCCCAGGTGTCACCCACCGGCGGCACATCGCCGAGCCGAGCCAGACAAGGGGCGACAAAATCGGGTAAAGGTGTCGAGACGCGTGCTGCCGTGCGCTTGGTCATTCTCACGCTACCCGCCCACCAGCTTGGTGATCGCCGCCCGCAACGGTCGTGCGCCGTCGTCGTAGTCGGCCCAGGCGGATGATTTCGCCATCGTGGCCGCCGCCGTATGGACCGTGAAGCGCTTCGGATCGAGATCGCGCCGGACTTGTGCCCACGTCAGCGGCATGGAAACGGTCGCTCCTGGGCGGCCGCGCGGCGACAACGGCGCGACAGCCGTGGCGATTTTGTCGTTCCTCAGGTAGTCGAGAAAGATGCGCCCGGTACGGATTTTCTTGGTCATCTTGATCAGGTAGCGATCGGGATGCGCGTCGGCCATCTGCGCGCAGACGGCTTCGGCGAACATTTTTGCCTGCGCCCAGTCCAGCGCACGATCTGGTTCCGCCAGCAGGGGGGTGACGACGTGCAGTCCCTTGCCACCGGTGGTTTTGCAGAACGGCACTAACCCGATGGCCTGCAGTCGCTCTCGCAGCTCTTTTGCCGCTTCGACGACCGTCTCGAATGCAACATCGGGTGCCGGATCGAGATCGAACACCAGCCGCCCCGGCACGGTCGGCTCGAACGGCGCGCAGTTCCAGGGATGAAATTCCACAGCCGCCACCTGACCCATTGCCACAATGCCGCTGACTTCGTCGATCTCGAGGTAAGGTGTGTGGTCGCCCGAAACTTCCACCGTGGTGACCAACGGCGATTGGCCTTTCATCGCATGACGCTGGAAAAACGTTTCGCCGCCGATGCCGTCGGGAGCTCTGATCAAGGAGCAGGGACGCCCCCTGAGATGCTCGATCATCCACGGACCCACCGACGCCAGGTACTCCGCCAACTGCATTTTGGTGACCGCGCTGTCTTGCGTCGCCGGCCACAAGACTTTGTCGGGCTTCGAGATCGTCACGCCGCCCACGACGTTGCCGGCCGCCTTCACCGGAACGATCTTCGGTGCGGATGCGCCCCGCATCGAACGAGCAGCAGGAGCGGGATGAGCGGGCGAAGTCTTTGCTGGGGTCTTGGATGAAGCCTCGCGCGCGCCTTTCGGTTTTGAGTGCCACACGGCATTCGGCACCGTGGCCTCGCCTTCGACGAGCATGAATGGCGCGGGCACCGCACCCTTGCCGGCCGCAATCTGCTCCAGGCTCCGTTTCGATGCGACGGAGCGGTCCTGCTGCAGGATGCCCTCACCGTCGCCGACTTTGGCCCAGTCGTCGCGATGTTTGATCAGCAGCCAGTTCGTGCGCTTGCCGCCAGTGCGATCGTGCTTCATCCGCACCAGCACCCAGCTGCCATGCAGTTTGCCGCCCGCCACTACGAACTTCAATTCGCCGTTTGCCAGTGATTGAACTGGATCTTCGTCGAGTTCTGGCGACCAGAACCCACGGTCCCACACCATGACCGTGCCGCCACCATATTCGCCGGGCGGGATCGTGCCTTCGAAATCGCCATATTCCAAAGGGTGATCTTCGACCTCGACCGCCAATCGTTTCTCAGCCGGGTCGAGCGAAGGCCCGCGTGTCACCGCCCAGGATCTGAAAACGCCATCGACTTCCAACCTCAAATCGTAATGCAGCCGTGTGGCGTCGTGCTTCTGAATGACGAAGCGACGATGTTCGGCACTTTTGATGCCCGTTTTGCCGCTCGGTTCCGGCGTCTTCTCAAAATTTCGTTTGGCGCGATACGTGGTGAGGGCCTTGGTCATGCTCTGGCTCGTACGTTACTGACAGCGCCCCCTCCCATCTGCTTCCAACTCCTCTAGCGCCCCTGAATCAGGCCGGCTTTTTCGCCCGCTGCTTCGACTTCGTGGCGTTTGTCGCCGCGGGTTTATCGCTGAGCTTCGGCGTCTGTGCCGCCGTTGGCTTCTCGCCCACCTTCGATCCACCGACGCTGCGCTTCAGCGCTTCCATCAGGTCCACCACGTTGGCTCCTTTCGGTCGTGCATCGTCGTTCGACGCGACGATCTTTGCGCCTTTCATTTTCTCCTGCACCAGTTGTTTGAGCGCCGTCTGATAATGGTCTTCATACTTATCGGCCGCGAACGCCGAAGCTTTCTGGCCTATCAACTGCGCCGCCAAATCGACCATGTCTTTCGGGGGCTTGGCACTCGGAATTTCGTCGAAGAAATCAGCGGGATCTCGCAATTCCTGTGCGTACCGGAGCATTTCCATCACCAGCCCTTCCTGCAATGGGGCGATGGCCACCAACCACTCGCGGCCGCCGATGGTGACCTGCGCCAATCCGACCTTTCCAGTTTTATTCAGAGCATCGCGGATGACGACATAGCCCTCAGCCGCCAACTCGTCGGACGGAACAACGAAGTAAGGCCGTTCGAAATAGCGATAATCGATTTCCTTGGCGTCGACGAATTGCACCAGATCGATGGTCTTCTTGCTTTCGATCTTCACCGCATCGATTTCGTCGGGTTCGAGAATGACATAGGTGTCTGTATCGACCTCGAAGCCTTTGACGATGTCGCTGCTATCGATCTTGCCGACGCCGGCCACCGTCTTCTCGTAGTTCACGCGCTTGCCGGTCGGCTTGTGGATTTGCCGGAATGAGATCTCACCCTTCGATTCGACTGCGTTGTAAATCTCGACCCCGATCGATACGAGACTCAATCGCAAGTGGCCCTTCCAATAGGCCCGGGCTTTCTTTGGCATGGCGCACCTCTGTGGGACACGGACGGCAAACTCCACCGCACTAGAGAACGCGGGGTTTTCCGCAAAAACAACGTCGAACTAGGGGCATCAGTTGCGCCCCCGAGAGGAAATCGGGTCGTATAATCACCGGCTCGACGGTTTTTGGGTCATCGATGAAGCTGACAGCAACCTGAGCCACTGCCACTCGCGCCCGCAAAACGCCTCAGATAACCGCGATCACGTGCGAAGAACGCTGTAGCGTTCTGTTTTTCAGGCGCCGACGGGGCGTGGACAGATTGCCCATCCCAATGCTAAGCTCTTGGAAATACAGATAGGATCGTGCGCGTGCGGAGCAAGACCGGCAAAAGTTCAAGCGTTTGGAATGCCGACAGGCAACCGAGCGTAATTGGTCTCACAGCGTTGGCATTGCTTTGCGTATTGGGCGGTTGCGCAAACTCTCCCGGCCTCTCTCTGACCTCTCCGGCGGGACTGGAGCAGCCACCGTCGGGTGCCGCCGGGCCGAAATGGTCGTTGGTGTCGCTACAGGGTATTTCCGGTGCGACCCCGGGCTTCACGCAACAACTCGTCCGCAGCTTGAATGGACAAGCGCAGGAAAAGTCGATTGCGTTGTTGGTCGATCCCGGGTCGAGTGCCGACCTGCGGATCGAAGGCATCCTGAGCCTGACCCGCAACAAGAACGGGCAGGGAACACTGCGGTATGCCTGGATCGTGCGCGACGTCAAAGGCGTGGCTGTCCAAACCGTCGATGGCAGCGAAACCGTCAAAATGCCCCGGATCGAGCAGGATGCCTGGAACTGGATTCCCGTCTCTGTCGCCGATGGCATAGCTGCATCGGCCGTCGTTGCAATGCTTCCTCACCTCAAGCCCAGCGAAATCGTTGCCGGCAGCCTGGACGCAACAACCAGGCCGCAATAGCGTGCCGCAACTCCGAGTTTACTGACGATCAACGGTCGAAACACGCTGATTTCGCCCGAAGCCGTAATTTGGCCCAAGACCACAACTTATGTCGTGCTCTGAGTTTAACATCTTTCTCTCACGACGAGCGCAAATGCCAAGCTGGGGTCGTTTATCGCCGCGCATGAAACTTGCGTGCGCTCTCATATCGTTAGTGATCGGAGGGCTGGGTGGTGCGTTGCAGTCGCGCGCCCACGAGAGGCTTACGACTACAGTTCTCGCCTCGATTTCGGAAATCCTCGAAAATCGGTTCGATCGCGCGATCAGTGGGCATGCGGACGTCGCAGGTATCGTGGTGCTAGGCGGCGGCGTCGATCGCATCGCGGAGGCCTTGCTGCTGGCGCGACGGTATCCGGACGCCAAGGTACTACTAAGCGGCGCGGCACCCGAAGAAGAGGTCGCATTGGCCGAAGAACCTGGATTAGCGGGACGCCTGATCGTCGAACGCCGTGCACGGAACACCTTCGAAAATGCCGTTTTCAGTCGCAGATTGGTCACCCTCGCGGGTCATCAGCGCTGGCTGATGGTGACATCGGCCGTTCACATGCCACGTTCGATGGGAGTTTTTCGCGCCGTCGGATTTCACGTCGAGCCCTGGCCGGTCAAAGCCGGATCCCATCCTGATCGACAACTTGCGGCCGCTGTGCGACACGAAGTATTGGGGCTGGTATACTACCGCTTGCGAGGCCGGACTGATGTATTCCTGCCGGGCGTGTCATCTTAGGCGCGATGACAGAGGGAAGCGGCGGCTCACACCTACTATTTCCTTGACGTCGGGTTTGATTATTGAGATTTCGACCAGCGGTTGCGAAGCGGGTCCAAGAGCGTGATAGACCTTCACTGCCATATACTTGCCGGCATCGATGATGGTGCCACCGATATCGACGTGTCGGTGGCGATGGCGCGGGCGTTCGTCGCCGACGGCGTGACCGTCGTGGCCTGCACGCCGCACATTTTACCCGGCCTGTATCATAATACCGGACCGGGAATTCTGGCGGCCATCGACCAACTGAGGTTTGCGCTGACGTTGGCGGATGTGCCGTTGCAACTTGTCGCTGGAGCCGACGTGCATATGGCACCGAACCTCGTCAGCGGCCTGCGTTCAGGTCATCTCCTGTCACTTGCGGGTACGCGCTACGTCCTGATCGAGCCGCCGCATCATGTCATGCCGCTTCGTATCGAAGATGCGTTTTTCGATCTGCTGTCGAGCGGCTACGTTCCCATTTTGACCCATCCGGAGCGGCTGACCTGGATCGCCGACAACTACCCAACGGTCGTACGCCTGGCAGCTGCCGGTGCATTAATGCAACTCACTGGTGCGTCGTTGACTGGCGGGTTCGGCAAATCCGCGCAATACTGGGCAGAAAAGATGCTTGATGAACGGTTGGCGCATATTCTTGCGACCGATAGTCATGATATGAAGCGCCGACCGCCGGCTCTTGCTCACGCCAGAGATGTGGTCGCGAAACGACTAGGCGATCGGGAAGCCGAAAATCTGGTACTTAATCGTCCAAGAGGGATTCTTGAAAATGTTTCGCCGTCAGATCTTGCGTTGCCAGAGGCCGATGTCGGTGCGCTGCGGGCACAGGCGCGCGGCGGGACTAATGGGGGTACTGGCGCTGGTTTTGGCGGGCGGTTGCTCCGCATCTTTGGATAGCGTCGACGCAGGCGGAGTCAGTGGCAAGCCTGCAGCAGCCTTGGTTGGTTCGGAAGCGACGACGAAGGTCGAGACGAGCACCCGGGAGGTGACGCGGACCGTGTCTCGTTCTGGAGCTATCGGCGCCACGTCGGCAGCAGCGTCGTCGCTGTCGGGGGCGACAGACCTTACCAAAGCCGCAGGGCCGGGGAGCCCGTCGTATAAAATCGGCTCGCTCGATTTGCTCGAGATCGCAGTCTACAAAGTGCCGGACTTAAGTCGCACGGTGCAGGTCGCCGAAAACGGCGCAATAAACTTGCCGCTGATCGGGGAAACCAATGTTGCGGGCATGACGGCTCAGGAACTCGAGCGGGATCTGGCGAAAAAGCTGGGCGATAAATACCTGCAGAAACCGCAAGTGTCGGTCGCGGTCAAAGAATTCAATAGCCAGCGGATAACGATCGAGGGTGCCGTCAAGCGACCGGGTGTATATCCGCTCAAAGGGCGCACGACCCTGCTTCAGCTCGTTGCACAGACCGAAGGTCTGACCGAAGTTGCAGAAAACGAGGTTGTGATTGTTCGGTTCAAGAACGGCAAACGCGTCGCCGCCAAATACGACATCGACGAGGTGCGGAGTGGCACGGCCGAGGACCCGACGCTGTTGACGGGCGACATGATCATCGTTGGGACGTCCGCGATCAAGACAGCATTCAACAATGTTCTCAAATCGCTACCGCTGGCCAGTGTAATCAAGCCGTTTTAATGGATCGTCTGCGCCTACGTGCGGACACCGGCGGTCGCGAGTTCCGATGCCGCTAGTGAAGCTTCAACTTCAGTAGCCTCGGACGGTACTAGTCGAGTTTTGCGAGGTTTGTGTTTCAATCGCCATGAACGATCACTCGATGAACAACTCGCAAGCCACGACCGGGGCCAAACTCGTGCCGGCGGCGGCAGCGCGTTTACCAGCGCCCGCGGCTTACGGCGCAGCTAGCCCCTATGGTCCGGCCGGCGACATCGTCGACGCCGCACGTTTCAATCCGCAAGATTATCTTCGCGTCGTCTATAAGCGTAAGTGGCTGATCATCAGCTTTTTCTCTCTCGCAGCGATGTACGGTCTCCTGCAGGTTCTCACGACGATACCGCTTTACACGGCGTATGTTCGTATGCAGATCGACCGCGCCACCGTCAAAGTGGTCGAAGGTGGGAGCACATCGCCTACCGAGGGCGACGACGGCGATTTTCTGCGGACGCAGTACGAGCTCATTTTGAGCCGTGGCATGGCGAGCAGGGTCGTTTCTATCGCGCGCGTCGCCGACGATCCCGAGTTTTTCAAACCACGCACGATCAGTCTTGTGCAATTTGCAAAGCAGTTGATTTTAGGCAAGTCAGCGACGCCGGTCTCGGGTGAGCGCAGCAATCGTGAGCGGGCGGCCGTCGATCGGGTGATGAATGGCCGAGGCGTGCGGCCTGTCAACGGCTCACGCTTGGTCGACATCATGTTCACCGATCCAGATCCGGCGGTTGCGCAGCGCGTTGCAGCGGCGTTCGGTGAGGCTGTCGTTGCCTCCAATCTGGACAAACGTTTTCAGGCGAATGCGTTCGCCAAGACGTTTCTCGAGGATCAGCTCAAGCAATTGAAGTTGAAGCTCGAGGCATCTGAAAAAACGATGCTCGACTTTGCCGAGCGCAGTCAGATGGTCGTGACGACCGAAAAAGCATCGATTGCGGAAAACAATTTGTCGAGCGCCAATGCTGCGCTGGGCACCATCATCGGCGATCGTATCCGGGCCGAGCAGCAATGGCATCAGGTGTCTGAAGTCAGCGCCGTCAACCTCCCACAATTTTTGACGAACTCCGTCATTGCGGGGCTACGCGACCGTAAAAATACGTTGGTGACCGAGTATCAGGAAAAGCTCGAGACTTTCAAACCGAACTACCCGACGATGGTCCAGCTTTCGCAGAAAATCAACGAAATCGACAAGCAAATAGCCAACGAGGTCAAGACGATAAAGCTGTCCCTGCGGGGATCGTACGAAGCTGCGCAGCAGCAGGAAGCGAACATGAAAGCCCGCATCGAGGGGCTAAGGTCCGAGGTCCTCGATCTGCAGAAGCAGATGGTGCAATTCGGGTTTCTCAAGCGCGAGACCGATACGACGCGCACGCTTTACGACCAGATGCTGCAACGCTTCAAGGAAGTCGATATTGCCGGCGGCGTCGGCGCGAACAACATGTTCATTGTCGACGCCCCGGAAACGCCCGGCTCGCCTTCCAACAATGCATCTCGCGCTCTGCTGTTGCAGTGCGCCATCGGGTTGGGGTTAGGCCTTGCGGCAGCGTTCGCCCTCGAGCGTCTGGACGACACTGTGCGGTCCCCAGAAGACGCCGAGCTGGCAACGAAATTGCCGACCCTCGGGATCATTCCCCGCATCGAAACGGATTTGGCCGTCGCCCTCGAGGATCCACGATCCGCCGCGTCCGAAGCCTACCGCTCACTGTGCACGTCGTTGCAGTTCGCCACGGACACAGGCTTGCCGCGGACTCTGCTGGTCACTAGCGCAGGCCCCTCTGAAGGCAAGTCGGTTACGGCGATCGCCGTCGCGCGGCACTTTGCGGCGCTTGGCATGAAGGTGCTGCTTATCGATTCGGATCTGCGTAATCCATCACTGCATAAGAAGTTGCAGCTCGAGAACTCGATCGGCTTGAGTAACTATCTCTCCGGTGCCATCACTCCTCCCGAGGCCATGCAGAAGACGGCGGTGCCGACTTTGGCGTTCATTCCCTCCGGCCCGCCACCCCCCAACGCGGCTGATCTTCTGGCCAGTGCCAGACTGCACTCGTTGTTGCAGGTCGGTCTCGAAATCTTCGATCTCGTCGTCGTCGACGGTCCGCCGGTGATGGGGCTTGC
Organism: Hyphomicrobiaceae bacterium; assembly: GCA_025359165.1. Classification (GTDB taxonomy): domain Bacteria; phylum Pseudomonadota; class Alphaproteobacteria; order Rhizobiales; family Hyphomicrobiaceae; genus JABFRJ01. The sequence continues at coordinate 19,738 of JANYHG010000092.1, forward strand.
CGATGCGCCCCTGCTGTCGAACGCTTGTGCAGGCACGATTTTCGTCGTTGGGGCCGGCCAGGCCCGCGCGGGGCACATTCGAGGTGCATTGCGTCGCCTGCAGATGGCGAACGGAAGCGTCCTCGGAGCCGTTGTGACGAAGTTCGATCCCCGGGGTGCAGGCTACGGTTATGGTGCCGGCTCCAGCTATGGTTACGGGTACGGATATGGCTATGGTGGTAAAGCTTACGGCCGACCAAATAACGTCGCATCGGGTCCTGACGCAAAGCACTTGGCTGCGCCGAAGGAACCGGCATGAGGCCGTACGAGGCGACGTTGAAATCGGCGATTGCATTGTTCCTCACGCCATCGCGTGTCCGGATCGTGCGCGAAGAAGCGCTGCCTCCCGATACGATCATTCTGCTTCGCATTGCAGCAGGTGACGCGGAGGCGCTGGCTGTCGGGGCCGCGACCATCGAACATAAGCCCGATGTCATCCGCAGTGCAGCGACGTTCTTCGTCGAACAGATCCTTTTTGCGCCGGGCAGCGACAGCTACCGGATACTTGGTGCCCGTCCTGATGCAACGACCGTCGATCTGCGCCGCAACATGGCGCTGCTGTTGAAATGGTTGCACCCCGACAGCGATGCCGCTGCGCAGCACGCCGTCTATGCGACCAGGATTACGAATGCATGGGGCGATCTCAAGTCGTTTGAGGCGCGCTCACTCTACGACGAAAAGCTGGGTTCGATGTCGAAGCCGGCGAAGTTCGGACGTTCCCGGCACCGTCCCAGGCAACAAACTGCGCAAAACCGTTCCGGTCACCTGTCCACGTCGGCCGGCATATGGGCGGGCATAAGTGCATTTCTACTCGGTCGGAGGACTTGACCGTGTCCACGGCCGATACAGCTGCCTCCCCCTTACCGGCCGACGAGCGCGCGCCTCGGTCTCTTGTGCGGCGATCGTTTGTCTTGGGGATGGCTCTGCTGCTGACGTGGTCGATCCTGACACACACGATTGCGAGCGCGTTGTCGCGGACCGTACCCGAGCTTGTACTGAAGTTTCTGCCCAATCATGCAGGTGCGTTATCGGCTGTCGCGGAAGCTGCGACGATCGATCTTCTCAAAATGACAGCCTCGACGTCGAAGCCGATAACGGCCGACAATTCGCCAAACACGTCGTCAAACTTCCGTTTGTCGGAGCCCCGACTTCGTGCCTACGCCGAGGCGGCGATATCGGGCGATCCGCTGGATGCGCGTGCGGTCAGAACGCTCGCGCAACTGGTCGAGTTGGACGGTGACGCGCCGCGGGCAGCGGCATTGTACCGTGCCAGTGCCAAGCTCAGCATTCGTGACAGTTTCTCCGTGTTCTGGTCGATGCGCGAGGCGATCAGGAGTGGGGATCATCGCTTCGCTGCGCGCTCCATCGATACATTGTTGCGGACAAATTCGCAGGTTGGCCCCGAAATCTACCCGGAGCTTGCAAAGTTGGCGGAGCGACCCAACGGCATGGACGCCGTCGTTGAAATATTGGCCGAAGCTCCGCCATGGCGGACGGGTTTTTTCAATGCGATGACAGCTTTCATCCGCGATGCACGTACGCCGCTCGAACTGATGCAGAAGTTGCGCACCACATCTTTGCCGCCTACCGACAAGGAAGTGTTGCCTTACGTGTCGTTTCTCGTGTCGAAGGGCTTTCACGAGCTTGCATACTACACGTGGCTTCAGTTCATCCCTCCGGATCAGCTGAGTGAAGTGGGATACCTCTTCAACGGGAATTTTCGACGTCACCTCACGGGCTCGCCTTTTGATTGGTCGATCCATGCGGGACGCGGCGCGATAGCCGACATCGTCACGCGCGACAAGCAGCCCGACCAAAATACGCTATATCTGGAACTCGGTCCCGGCCGCGTCGAATTCGACGTCGCACAGACGCTGCTGCTGCCACCAGGTTCCTACGTCATTTCGGGGGAGTTGTTCGGTCGATTGATCGGCAAGCGCGGGCTGCGTTGGCGAGTAGGTTGCGCAGGTGCGCAGACGCTG
>JANYHG010000106.1 GCA_025359165.1 Hyphomicrobiaceae bacterium
TGCCGCCGAAGCCGCAACAGACCTCGTTGTCCTCCATCTCGACCAACTCGAGGCCCTGGACGCTGGCGAGCAGCGCACGCGGTTGGCCTTTGATCTTCAACTCGCGCAAACCGGAGCAGCTGTCGTGATATGTGGCGCGCACCGCAACGTGTGCATCGACGGTCGTCATGCCGCGCACGTCGACCAGGAACGAGACCAGTTCAAAAGTTTTGGACGCGAGCGCTTCGGCACGTTTTGACCATTCTGCATCGGCTTTGAGCAGATCGGGATAGTGCGCCTTGATCATGCCCGCGCACGATCCGGAGGGCGCCACAACGTAGTCGAAGCCTTCAAAGGCGGCGATCGTAGCCCGGGCGATGGCGGCGGTGCTAGCCTTGTCGCCGGAGTTATAGGCGGGCTGGCCGCAGCAGGTCTGTCGTTCGGGCACGTCGACGTCGCAGCCGGAGGCCTCGATCAGCTTTACCGCCGCAAAGCCGATGCTGGGCCGCATCAGGTCGACAAGGCAGGTGACAAATAAGCCGACCTTCGGCCGCCGATCTGCTGGAGGTAGGGCTGTTGATGGCATGGACGGTCAGCTCGGACGACAGGCTGCGGATTGCAATTGGCCGCAAACTAGGGACATTCGCTGGAGAGGGCAATGTCAAACAAAAAGGCCCGGCTTTCCAGCCGGGCCTTACGGTTTGGGTGCGCTGATTGTGGGTTACGCGGCTTGCTGGATGGCGCTCAGTTCCCAATCGCGGGGTTGGCCGTTGAGGGGGCGGCGGAAAGTCCACAACTCAGTCGATTCCGACGGCTGGGTCGTGCTGCCAGAGATAACCCGTCCGCTGCTCACATCGACCATCCGGTCGAGGAGGGAGAAGCGCATGGCGACAGTCGCATACTCGGTCGAACCTTCGCGCCAGGCTTCGGACAGGTCACCCTGCAGCAGCTTGGGATCGCTGATCTCGTTGCGCACACCCTTTTTAGTGTTCGTATCGAGGTCGCCAGCGAAATAGGACAGCATTTCGGGTGTGACGCGGTCGCCGAGCGCGCGCACGTCGTTGCGACCGTAGGCAAGCTGGATTTCACCGAGCATGCGTTCGAATGCGCTGAAGTCGTCCGGCTTGATGGCCAACTGAGGTCCGCTACCGCCAACCGACGCTGCGGACGCCCGATAAGCGTTTGCGCTATCGGTTTGCGGGCGCGCCGCATAACTGGAAGCCGACGCCATGGCAGGGGTCGATGAGCCGCCACGGCGATTGCGGAACCAAGTGTAAGCGAGGAATACGACGCCGCCGATCAGGGCCGCTTGAAGCACGAAGCCCAAAACGCTGGCCAACGCCCCGACGCCGAAGATGCTGGCGAGACCGCCGGCGATCAAGCCGCCGAGCAGCAGTCCTCGGAAACCACCGAACATCGACGGCTTCGCAGCTGTCGCAGCTGCGGCGGTCGCGCCAGGACGTGATGCCTGAGCCTGCGACGGGCTCGTCTGCGAGCGCTCGACCGGTGCGGCAGCTTTTGGAGCGGTGTTGGTCGTAGGTGGGGCCGAATACGTGCGGCCACCGCGGCTGCCGGCACTGCTGCCGCCACCGACCTTGGCCTGCGCGACGTCGGCGACCATCAAGGTGCCAGCGAGGAGGCCGATCACCAGTCCAGCGCTGCGTCGGTAGGAGAAATTACGGAACATTGAGCGAACCTTCCAGTATCGGGTGTAACCCGGATGGGCCTCACACCTGAATTCGTCGGCGGTCTGTTACCGCCGTTGCCGGAGAACATGGTGCGAGATCCAGCAAACGTCCAGTAGCAATCAGCTCGCATGGGGTGGGATTTTTTTGCTCCGACGGCGTTGTAGCTCCGTGCCTGCCATATGGCGGGCACAATCGATAGCGCGCGGGCATTGCTGGCCGGACTGTGGCAGTTCGCTCGGGGTTGTGTCTCTCGATTCGTGTCATTTGTTCAGCCGACCAGTCTGCCCAGGGAATCGCGACATGAGCCAACCATCCACCGAGACGCCGCGCTGGGTCTACTCTTTCGGGGGCGGGCGCGCGGATGGCGATGCAAGTATGAAGGACCTGCTTGGTGGTAAGGGTGCAAACCTCGCCGAGATGTGTGCGTTGTCGTTGCCGGTGCCGCCGGGGTTCACGATCACGACGGCGATGTGCGCGGCGTACTACGCCAACGGGCGCACATTCCCCGCCGGCCTGACGGCCGAGGTGGACGCGGCACTCGAGCATGTTGGTAAAACGGTCGGCGCAACCTTCGGCGGTCTCGACGTGCCGCTACTCGTCTCGGTGCGCTCGGGCGCGCGGGCGTCGATGCCGGGCATGATGGATACCATTCTCAATCTCGGCCTCAACGACGCGACGGTGGAAGCGTTGGCGCTGCGCAGTGGCGACCGGCGTTTCGCCTACGACAGCTATCGGCGTTTCATCTCGATGTATTCCGACGTCGTGCTCGGCGTGGATCATGGCGTGTTCGACGATGTGCTCGACAATCACAAGAACCTCTCGGGCCAGATGCTCGATACCGACCTCGGACCGGAGGATTGGCTGGATGTCATCGACGGCTACAAGGAGGCGGTGACGTCGATGACCGGCCAGCCGTTCCCGCAGGATACACGCGACCAACTGTGGGGCGCGATCGGCGCGGTGTTCGGGTCGTGGCAGAACGAGCGGGCGATCAGCTATCGCCGCATGTACGACATTCCCGACAGCTGGGGCACAGCGGTAACAGTGCAGGCGATGGTGTTCGGAAATCGCGGCGAGACGTCGGCGACCGGCGTCGCCTTCACGCGCAACCCCTCGACCGGCGAACGTGCGATCTATGGCGAGTTCCTGGTCAACGCGCAGGGCGAAGACGTGGTCGCCGGCACGCGTACGCCGCAAGCACTCACGGAAGCTGCGCGGCTGGCGGGCGGGGAAACCGCCCCCTCGCTCGAGGCATTGATGCCGCAGACGTTCGCGGAGCTGAGCACGATCTTCAGCAAGCTCGAAACGCACTACAGCGACATGCAGGATATCGAGTTCACGATCCAGGAGGGCAAGCTCTGGATGTTGCAGACGCGCGCCGGCAAGCGCACGGCCAAAGCGGCTTTGAAGATCGCCGTCGATCTGGTGGCCGAGGGTGCGCTGAAGCCGGCGGATGCTTTACTGCGGCTCGACGCGTCCAGTCTCGATCAGCTGCTGCATCCGACGGTCGATCCGAAGGCGCACAAGGTGCTGATCACGCAAGGGCTGCCGGCGTCGCCGGGGGCGGCATCAGGTGAGATCGTCTTCGACAGCCGCGAAGCCAAGGCGCGCAAAGCGGCGGGGCACAGCGTCATCCTCGTGCGCACGGAAACCAGCCCGGAAGACATCGAGGGTATGGCGGCGGCGGCCGGGATACTGACGGCACGCGGCGGCATGACCAGCCACGCTGCCGTGGTGGCACGCGGCATGGGTCGGCCCTGCGTGTGCGGCGCGGGCGCTCTGCGTATCGATGCCAAGGCCGGCGTCATCACAGTGCAGGGGCGGGAGTTCAAGCGCGGCGATATCATTACGATCGATGGGGCCACGGGCGAAGTCATCGAGGGTAAGGTGCGGATGCGCGAGCCTGAGTTGAGCGGCGATTTCGGCACCGTCATGGCGTGGGCCGATCAGCATCGCCGGCTCGGCATACGTGCCAACGCCGACACGCCCCGCGACGCGAAAGCGGCACGCGATTTCGGTGCCGAGGGTATCGGCCTATGCCGCACCGAGCATATGTTCTTCGAGAAGGACCGCATCCTCGCCATGCGCGAGATGATCTGCGCCGACGACGTGACGGGCCGACAGCGGGCGCTGGCAAAGATATTGCCGATGCAGCGCGCCGACTTCGTCAAACTGTTCGAGTTGATGCCGGGACTGCCGGTGACGATCCGCCTGCTCGATCCGCCGCTGCATGAATTCCTGCCGCACGAGGCCGAGGAGTTGGAGGCGGTTGCCAAGGAACTCGGCGTGCCGCTCGCCAAACTCAAAACGCGCGTGAGCGAACTGCACGAAGTCAATCCGATGCTCGGATTTCGCGGCTGCCGGCTGGCGCTGCGCTATCCGGAGATCACGGAAATGCAGGCGCGGGCAATTTTCGAGGCCGCCGTTGCCGCTGCGACGTCGAGTGGTAAAGCCGTCGTTGCCGAAGTCATGATCCCGCTCGTCGCCTATCGCGCCGAGTTCGACCGCCTCGCAGCGATAATTCGCAACGTCGCTGCATCAGTCGAAACCGAAACCGGTGCCAAACTGTCGTACACTATCGGCACCATGATCGAGTTGCCACGGGCTGCGTTGAAGGCCGATGAAATCGCGAGCGGCGAAGACGGTGCGGAATTCTTTTCGTTCGGCACCAACGATCTGACGCAGACCTGTCTCGGGCTCAGTCGTGATGATGCGGCCCCGATCCTCGCCAACTACGTCGAGCAGAAGATTTTCGAAACAGATCCGTTTGTGTCGATTGATCAGGATGGCGTCGGCGAACTGGTGGCGCTTGGCGTCGAGCGCGGGCGTCGCGTGCGGCCGGACTTGAAAATCGGCATTTGCGGCGAGCATGGCGGCGACCCCGCGTCGATCGAGTTTTTCCATCGCAGCGGCCTCGACTACGTCTCGTGTTCGCCCTTCCGCGTGCCTGTTGCACGTCTGGCTGCGGCACAAGCGGCGTTGCGCGGGAAAGCACCAAGAAGCGAAGCGTGACGCAGCATGCGCAATTTTGGAAGCCTCGATGGTCGCGACGTCGGAGAGACGCTGCTGGTCTCGCCTGATGGAGCCATCGCGGGTTCCGTCATCGATCTGGGCGCTGCGGTGCGCGATCTCAAAATCAGGCGTGCCGACGGAACGTTGCAGCGCGTCGTGCTGGGTCTGAATTCGGCCGCCGACTATCGCGATCACTCGCCGCACATGGGAGCCATTGCCGGCCGCTTCGGTAATCGTATCGGTCGCGGGCGCTTTACCCTGGACGGCCGGCTTTATCAGTTGCCGCTCAACGAAAACGGTCGCACCGCGCTGCATGGGGGCGGTGTCAAAGGCTTCGGCAAAGCGATCTGGACGCGGCTCCATGCCGATGCCGCGTCGGTGACGCTGGCGCTGCATTCACCGGACGGCGATCAAGGATATCCGGGCGCGATGACGGTCACGTGCCGGATCACGCTTGCGCCGCCGCAGACGTTGCGCGTCGAGTTGTGGGCGATCACCGACGCGCCGACCGTGCTCAATCTGTGCCATCACTCCTACTTCAATCTCGATGGCGGCAGCGATATTCTGGATCACGACCTGATGGTCGGTGCCGATCACTACACACCCATCGACGGCGATTTCATCCCGACCGGCGCCGTTGCCGCGGTGGCGGGAACGCCGCTCGATTTTCGCATCGTACGCGCGGTCCGCAATGCTTCCGCCGATGGCGGGCGTACACCGATCGACAACACGTTTTTGTTGCACCGCGACCGTATCGAGCCTGGGTCCGATACGCTGCTGCAACTCGCGCACGCGGCGACGCTGTCGTCAAACGTGTCCGGTATCGTGATGGAGTGCTGGACGACAGAACCGGCGCTGCAGGTCTACGACGGCCACAAAGTCGCCGTCGCCGTGCCGGGTCTCGACGGCGTGCGCTATGGGGCCTCTGCCGGCATCGCGCTTGAACCACAGCACGTCCCCGACAGTCCGAACCTGCCGCAGTTCCCCTCCACCGTGCTCCGCCCCGGCGCGGTCTATCGGCAGCTGACCGAGTATCGGTTTTTTGGTTGAATATGGGTGCGGCGATTCGGTGCCGGAGTGGAAAGTGCCTGCGTAGCGATGCCGGCCGTGTGCCAGCGATCAGCGTTACCTGCTTCCGCCAAGACGTGCCCATGCCGTCAGTTCATACGACAGTGGTCAATCCCCGGCAGTTTCTGGCAACTTGGGGCAAGGGTGCGCAAATGTCGGCAAGTCGCTCCTTCCAATAAAACCTCGATTGCTTCAGACTTAAGCCAGACTACGATGGCGCAACGCGACGTTTTCGATTGGCTCTCCCTCATGACCCACTTTCGAGTGATCACCGCCCTCATCGCAGGGTCTATCGTATTCGGCAGCGAGCAAGCGACTGCGGATCGGCACGGAGCCTGTGACAAGGCTCTTTCGACTCCTGAAATCAACCTGTGCAGCGAACGCGCTTGGCAAACGGCCGATGCGAAGCTCAATGCCATTTTCGCTGATGTCATCGACGCCATCAAGAAGTCCGATCAGGAAAAGCCCTACGACCCTGATAGTTGGGAAAAAGCGCTCCGCGCCAGCCAGCGGGCCTGGATCGCTTTTCGTGATGCGGATTGTAAAGGGTTTGTACCCATGAGCTGGACTAACGGTACTGGCAGCACGAGCGCCGTGCTGGGGTGCATGACCGCCAAGACCGAGATTCGTACGAAAGAGTTGTCCGCGATCATCGGCAGCGACTGATCCGAATCGATGCCAACCCATGCACTCGAAGGGAGGCGAAAGTTGAAAGTTCAGACGCTCTACGCTTGTGCCGCGATTGCTTTCTCCGCGCTGGCATCCTCCGAACCGGCTCTGGCTGTGTGTAAGAACGTGACCGTTGGCGCGACAGGTGTGGAAAAGGTGGACATCGAGGCGGCGACAGCGTCGGCCGGCGATTCCTTGGCAGCCAAGATCGCCGTGGCCTACGGCAAAACATGGACTATGGGGTCACATCGCAATGGATCATTCCACTGCGACAAAGTTCTTGCTGGCAGAAACCCTGGTTGGATCTGCTCGGCCAAGACAACGGTCATCTGCGCGCAGTCGAACGACTAATCAAAGAACGGAGAGTTCGAATGCCCAGCTTGAAACAGCTTGTCACAACAGCAATCGTGTTTGGCGCTGTGCCAGCCGCTCAGGCATCGAGCCCCGAAGCCTGGAAAGAGTTGTACGCCAACGCGAGTGCGGCCTGCGTCAAGGCCTCGCCGCTGAGCGGCACGAAGGTGCGTGTCGAAACCGGGGATTTCGCGGGCGCGGTGCTGCTGATCGTCGATGGCCGCCATCCCAACGGCACGCGCGGCACGGCTTACTGCCTCTTCGACAAGGTGACGGCCAAGACAGAGATCACGGCCGCGCAGATCACCCAGATAACGGCTGAGCCGAAACTGGCGAAAGCCACCGGCCGCACATGTTTGAGCAAATCGTTTAATGCGCAATTGAAGACGCCGCGTCTGATCGGCACTCCCTGCACCGCGAAGAATGATGAGGGCGACGATTACACGGGCGTAGTGCAGCGCTGACCTGTTTTTGATTTAGAACCAGCCAGATACTTGACAGGCGAAAGAGCAAACCATGACGTGGCCAAGCATAGGCATAGTCACACGCGCCGTCGCCTTCTTGATTTGCGTCGGTTGCGCCACGAACGCCTCCGCTCAACAGCTGCAGGATCCAATCCGTCAGTATGCCAGATCGCAGAATGTAAAGTGCACGGCACAACAGAGACGGGGTTGTTGGGCAGAATTCAAGTGCGTCCAAGGTAATGCCAAAGAACGAGCGGGCTGTCGGGCGACGCGGCAAACATGTCTTGCAAGCTGCGAACGTTGAGCAGCGGTTTCCACTTGCAATATCCGCTGATTTTCCCGGCACCACCCCGGCGAAGACGCCAAGCCGGTAGACGAAATATGCCGTCGCCTACCGCCTCGGTCGACGGTGGCGCTTTTTGGCAAGCCGCTTCTGATGCGCGATCTTCTGCTGCGTGGCGTCGCGGCGCGCCGGGAGGGCGGGCGCGCCAAGGTCCGTCCGCTCGCCGGATTTGACGAGGCGCAGCCCCGGGCCGGCCGGTATCGCTTCGATGCCGTCCGCCGCTTTCGCCTGCGCCGCAGCGCGTGCCTCGGCACGCACCTGCGCCTCGCGGCGGGCGATGTAGGTGGCCGAGCCGATGATCACGAACGAGCCGAGCCAGGTCCACCGGTCGATCGTCTCGCTGAAGAACACCCACGCGACGATGGCCACGAACGGCAGCTTGGCGAATTCGAACGTCAGCGCCAGCGAGGCATCCATCATCGAATAGCCGCGCACCAGCGACGCATGCCCGAGCGTCGCGAACACTCCCATCGCCAGCAGCAGCGGCAGTAATTCCAACGGCGGCCATTGCCACACGAACAGGGTCGGCACGAGCGACATCGGTGCCAGAAACAGATGCGTCAGGAACACGATCTTATTTGGATCGTCGCGGGCGGTGAGCTGCTTGACGAGTATGGCGCTCATGCCGCCGGAGATCGTCGACAGCAACGCTGCCAGATGGCCGCTGCCGAGCGGCGACACGCCGGGCCGTAGAATGATCAGCGCGCCGAGAAAGCCGACGGCAAGCGCAGTCCAACGGCGCGCGCGCACCGTCTCGCCCAGAAAAAAGATCGCACCCAGCGTTCCAAACAGCGGCGTTAAAAACGTGATCGCCGTGACCTCACCGATCGGAATTTGTGACAGCGAGTAGAACCAGAACAGCATCGAAAACAGCGCAACCGCGCAGCGAAACCCATAGGTCGGGAGCTGTGATGTGTCGAACAGCGCAAAGCCGCGATAATAAAGCAGCGGCGAAAACACCAGCGCCGCAAACAGATTGCGAAAGAACACGATTTGAAACGGATGCACGCCCTTCATCGCCAGCGTTTTCGCGCACGCCGTCAGGCCGGTCAGCGTAGCCATCGAGAAGATCACCCAAAGGCCACCAGCAACGGGATCGCTGCGGCCGTTCCAGGCGGTGGGTAAGGTCTTGATCAGCGGCATCGCGGGTTTGCGTTCATCTCGGCTTTACGTCGACGGAGGCGGCGACGGGAATAAAATGCATCGATCCGTGGAGGCGGACAAATCGGATGTGTGCGACTTTCGGCTCATTGGGCGTTGCGAGCAACCCTCGATCGCAAAATGGCGCGCATAACGGACCTGCGTGCGCATATCCGCGCGCTCGGCTTTGTCGGTCACACTGTGCCCACAATCCTGCAGCGCCGCGTGTTCGGCGGTCGCCGCAAATGCTGCATAACCGTGCCGTCCGACTTGCCCGTGAAGCCGATGCATGGTTCTGGTGCGACACATCGGTCGTACGGTCGGCCGCGCCGCACTGTATGGGCGAGGGTGAATTACGACGCACAAAGGGGGAGAACGGCATGTCGGCAGGATCAAAGGGCGCGCGCGCCAACGCCATCGGACGGGCCGAAGCCTACATCGACGGCGGCCAGTTCGAGGCCGACCTTTCGCGTCGTGTCGCCATCCGCACCGAAAGCCAGGCGCTCCCCGCCAGCCGAAGCGAACTCGATCGATACGTTTCCGCCGAAATGATTCCGTCGTTCGAAAAACTCGGCTTCACCTGCCGCACCTTCGAAAACCCGGTCGCCGGCCAAGCACCGGTGTTGCTCGCCACCCGCATCGAAGATCCCAAGCTGCCGACCGTGCTCGGCTACGGGCACGGCGACGTCATTCGCGGCCAGGACGCGCAATGGAGCAAAGGCTCCGGACCGTGGCAACTCACACGTGACGGCGATCGGCTCTATGGTCGCGGCACCGCCGACAACAAATGTCAGCACACCATCAACATGGGCGCGTTGGCTGCCGTGTTGGCCGAGCGGGGCGGCAAGCTCGGATTCAACTGCAAATACATCATCGAGATGGCGGAAGAGACGGGCTCCGCCGGGCTCGACGAGATCGTACTCGCCAACAAGGACGCGTTTTCCGCCACCGTTCTCATCGCCTCGGATGGTCCGCGCGCCGCTGCCATGCGCCCGACCATCGTGCTCGGCAATCGCGGGGCGATCACCTTCGATCTCGTCTGCAAACTCCGTGACGGCGGGCACCACTCCGGCAATTGGGGCGGCCTGCTCGCCGATCCCGCCATCATTCTCTCGCATGCGATCGCCTCGTTCGTCGGTCCGCGTGGCGGCATCAAGCTCAAGGCCTGGTTGCCGCCGCCGATCGCACCGAATGTTCATGCAGCCTTAAAATCGATCTCCATCGACGGCGGCGAGGGCGCGCCCGTGCAGGATCCCACCTGGGGCGAGATGGGCCTGACGGGGGCCGAGAAAGTCTATGCCTGGAACAGTTTCGCGGTCCTGGCGATGACGTCGGGCAATCCCGATGCGCCCGTCAATGCCATTGCGCCTTACGCGCGCGCGCGGTGTCAATTGCGCTATGTGGTCGGTACCAACGTCGACGGCGTGCTGCCTGCTCTGCGCCGGCATCTCGACATGATGAACTTCAAGACCGTCGACATCGTCGAGTTGACGAATGTCGGCCGCTTCGAGGCGACCCGCACGGATGTCGACCATCCCTGGGCGCGATGGGTGTTGCAGTCGTTCGCCCACACCAGCAACGAGCCAGCGGCGGTTATCCCGTCTTCCGGCGGCGGCGTGCCCAATCACGTGTTCCAGCAAGGCCTGGGCATGCCGACCATTTGGGTGCCGCACTCATACGCCGGATGTCAGCAGCATGCGCCGGACGAACACATCCTCGTGCCTGTCGCCAAAAGCGCATTGCGCCTGATGGCGGGGCTTTATTGGGATCTGGGCGAGGGCGAAACGCCGGCTCCGTGACGGAACTTACCGTGCATACGCGCGTTAAAGAAAGCGATGTAATTCGCTCTTTTTGATGGGAAACGCGATGACCAAGACAAACGTGAAATTCGCCAAGTCGGTCGCTGGGGTGCTGGCGCTGGCCGTGGTGTCGTTGCAATATTCAGCTTTTGCGCAAACACCGTCGAGCATTATATCCGTGCAGCCGGCCGGTGAAACTAATATCGGAAATTTGATCGGCACAAAAGTCTACAACGACAGCGGCGAGCTTTTGGGCGACGTAAATTATCTCCTCATAAACAGCAGCGGCCAGATTACGACCGCGATTGTAGGGGTCGGCGGGTTTCTCGGCGTCGGTGAAAAGAACGTCGGGTTTCCGTTCACGGCTCTGACGCCGAAACCCGCAGCAGCAGGCGAACGTCAAATGAAACTTTCGGCAAGCAAAGCCGAGCTCGAAGCCGCCCCGAAATTCGAATGGCGTGAAACGCCGATGGCGGTGCAAGTCGAGGAGTCGTTGCGTTCGGCGGCCGACAAGGTCAAGGCCACCGCGAAATCCCTCGGTGAAAAAGCTTCGGATGCCATGAAGAAGAATTGATTGGCATCTGCCTGCACCGCGGAACAATTCGCGCGCAGGCGCAATGCTTGCCTTGACTCAGGCGAGCGGCTTTTTTCGCATCATCGCTTGCCGCGTACACTCAGCTACCAATTCGCCGCGCTGATTGAAGGCGGCGTGGTGGAACTCGACAAGTCCCGCGTCTTTGCGCGACTTGCTCTCGCGTTTTGATACGATCTTGGTCACCACGCGGATCGTATCTCCGTGAAAAACCGGCTTTGGAAACTTCACGTCGGTCATGCCTAGATTGCCGATCGTGGTGCCGATCGTCGTGTCGTTGACTGAAATTCCGATCATCAATCCGAGCGTGAACAGCGAATTGACCAGCGGCTGTTTCCATTCGGTGCCGGCCGAGAATTCGTGGTCGATATGCAGCGGCTGGGGATTGTGCGTCATGCACGAGAATAGCGTGTTGTCCATCTCGGTCACGGTGCGCCTGATCGTATGTTCGATCGGTTTATCGATCTCGAATTCTTCGAAATACATGCCGCGCATGAAAGTCTCCCGTAATTTCAAAAGCCGTTCGTCGATTTAGTTCGCGGCGTTGATTTTCGCGCGCAACGGGCTCGCCGCATAGACACCCAGGATGCGCAACTCGGTCGAGAAATATTTGAGCTCGTCCAGTGCGCGTGCCACTGCGGGATCGGACGGGTGGCCTTCGATGTCGGCCAAAAACATCGTCGCATTGAAGCTGCCGCCGACCATGTAACTTTCCAGCTTCGTCATGTTGACGCCATTGGTGGCGAAGCCGCCGAGTGCCTTGTACAAGGCCGCCGGAATATTGCGGACGGCGAAGATAAACGTCGTCAGCACCTGCTCCGCGCCGGCCTTGGCTGGTGCCGCTGTCTTGGACAGAATGACGAACCGCGTCGTGTTGTGTTTCTCGTCCTCGACGTCTTCTGCGAGGATGTCGAGGTCGTAGACTTGCGCCGCGAGGCGAGGTGCAAGTGCCGCCTTGCTCAGGTCGCCCCACTCGGACACCTGCCGGGCCGCTCCCGCCGTATCGCCGGCCACATGCGGTTTCATCCCTTGTTTGCGAATGATCTTGCGGCATTGGCCGAGCGCATGAACGTGGCTGTACACATCCGTTATGCCGGACAGCTTTGCGCCGCGCAGCGCCATCAGCTGAAAGCGGATCGGCAGAAAATGCTCACCGATGATATGCAGGCCCGATGCTGGTAGCATGTGATGGATGTCCGCCACGCGCCCTGCGATCGTATTCTCGATCGGGATCATCGCCAGCTTGGCCTCGCCGTTTTTCACAGCCGCCAACGCATCCTCGAACGCGGCGCATGGCAGCGGCGTCATGTTGGGAAAAATTTCGCTGCAGGCGATGTGGCTGTTGGCACCCGGCTCACCCTGATAGGCGATCTGCGTGCTCTCTGCGGCGGTCGACATGACCATGGTTGTTTTCGTCATGTTCGATTTTGTTCTGGTGCCCGACATCATCTTTTCCTGCGGCTGCGCGAGGTTTGCCCATACCGCCTCCGGCTTCATCTGTCATCTGCTGCGAGCAGGCGAGCAGGCGCGCTGGCCGATCGGTTTCGCGTCCGCCGCGACAGCCACAAATTATTTAGCACAAATATTGGCGCGACATCGACCGTGTGACTGTCGATGCGGGGATAAAGCCGGGCGAAGACCGAAGTGTGTCTCGATCTTTGCGTTCTCGAACCCGCATCGAGAGCCGCCAATCCCCTGGGCGCACACCTAGTTATTCACCCCTCCGCCTCGTGTGCTATTGTTCAGCTATAACCCGATCCGTACGCGAAACCTGCTCCGCGAAAGTGACGACGTCAGGCATCGCCGATTGGTGACCGTCCGCTCGATACAACCCCCGCGCCGTCAATCCGCTCTCCGTATGCGCTGCCACTTGGCGCGCCGTTGGTGCGCCTGCCTTTGCCACGCGCGCCCTCACAACAAGGAAGTCCGCCATGGTCGACGATCCCGATTGGGACGCCATTCGCCGTGCCTATGAAGACCACGGCATTGCCACCCGTGACACCGTCGCCAAATTCGGCGTCGATAAACTCACCCTCTACCGCCGGGCCGTTACCGACAATTGGATACGCCGTCCGTCGCTCATCAAGGATCGCGCCGCCAAAGCACGCGCAGTCTCGGCGTCGCTGCACTCCGACCTTTCCGAGGCCAGTTGCCCGCTGCCCGCTGCAACGGAAAAAGCAACCGATCTCAAAACTCTCAAGCCGATCGCCAAGCGTCGCGCCATTCTCAATCGGCTCACCGACGCCATCGATACCAAGCTGCAGTTGCTCGAGCGCCGCTTCGAACACGAGCTCGCCAGCGCCGACACGCGTGACCATCGCATATCTTCCGCCGACTTCGAGCGCGACACCCGCAACATCGGCCTTCTCATCAAGAACCTCGAGCAAGTGACGGATTACGATCATGCGCATTCCCAAGGAAAACGCATCACCGGCGCCGCCGCCAAGTCCGCCAGTATCGCCGCCTCTGCCCTCGTCGACGAGGCGGACCGCCTCCGCCGCGAGCTTGCAGAGCGTCTTCAGCGCCTTGTCGACACTGCCGGCTGAACAGCGCACGCAGGTTCTGTCGTCGCTCGATCCGGAAACGCTCGTACGCCTGTCTTACGACTGGATGATCTGGGCGCGCGACGATCAACTGCCGCCCGTATCGCTCGCCGACGGCCAGCCATGGCGCACGTGGCTGGTGCTCGGTGGTCGCGGTTCTGGCAAAACTCGCGCAGGTGCCGAATGGGTGCGTGCCCGCGCACTCGGTTTGCCCGCCCTCACCGACGCACCTGCCCACAGAATCGCGCTGGTCGGCGCGACTATCGGCCAGGTGCGCGATGTCATGATCGAAGGCGTCTCCGGCCTCATGTCGGTGCACGCGCCCGGCGAGCGGCCCGTCTTCGAAGTCTCGCGCAACCAGCTGACATGGCCCAACGGCACCATCGCCCAGATGTTCGCCGCCGACGACTATGAAAGCCTGCGCGGGCCGCAGTTCGACACCGCCTGGTGCGACGAGTTCGCGAAATGGCGACGCGCCGAGCGCGCCTGGGACACGCTCCAGTTCTCCATGCGCCTCGGTGATTGCCCGCAAATCTGCGTCACCACGACCCCGCGTGCCGTACCCTTTCTCAAGCGCCTCATGAAAGACCCGCAACTCGTCCTCACCCACGCCCGCACCGCCGACAACAAGCGCAATCTCGCGCCCGCCTTTATCGCCGACATGCAGAAGCGCTACTCCGGCACGCCCATGGGCCGCCAGGAACTCGACGGCGAACTTGTCGAGGATCGCATGCACGGTCTGTGGAAGCGCAGTTGGCTCGACCAGCACCGGCTGGAACACAAGCCGGAAATCGAGCGCGTCGTGGTCGCCGTCGATCCGCCCGTCACCGCCACGGCCGGCTCCGACAGTTGTGGCATCGTCGTTGTCGGCCTCGCCATCGATGGCCGCGCCGTCGTCCTCGCCGACCGCACCATCCAGGGCCGCACGCCCGATACCTGGGCCCGCGCCGCAGTCCAAGCCTATCACGATTTCCAAGCCGACCGCCTCGTCGCCGAAGT
>JANYHG010000128.1 GCA_025359165.1 Hyphomicrobiaceae bacterium
TCACTTTCATTCCGGCGTGGCTCGCCACGAACCCGAGCCTCTCATAAAAGCGTTGTGTATGCGGCCGACGCAGATCTGTCGTCAGCTGCACCAGATTTGCACCTCGCGTTCGCGCCCGTTCGAGCGCGTCGCGCATGAGTAGCGCTCCAAAACCCTGCCCGCGCAGCGCACGCGCGATGCGAACACTTTCGATCTGAGCGCGTACCGCCCCCCGATGGCTCAGTCCCCGAATGAAGGTCAGCTGATAGCAACCCACCACGCTCCCGCCTTTCTCGCCGACGATCACCATATTGTCCGGACTGCCCGACAACCCGGCAAATGCGGCATCGTAGTCCGCAGTTGCGTCGGCATAGCGTGGATTGCGGGCATTGCCGAACTCGTCGTCCGCCAATAGGTCGACGATCGCAATGAGATCACGCCGTTCGCCCGGACGGCATCGCCAATCCTCGACTGTCATTTGCCGTGTCCATCCTCGCCGTCATCCCCGCTCGCCGGCTCTGGCTCGCCCACCATCTCGGGTATGATCACAGTCACCCGCCCGCCTGCGATATCGACCGTCGGCACGAAGGTGTCTGTGAACGGCACGTACTCCGTTTCCTTTGCATCCGGCCGCTTAATTTCGAGCATCTCGCCGGCCCCGAAATTTTGCACCGCGACGACGCGCCCGACGACAGTGCCGTCGGCGCTCACCGCCGCGAGCCCGACCAGATCGACGTGATAATATTCACCGTCCGCTGCAGCCGGGAGCGCCGCACGCTCCACGTAGAGTTCGAGCCCCCGCAAGGCCTCTGCCGCAGTGCGATCCGCGATGCCTTTGAAACGCACCACCACGCCCTTTGCCGTCACCCTCAGGTTGGTGATTTCGAACTGCCGCTTGCCGCTCGCGTCCGTCAGCGGACCGTAGTCGGCCAGTGCTTCCGGGTCACCCGTATGGGCGCGCACCACGACGTCGCCCTTGATGCCGTGCGCACTCGCGACATGAGCCAGAACGATGCGTTTGGGTTTCGACATCGTCACAACGCCTCTGGTCTCGCCACACGAGGGTCAGCCGGGAAGGGGGCACACGTAGCTGACAGCCACATCGACCGGACGCCCGCCAAAAACGATCGAGAAGCGGGTTGCCGGATCCGGCGATGACAATTCGCCACTGATCGGAAATACCGCCTCGCTATCACTCGTCACGAACCCGGTAACCGTCGGCGTGTTCGGCTTGAAGACGGCCTGTCCCTGCATCAGATACAAGTTTCGCTGCGGCTCGAACGTGCACGTCCCATCATACTTGGCACCCGTTGGACCGATGCCCGTGAACTGCCCGTTTCGAAAAACGAAAACGCCCAGCGCGGAATACGAAACGCCTGCATATTGCAGTTGATAGATTCCGTCTCGCATCCTGCTTCCGCCTCTTGTTCGACCGAGCGCTCAGCCTAGCACCGTTGCGCCAACCTCGAACAGAGACGACCGTGCATCAGGGCTCGAACAGAATAGCAAGCGATCGACGCGAGGCATGTTGCGTGGCAGCGGCACTCGCCACCACGCAAAGAGCAGCGAACGTTACGCTGCGGGTTTGTCTGCAGCAGCAGCAGCCTTTGCCTTGGCGGCCTCGGCGGCAGCAGCGCGATCCTGCGCCTTCTTCTTCGGCTTCGCGCGCTCGGGGTTGTTGGACGCTTCGCGCTTGGCGAGACCAGCAGCGTCCAGCAGGCGCATGACGCGATCGGTCGGCTGCGCACCGACGGACAGCCAATGCTTGACGCGCTCTTCGTTGAGCTTCGAGCGTTCCGGATTGTCCTTCTTCAGCAGCGGATTGAACGTACCGATCTGCTCGATATATTTGCCGTCGCGCGGGCTCGTCGAGTTCGCGATAACGACATAATAGTACGGACGCTTCTTGCTGCCACCACGTGACAGACGCATTTTAACGGACATGTTGTTTTCCTTTGTTGAAACGTGCAGTTCAGTTTGTTCCGGGCTTGCGATGGCGCCATACGCCCATCGGTCGGCCGCGAAATTCGTCCATCCGGTCGAGGGATGCGCCAAGACGCATGGCCACTCGTTGGGAAGCTTCATTTTCGGGAACGATGCAGCTGTCAATCCGCTCGAACCCGAGTGTGTCGAAGGCATAGGCGCGGACCCGCGTGGCCGCCTCGGTCACGAGGCCGCGACCGAGGAAGCGGCGGGTGAGACCCCAGTTGATTTCGCGCGCGGGAAACGCTTCGGGATGATTGATGCCGCAATAGCCCGCAAGCTGACCCGAGGCTTTATCTTGCAGGGCGAACACGCCGTAACCGCGCAGCGGCCATAACCCCATGTACGCCGCCATGCGCCGCCAGGCATCGGCTGGGTGCATGACACCACCGACATAACGCATCAGCTGTTCATCAGCGCAGAGTTCGGCGAACGACAGATGATCCTCTACGCGCCAGCCGCGCAGGATCAAGCGTTCCGTCTCCAACGTGGGGATGACGACGCTCACTTCCTCTTGCCCCCGAACGGGAACGGACCCTTGGGCAGGCCGGGACCGCCGAGGCCCGGCAAACGCCCGCCGCCGAGACCGGGCAAGCCACCGCCCATGCCGCTGCCAAGTCCCGGGAGCGACGGCGCTTTGCCACCCTTGCCGGCATCCGGCAAATTTCTCAGCGCGTCCTGCATCTCTCTCGGCAGCTGCGCGATCGCCTGCGGATCGAGCGCCGCCAACTCCTTCTGCATCGCCTCGAGTTCCGCCGCACTCGGACCGCCACCACCGCCCATGGCCATTTTGCCCAGCCCACCGAGCCCGCCGCCACCCAGCCCCATGGCGGACGCCATCTTGCCCATCATCCCGGGCGTCTTCTTCATCATCTTCATCATTTCGGCCATCTGCTGATATTGTTTCAGCAGCCGATTGACATCTTCCGGCTTGGTCCCCGAACCCGCCGCGACGCGCCGCTTACGCTTGCCGTCGAGCACTTTCGGATGCCGCCGCTCTTGTGCCGTCATCGACGAAATGATCGCGCGCTGGCGCTTGATCATCTTCTCGTCGATGCCGCCAGCCGCTTCGATCTGCTTCTTCATTTTGCCGATGCCCGGCATCATCCCCATGATACCGCCCATCCCGCCCATCTGCTCGACCTGTTTCAACTGCTCGGAGAGGTCGTCGAGATCGAACGCGCCCTTGCGCATCTTCTCCGCGATCGCCATCGCCTTGCTGGCGTCGAGGTTTTGCGCCGCGCGTTCGACCAGACCGACGATATCGCCCATCCCGAGAATGCGCCCGGCGATGCGTTTGGGATCGAAGTCTTCGAGCGCATCCCACTTTTCGCCGACGCCGATCAGCTTGATGGGGCGACCGGTAACGGCCCGCATCGACAAGGCGGCACCACCACGCCCATCGCCGTCGACGCGCGTCAGCACGATCCCGGTGATACCGACACGCGCTTCAAAGGCTTTAGCTGTGTTGACCGCGTCCTGGCCGGTCAACGCATCGGCCACTAGTAGTACTTCGTGCGGCGATGTCGCCCGCTTGACCTCCGCCACTTCGTCCATCAATTCGTCGTCGACAGTTGTGCGGCCAGCGGTGTCGAGCAGCAGCACGTCGAAGCCGCCGTTTCGCGCCGTTTCCTGCGCCCGCATCGCGATCTGCAACGGCGTTTGGCCCGCCACGATCGGCAGCACGTCGACCGAGATTTGATGGCCGAGAATAATCAGCTGTTCCATGGCGGCCGGCCGCCGCGTATCCAGCGACGCCAGCAGCACTTTTTTCTTGTCGCGCGTATTGAGCCGGTTGCCGATTTTAGCGGTCGTCGTCGTCTTGCCCGAGCCCTGCAGGCCCACCATCAGGATCGTCACCGGCGGCTGCGCATTGAGATCGATGGGGCTGGCGTCGGAGCCCAGCATCGCGACCATCTCGTCGTTGACGATCTTGATCACCATCTGGCCCGGCGAGACCGACTTTATGACGTTGGCGCCGATCGCCTTGGCCTTCACTTTATCGGTGAAGTCGCGCACCACATCAAGCGCCACATCGGCTTCCAGCAGCGCGCGGCGCACTTCGCGCATGGCCTCGTTGACGTCGGTCTCGCTCAGCGCCCCACGTCGGGTCAGCTTGTCGAAAACGCCAGACAGACGATCGCTCAGAGATTGAAACATGGGTGACCCCGGTTGCACGTCCAGACACTCTAGCGCGGATGCTTGTGGGCATCCGAAGCGCCATTAAAACGCGCGGATGCTTGTGGGCATCCGGCGCGCAATCGATGCGCCAACGCAAAACACACCCGAGGGCGCATCGCGCTGTCGGGTGTGGACCTCTTTGCATCAGGATGTCCGACACGACGGCTGAACTGACCGGGTCTTAACCATGCACAAAGCGGCGGCTCGCGTCAGCGGACCGTGTGATGGAGCCAGCTATCGTGGAAAATCGCGCCGATGTCAAACATTGCGGCAGTCAAATCAATGTCAGAACGCAGTCTGGATGCGAGGGCGTCATTTTATGTCGGATCAGTCCCAACCGAACACCTGGATCAGCGCCGGGCCGAGAATGACCACGAACAGGCACGGCAGAAAGAATATGATCATCGGCACGGTCAACTTGGGCGGCAACGCTGCCGCTTTCTTTTCGGCCTCCATCATGCGCATGTCGCGGTTCTCCTTGGCCATGACACGCAGGGCGGTGCCGACAGGGGTACCGTAACGTTCTGCTTGTATCAAAGCAGTCGCAACGTTTTTGATACCCGGCAATCCGGTGCGCCGCGCCAGGTTCTCATAGGCTTGACGACGTTCGCTCAGGTAAGACAGCTCGGCCGTGGCCAGCGAAAGCTCCTCTGCCAGTTCCAATGATTGCGCGCCGATTTCCGCGGCGACTTTACCGAATGCAGCCTCGATCGACATACCCGACTGTACGCAGATCAGCAGCATATCGAGCGAGTCGGGAAACGCAGCCTTGATCGACTGCTGCCGCTTGCTGATCAAATTCTGGATGAAGACGTTGGGTAAGAAATATCCGAAGTAGCCGACAGCCAACGAAATACCGACTTTCATGATCGGCGGATGTTCGTAGTCCGAAACGAAGAACATGTAGATCAGCGCCGCGATCGTCAGAATGATCGGCATGAACAGACGGAAAAACATATAGGCGACGAGCGGCGCCTGACCGCGCAGACCCGCCATCTTCAATTTGTCACGAACGTCGTCGGTGTCGAAGGTCGATCGCAGATCGAACTTGTCGACGATTTCAAGCATGAAGCCTTGCGGCGTCTGCCGCAACGAAACTCCATCTTTTTTGTTGAGGTCGGCCAGCCGCGACGCGCGCATCTTGTCGCGTTCGACGGCCATTGTCCGCATGCGCGCGGGCAGCCGATCTCGCGCCATCATCGGGATCAAGATCACCAACGCGGTCGCAAAGATCCCGCAGGCAGCCAGCAGCGAGATCAAAACCTCGGGCCGCACGATCGCGGCGATGAATTCTTCCATGGTGGTTCTCGATTATGGCGTTTGTCGTTTTGAACGCACTCGTGTCTTGAACATCAGAATTTGAAGTTGATCATCTTGCGCATGGTCAGCAGGCCAAAGCTCATCCACACGGCCGCGCCGAGCAGCATGAAATTGCCCATGGTCTTCTGGAACAGCATCATGACGTAATCGGTCGAGGTGATGTACGTCAGTGTCATCACGACGAACGGCAGCGAACCGAGCACGCCCGCTGATGCCTTCGCTTCGGCCGACAGCGCTTTCACTTTCGCCGACATCATCTTCCGGTCGCGCAGCACGCCCGACAGGTTGCCCAGGGCCTCGGAGAGGTTGCCACCGGCCGACTGTTGAATGCCAATCACGATCGCGAAAAAGCGCACTTCGGGCAACGGTACGCGTTCCATCATCCGTTCGAAGCATTGCGGCAAAGGCACACCCACCCGCTGCTGATCGACGACTTCACGAAACTCGGTGCAAACCGGTTCCGGCGACTCTCTGGCAATGATATTGAGGCATTCGTTGAGCGGCAGCCCGGACTTGACGCCACGCACGATGATGTCGATCGAGTTGGCGAATTCGTTGAGAAACTTCTTTTGCCGGCTCTTGACCTTGAAGTTGAGATAGAAGCGCGGCAGGCCGAGCCCACCGACGATGCCGAGCGCCGCGGCCACGACCATGTTGCCACTCGTCGACATGAGCATTGTCAGCGCCGCGACCACGAGCCCCGCGATCATGCTGGCCGTCCAGAACGATTTTGGATCGCCGCTCAAGCCGGCCTGCAGCATCTTCTGCTTGATCGTTATTTTTTTGGACGCGGCCTGTTTCAGCTCGAGATCCTTTAACGTCTCGGAAACCTGCTTC
>JANYHG010000145.1 GCA_025359165.1 Hyphomicrobiaceae bacterium
CGGCCAGCACTTAAAGCCGTCATCGACTACAACTCGGAAGCCGGCCTCATCGAGAAACCGGTCACGGTCGAGCAGATGGTCACCAGTGCGACGCCCTGACGCCGTGAGCTTCGCTTCTCCGCATCGTTTTCGATGCGGAGAAGGTGCCCGAAGGGCGGATGAGGGGGGGCCGAGTTTGGTGTCCTCTCATCGCACTCTAGACCGTGAGCAACGACACTTGTACCCAACCGTCGTGCGACGTAGAGCAAGCGCATAGGCGCACGGACTTGCACCGTCGCGCTCGAAACTTACAATTCTTGGCGGATCCAGCATGGCTCTCGTACTTCCCGGCACGCTGTTGCTCGCCGGTGCCGGCAACATGGG
Source organism: Hyphomicrobiaceae bacterium (assembly GCA_025359165.1). GTDB lineage: Bacteria > Pseudomonadota > Alphaproteobacteria > Rhizobiales > Hyphomicrobiaceae > JABFRJ01. The sequence continues at coordinate 364 of JANYHG010000145.1, forward strand.
CGGTGCCTTGCTGAAGGGTTGGCTCGACCAAGGCCTAGACCCCAGCCAGATCGTCGTGCAGGACCCGGGTCCTCCACCTGCCATCGCAGCGGTGCTGGCTGCGCATGGCCTCACGGCGCAAGCATCGCCGGTGTTGACGGCTTCGCCTGCCGTGATCGTCGTCGCGGTCAAACCGCAACTGATGGAGCAGGTTTTTCCCACCGTGGCCCAACTCGCTGGCCCGGAAACCGTCGTGCTGTCGGTTGCGGCGGGGAAAACGGTCGCGAGCTTCGAAAAGTATTTCACCCTCGATATGGCCGTGGTGCGATCGATTCCCAATACCCCCGCCAGCGTCGGGCGTGGCATCACCGCCGCGTTCGCCAACCAACACGTCACGCCCGCGCAAAAAGCATTGTGCGATCAACTTCTGTCGGCGGTAGGCGCAGTCGGCTGGGTCGACGATGAAAGCCTGATCGATGCGGCGACGGCCGTCTCCGGATCGGGGCCGGCGTATGTCTTTCTACTCGCCGAATGTCTGGCCGAAGCTGGCGTCAAGGCAGGTTTGCCCGCCGATCTCGCGGCTCAACTCGCACGCTGGACCGTTACTGGGGCCGGGGAATTACTACATCGCTCCGATCTCAGTGCCGCAACGTTGCGCCAGAACGTGACGTCGCCCAACGGCACGACCCATGCCGCGCTGCAGGTCCTGATGGCCGACCGCCACAGTCTGCAAGACTTGATGACGGAGGCTGTCGCCGCCGCCGCGAAACGCAGTGCCGAGTTAGCAGGGTAGGTTTGATCGGCTTATCCTGGCCGTACCTGACCGGTACCGCGCACTACGTATTTGAAACTCGTCAACTGTTCGACCCCGACCGGGCCGCGCGCATGCATGCGTCCGGTGGCGATGCCGATTTCGGCACCCATGCCGAACTCGCCGCCGTCGGCGAACTGTGTCGATGCATTGTGCAAGACGATGGCAGAGTCGACCCGCGCGATGAAACGCTCGGCTGTGCCTGCATTTTCCGTGACGACGCAGTCGGTGTGTTGCGAGCCGAAGCGCGCGATGTGTTCGATTGCGGCATCGACGCCGTCGACGGATTTCACCGCGATGATCGCGTCGAGAAACTCCTTGCCGTAGTCGTCGGCGGTCGCGGTTTTGACGCGCGTATCGACCGCTCGCGCCGCATCGTCGCCGCGCACTTCGCAGCCCGCGTCCAGCAGCGCACGCACCAACGCGGGAAGATAGGCCTTCGGCGCACCGGCATCCACAAGCAGGCATTCTGTCGATCCGCACACCGACGTGCGCCGCATCTTCGCATTGACGGCCAAGGCCACCGCTTTGGCGAGATCGGCGTCGCGGTCGACGTAGGTGTGGCAGATGCCCTCGAGATGCGCGAATACCGGCACGCGTGCTTCCGTCTGTACACGGCTGACCAAGCTCTTGCCGCCGCGCGGCACGATCACGTCGATGGCACCGTTCAGCCCGGCCAGCATGTGGCCGACAGCGGCGCGGTCGGTCGTCGGTACGAGTTGGATCGCAGCGGCAGGGAGACCGGCAGCCTTCAGCCCGGCGACGAGGCAGGCGTGAATAGCCTGCGCGGAATGCACACTCTCGGAGCCGGCGCGCAGGATGCAGGCGTTGCCGGCCTTGAGCGACAATCCGCCCGCGTCGGCCACCACGTTCGGGCGACTTTCGAAAATGATCCCGATGACGCCGAGTGGCGTGCGCACGCGGGTGATGTCCAGCCCGTTCGGCCGCGTCCACTGCGCCAGTTTTGCGCCAACCGGATCCGGCAGCGCGGCAATATCCAGCAGCCCTTGCGCAATCGCGTCGATGCGTTGGGCGTCCAGCGCCAGCCGGTCGAGGAACGAACCGGTCGTGCCGCGTGCGCGTGCGGCCTCGAGATCTAAAGCATTGGCACTCAGGATTTCGGCGCGGCGTTCGCGCATCGCACCGGCCGCCGTTGTCAGCGCGAGATTTTTCGCTGCCGTCGTGGCCAGAGCGACGTCCCGCGCGGCGGCTCTGGCCGCGCGGCCCATGGCGAGCATGGCGGCTGCGATGTCGGCCTCGGATGCTGCGGATTGCTGATTGGTTTGGGTCACGGTTTCATCTCGATTCGAGCTGCGTCGACACTTACCGGGTGGCACGTATTAGCCCCGATGCAGGGCCATGTCGTCGCGATGGATCAGTTCGGCGCGTCCGGCATGACCGAGGATGGTTTTGATCTCGCCGGATTTTTTACCCGCGATCATACGCGCTTCGGTCAGGCCGTAGGCGCTGAGCCCGCGACCCAGCTCCATGCCCGACGGCGATTTTATCACGACCGCGTCGCCACGCTGGAATTGTCCCTCGACTTTGGTGACGCCGGCTGGAAGCAGGCTCTTGCCCGACAGCAGCGCCTTTTCTGCGCCCGCATCGACATGGATCGTACCGGCAGGCTCCAGCTGCCCGGCGATCCAACGCTTGCGGGCTGCTACCGGATCGGCGCTGGCCAAGAACCATGTGCACGGTGCTCCCTCCACCAACTGCCGCAAGGGATGCAAGTTCTTGCCCGACGCGATCACCATGTGAATGCCCGAGCCGAGCGCGATGCGGCCTGCTTCGACCTTGGTTTTCATGCCGCCGCGCGACAATTCCGAACCCGCATCGCCTGCCATCGCCTCGATCTCGGGCGTGATGGCGCGCACTTCGTCGAGCCGCACCGCATCGGCGCGCGTGCCCGGAGGCGCGGTATAGAGACCATCGATATCCGACAGCAACACCAGACAGTCGGCGGTGATCATGCTGGCGACGCGCGCCGACAGACGATCGTTATCGCCGTAGCGGATCTCGGTCGTCGCCACCGTATCGTTCTCGTTGACGACGGGAATGGACTTGTGCGCCAGCAATGTATCGATGGTGCGCCTTGCGTTGAGATAGCGACGGCGTTCTTCGGTGTCGCCGAGCGTCAGTAAAACTTGCGCCACAGAATGCCCACGTGCTGCAAAAACTTCGCGGTAGGCGGACGAGAGCGAGATCTGGCCGACAGCGGCGGCTGCTTGGCTCTGTTCGAGTTCGAGGGCGCCACTGCCAAGCTTTAGGACATGCCGGCCGAGCGCGATGGCGCCCGACGAAACCAGCACGACTTCCTTGCCGGCGTCTGCCAGCGCGGCCACGTCGTCCGCCAGCGAATTCAGCCACGTCGCGCGCAGCCGCCCACTCGCCCGGTCCACCAGCAACGCCGATCCGATCTTCACGACGATGCGCCGCGCAGATGTCCATTCGGGACGGGGTGTGATTTTCGTGCTCATATCGTTGCTACCGGTGCCTGCCACGTTTCGAGATCGGCGATGGCCATAAGCACTACATCCTTGTACTGGCCATCAATGCGGCGAGCCTCGTGTTTGACACCTTCAAGCACGAATCCCAAGTTTGCGTAGAGTTTGATGGCGCGCATGTTGTCGGCGTGCACCGTCAATTCCACGCGCGACAGGCCCCGTTCGCGTGCTGTTTCGAGCACGGCCATCATCAGCCGACGCCCCAAACCCCGGTCGCGATACGCCGGTAGTATGCCAATCCCGAGCGTGCCGACGTGCGTACTCTCGTCGAGGCTTGTCGTGGATGGCCGCCTGCGCCCCATGACGGATGTGGTGACGGGTTGGCCATTGCTGAACCGGCGTTGCTGAACCGGCGTCACGGCATCCACTTGCCGTCGTGGGCTTCGAGGGCGGCTTCGTAGGCGTCGGGTTTGTAGTCTTTGGAGACTTCCTTGCCGATGGCGTAAAGCGCTTCCTTCATGCCGATGCCTGCCACTGCCGAAAGCACCATGGGCTTCTTGCGACATGCAGCCTTGAGCTGCGCGGCTTTTTCCGCAAGCGTGTCGGCGTCGAGGGCATCGCATTTCGACAATGCGACGATCTCCTTTTTCTTCGCCAGTTCGGGCGAGAAGGCTTTCAGCTCGCCACGCACGATTTTGTACGCAGCGGCCACGTCCGTTTCGGTCGCGTCAACGAGGTGGAGCAGCACGCGGCAGCGTTCGATGTGGCCGAGGAACTGCGTCCCGAGGCCTGCGCCCTCGTGCGCGCCCTCGATCAGTCCTGGAATATCTGCGAGCACGTA
>JANYHG010000165.1 GCA_025359165.1 Hyphomicrobiaceae bacterium
CCATCGTCTCGCTCGAGAGCGACAAGGCGACGATGGAAGTGCCCTCGCCGAGCGCCGGCAGGATCGCCGAAATCCTGATCAAGGTCGGCGACAAGGTTTCGATGGGCACGTCGGTCGTGCGTCTCGAAGGCAGCGGCGCAAATGGGCACGCAGCCCCATCGTCACCTTCAGTCACGACCGGCGGTGCACTCGCCAAGCAGCCGAGTGCGGCCCCGATCGGGTCGAGCCAGTATCAAGAGCAGACCGCTTCGCCGACCGGCGGCTCCGAGGTCACGCAGCGCTTCCTGCCCGCGCCCGTCGATTTCGGTAACGCACACGCCAGTCCGTCGGTCCGTCGTCTCGCCCGCGAACTCGATATCGACCTGGTGAAGATCAAGGGCACGGGCGAGAAAGGCCGCATCACCAAAGACGACGTTAAAAAATCCCTCGCGGGCAACAGCGGTACAGGCGGCAGTGCCCCCGCGGGTGGCATGGGCATTCCCGAAATTCCGGCGATCGATTTTACCAAATTCGGCGCGATCGAAACCAAACCGCTGTCACGCATCAAGCGACTGTCGGGGCCGCACCTGCATCGCTCGTGGCTCAACATTCCGCACGTCACCCACACCGACGAAGCCGATACCACCGACATCGAAAAGTATCGCAAGGAATTGGACGCTGCCGCCAAGGTCGACAAGAAGGGCGCATTCCGCGTCTCGATGCTGCCCTTCCTGATGAAGGCGGCCGTTGCCACGCTGAAGGATTTTCCGGATTTCAACGCGTCGTTGTCGCCGGGCAAGGACGCGCTGATCCTGAAGAAATACTACAATATCGGCGTTGCAGTCGATACGCCCGACGGACTCGTCGTGCCCGTCATCAAAGAGGTCGACCGCAAAGGCATTCTCGAAATCAGCCACGAACTCGGCGAGATCTCGGAGAAGGCCCGGCTGGGCAAATTGGCCGCCACCGAGATGCAAGGCGCGAGCTTCACGATCTCGTCGCTTGGTGGCATCGGCGGCGTCGCCTTCACACCCATCGTCAACGCGCCCGAGGTGGCGATCCTGGGCGTTGCCCGCGCCAAGATGGCACCCGTCTGGGACGGCAAGGAGTTCAAGCCACGCCTGATGCTCCCACTGTGCCTGTCTTACGATCACCGCGTCATCGATGGTGCCGCCGCCGCGCGCTTCACCCGTCAACTCTCACAAGCGCTGGAAGATCTGCGGCGTCTGATTTTGTGACGCATCGACGCGTGACTTTTAGATTGGGTCAAGCGTCCGCGTGACCTAACGTCCCCAAGCAGTCGCGATGTTGGCGTCGCGCTGAACCGCTTGCCCCAACCGCCGCGCTTATTTTCAGCGAGCCCCCCATGAGCACTGAAATCAAAGTTCCCGATATTGGTGATTTCAAGAATATCCCGGTCATCGAAGTGCACGTCAAAGCCGGCCAGACGGTCGAGGCCGACGAACCGTTGGTGACGCTCGAAAGCGACAAGGCGACACTCGACGTGCCCGCTCCGCGCGCCGGAACGATCGACGAAGTCCATGTAAAGCCCGGGGACAAAGTCTCGATGGGCAGCATCATCGCTTCCTGGCGAGACACCGCCGCATCAGCCGGGAGTGCAGCGTCCGGAAAGGCCACCTCGGCAAAAACAGCGCCGCCTCCCGCAGCCTTGCCACCAGCACCTCTCACGCCGCCCGCACGGGCACCGGCCACCGGCGACATCCACGCCGAAGTCCTGGTGCTCGGCGCAGGCCCCGGCGGCTACACCGCCGCATTTCGCGCAGCCGATCTCGGCCGCAAGGTCGTTCTCGTCGAGCGCTGGCCAATGCTCGGTGGCGTCTGTCTGAACGTCGGCTGCATCCCCTCGAAGGCCCTTCTGCACGCCGCCAAGATCGTCGACGAAACCAACGAGATGGGCAGCCACGGCATCCGCTTCGGCAAGCCCGAAATCGACCTGGATGCGCTGCGCAATTGGAAAGACAGCGTCGTCAAAAAACTCGTCGGCGGATTAAGCGGCCTCGCCAAAGCCCGCAAGGTTACCGTCGTAACGGGCGTCGGAGCCTTCACCGGACCCAACGCACTGGCGGTCACCGGCTCCGACGGCAAGCGCACCACTATCTCGTTCGACACCGCAATCATCGCCGCCGGTTCCGAATCGGTCACGCTGCCCTTCATCCCGCATGACGATCCGCGCGTCATCGACAGCACCGGCGCCCTCGAATTGAAATCGATCCCGCGCCGCCTGCTCGTGCTCGGCGGCGGCATCATCGGTCTGGAAATGGCCACCGTCTACCACGCACTCGGCACCAAGGTGACGGTGGTCGAGCTGATGGACCAGATCATCCCCGGTGCCGACAAGGACATCGTCGCGCCGCTGATGAAGCGCATCGAGAAGCGCTACGAAAAGATCCGCCTCAAGACCAAAGTCACCGGCGTCACCGCGATGCCGGAAGGGCTGGCGGTCGCTTTTGAAGGCCCGGAAGGTGCCACCACCGATCAGTTCGACATGGTGCTGGTCGCCGTCGGTCGCAGACCCAACGGCAAATTGATTGCAGCCGAGACTGCGGGGGTCAAAGTCGACGAACGCGGCTTTATCGCAGTCGATAAACACATGCGCACCAACGTGTCCCACATCTTCGCCATCGGCGACGTCGTGGGCCAACCGATGCTGGCGCACAAAGCCACGCACGAAGCCCGCGTCGCCGCCGAAGTTGCCAGCGGGATGAAGAGCGCGTTCGACGCGAAAGTCATCCCGAGTGTCGCCTATACCGATCCGGAAATCGCCTGGGTCGGTTTGACCGAAGGCGAGGCGAAAGCCAAAGGCCTCAAGGTCGGCAAAGGTGTGTTCCCGTGGGCGGCGTCGGGACGTTCGCTCGCGCTCGGCCGCGACGAGGGCATCACCAAAGTGCTGATCGACGAGGAGACGCACCGGATCATCGGGGCCGGTATCGTCGGCCCTAATGCTGGCGACCTCATCGCGGAAGTCGCGCTCGCCATCGAGATGGGAGCCGACCCCAGCGACGTCGGCCTCACCATCCATCCGCACCCCACGCTGTCGGAAACGGTCGCAATGGCGATGGAAATGTACGAGGGCACGATCACGGATCTGATTGCGCCGAAAAAGCGTGTGTCGTAGCAGTCGCCGACCGGGGCTGCGAACGCACCGCGCGTTCGAAGGGGTATCATGCTCGAAGCGATCGGCAGTTTCGTGGAGCAGAATGCTGCGGCATTTGCAGTCCTCCACGCTGTGAGTTCAGGTGTCAGCGTCCTCGGTTGGCTGATTGCATTGCCCATCCTGATCACTGCGTTGCGCCGTGGCGAGATCACGCGTGTCAAGGCATTCGGCTTCGACGTCACGTTGGAACAGAAAGAAGCCGCAGTTGCACTGAGCCGCGCGACGCGCGAGCGTGACATCAAGATCGAACGGCAGTCCGGCGCGCGGTCGGTGCCGTTTTCGTCGGAACTGGCCAAAATCAATAGCGTTCTCGATCGCGCCTTCAGCCCCGAGGAACATACGAAACTGATCGGCAAAGCCATCCTGTGGGTCGACGACAATCCTCTGAACAACGCCAACGAAGTATCGGCGCTACGTAAGATCGGCTTCGTCGTCACGCAAGTCCTCGATACCGCTGCCGGGCTCGGCGAACTCGAGCGCCATCCCTACGACATGGTCATTACGGACATGGGACGCGGCACCGACAAATTCGCGGGCTATACGTTGCTGGAAGCGATCCGTGCGCGTCAAAACCCAATACCGCTCATCATCTACTCGGCCGAAGGTTCGAAGCCGGAACACCGTGCCGCCGCAATCCAACGGAGTGCACTCGGATCGACGGATTATCCGCACGAACTGCTCGAATTGATCATTGCGAAGCTCACCGAGCAATAACATTCTCGGCGACCACTTTGCATTGACGCAACTGCACGGGGTCGGCACTGTCCCGTGAGCACGACGTAGACTAGGTGGCGGGGCAGGCGCTGTGGCAGATGTGAGTAGCACGATAGCGCCAGCGAATGCCCACGACCGGAACGCGTCCAGCATGGCCGATCCGCCCGTCGTACGCCTGACCCGCGTCGACGTTGCTTTTCCCGAACCCTCAGGCGCGGTTTTCAAAGCCGTGTCAGGTGCGAGCCTCGAGGTCGCGGGCAGCGAATTCGTGGCCATCGTCGGCCCGACCGGCTGCGGTAAGTCGACCCTGCTCAATTGTGCCGCCGGCCTCCTGAAACCTGCCGCCGGCACGGTCGACATCTTCGGCACGCCCCTCGTCGGCCTCAATCGTCACGCGGGTTACCTGTTTCAACAAGATGCATTGATGCCGTGGAAGACGGCGCGTGACAACATTGCCTTAGCGCTCGAAGTCGGCGGCACGCCCGCGACTGAGGCCCGCGACCGCGCCCAGGTCTGGTTGACGCGAGTAGGCCTCAAAAGTTTCGGCGACCGCTACGCGCACCAGTTGTCGGGCGGACAGCGCAAGCGTGTCGGATTGGCGCAGGTGCTGATCCGCGATCCCAAGATCCTGCTGATGGACGAACCGTTCGGCCCACTCGACGCGCAGACGCGGCAAATCATGGGCAACCTGCTGCTCAATCTGTGGGCCGCCGACAAGAAAGCCGTCATGTTCGTCACGCACGATCTCGAAGAAGCCATCGCGCTCGCAGATCGGGTCGTGATCATGAGCGCCGGACCCGAGGCGCGCATCATCGGCGATCACAGGATCGATCTCGTCCGGCCCCGCGATGCCACCGAAGTCCGGTTGCAGCCGCGCTTCCACGAGTTGCATAAGGCTATCTGGGGCCAACTCCGCGCCGAAGTCGTCAAAGCCTATGGCGGGGAGATCGGCTGATGCTCATCGCGCGTTGGAAATTGCTGGTCCTGCAGGCGCTCGTCGCCATCGTCGCGCTCGGCACCTGGCATATCGGGTCCGCCGGTACCTTCGGCATCACGTTCCTGCCCAAGTTCTTCTTCTCGGCCCCGCTCGACGTTGGCAATCGCATCGTCAAGATGTTCGTCGACGGCACGGTAAAAATCGCCACGTGTTCCGAACCACTGGACCTCAGCCGTATTCTGCAGACCAACGATGCTTGCTTCGGCAAAACCGTCTGGCAGCACCTGCTCATCACGTCGATCGAGGGATTGCTGGCGTTCGTAATCGGCTCGCTTGCGGGCGTGATGATGGGCTTCTGGTTTGCGCGCAAACCGCTGGTGGCGGCCGTGTTCGACCCCTACATCAAGATGTTCAATGCATTGCCTCGGGTGGTGCTCGCGCCGATCTTCATGTTGTGGCTCGGCCTCGGCATCTGGTCGAAAGTCGCGCTCGGCTTCACGCTGGTGTTCTTCATCGTCTTCTTCAACGTCTATCAAGGCGTCCGCGAAGTCTCGCCAGTCATCCTTGCCAACGCACGGATGCTCGGCATGAGCGAGCGACAGTTGTTTCGTCATGTCTATTGGCCGAGCGCGCTGTCGTGGATGTTTTCTTCGCTTCATACATCGGTGGGCTTTGCGATCATCGGCGCGGTCGTCGGCGAATATCTCGGCTCGGCTGCCGGTCTCGGCTATCTGATCCAGCAAGCCGAGGGCACGTTCGACGTGACGGGTGTGTTTGCCGGGATGGTTATTCTTGCGGCCTTCGTGCTGTTTGTCGACTGGCTGGTGACGCTGGTCGAGAACCGGCTACTGGTCTGGAAGCCGCCCGCCGCCTCGCAGCAAGTCTGACGACGAAAAACTGAATAACCACGGAGGAGACTTCATGTATCGCCCGATCATCCGCGCCGCCGCACTGCTTGCAGGCCTTGCACTCGGCACGCTCGCAGCCGTGGCCCAGACGCCGGAGAAAAAGCAGCTCAAGCTCGGCGTCGGCGGCAAGGCATCACTTTATTACCTGACACTCACGCTGTGCGAACAACTCGGCTATTTCAAAGAGCAAGGTCTCGATGTCGAGATCAACGATTTCGCCGGTGGGGCCAAAGCGCTGCAATCGCTGATCGGCGGTTCCGTCGATGTCGTCACGGGTGCCTATGAACACAACATCCGCATGCAGGCAAAGGGCCAGGACATTCGCGCGGTGATCGAATTGGGTCGCTATCCCGCGATCAACATCATGGTGCGGAAGGATCGGCCCTACAAAACCGCTGCCGACTTGAAGGGCATGAAGATCGGCGTCAGCGCGCCCGGTTCATCGACCCAGCTTATTGCGCAATACGTCATGGTGCAGGCAGGTCTCAAACCCGACGATGCCTCGTTCATCGGCGTCGGCCTCGGCGCAGCGCCAGTCGCGGCGATGAAGAAAGGCGAGTTGGATGCCCTCTCCAACACCGAACCGGCAAATTCGAAACTTGTCAAAGATGGCGACGTGATTGTCATCACCGACACGACGACAACCGCAGGCGTCACCAAGTTGCTCGGCGGGCCGATGTCGGCGGCCGTGCTCTACACGCGCGGCGAATTTGCCGAAAAGAACCCGCAGACCGTGCAGGCGTTGGTCAACGCGTTCTACAAGACGCTCAAGTGGCTCGAAAAAGCGACGCCAGATCAGGTGGCGGCAAAAATGCCGGAAGAATTCATGCTTGGCGACAAAGCGCTCTACGTCGACGCCATCAAGGCCGTGGCGGATGCCTACTCCAAAGACGGCATCATCAGCGTGGAAGTGCAACAGCGCTCACTGAAGTTCCTGCAGACGTTCGACGACGAACTCAAAACCGCCAAGATCGATCTGAGCAAGACCTGGGACGGTCGTTTCGTCGCCAAGGCCGCCGAGACGATCAAGTAATATCGCTGGCTAAACGAGTGACGCGACCTGTAGCCTGTAGGTTGGGTTACCGCGCTGCAGCGGCGTAACCCAATACCACGAACTCAAAAGTCGCCACGTCGAACACCGTGGGCTGATGTTGGGTTACGCGGCAAAACAGAGCCGCTAACCCAACCTACAAAAACGCCATTTCACCTGAACCCGATAGGACCTCTCGTGGCCAAATCCAAAAAAGATAAATCGGACAAAGACGCATCGAACAAATTGCATATTACCGTCATCGAGGGGGATGGTATCGGCCACGAAGTCGTTCCCGAGGGCATTCGCGTGCTCGAAGTGATCGGTCGCAAATTCGACATCGCGTTCAAGTGGGAAAGCCACGACTGGAGTTGCGAACGCTTCAAGAAAAAGGGCGCGATGATGCCCGAGGACGGCCTCGATCGCATTCGCGACAGCGACGCGATCTATCTGGGTGCCGTGGGTTTTCCAGGCGTCCCTGATCATGTCTCGTTGTGGGGGCTGCTGATCCCGATCCGCCGCAACTTCCAGCAATACATCAACCTGCGCCCGGTACGGCTGTTCGAGGGCGTCAAATCACCCCTGGCCGATCGCAAGCCCGGCGACATCGACTACTGGATCGTGCGCGAGAACAATGAAGGCGAGTATTCGTCCATCGGCGGCCGCATGTTCGAGGGCACGGATCAGGAAGCCGCAATCCAGCAGGCCGTGTTCAGCAAGAAGGGCTGCGATCGCGTTATGCGCTACGCGTTCGAACTGGCCATGAAGCGCAAGCGTCGCGAAGTCGCCAGTGCCACCAAATCCAACGGTATCTCGATCTCGATGCCCTACTGGGACGAGCGCTTCGCCGCCGTTTCGAAGGACTATCCCAAGGTCAAGACCAGCCAGTTCCACATCGACATTCTGACCGCACATCTGGTGCGCAATCCCGACTGGTTCGACGTCATCGTCGGCTCCAATTTGTTCGGCGATATTCTGTCGGACCTGGGCCCCGCCACGACAGGCACGATCGCCATCGCGCCGGGTGGCAACATCAATCCCGAGCGCGAGTTCCCCTCGATGTTCGAACCCGTGCACGGGTCGGCACCCGACATCGCCGGCAAAGGCATCTCGAACCCCATCGGGCAGATCTGGTCGGGCGCGATGATGCTCGACCATCTCGGCCATCACGCAGCCTCCGTTGCCATCGAAAAAGCCATCGAGACACTATTCGCCGAAACCAAGACCCGCACGCGCGACATGGGCGGCAAAGCCGACTGCCGCGAGATGGCCGACGCGCTCATCGACATCATCAAGTCGCAATAAGATTGGGTCCAGGGCCGGAGGTCCTGGTCGGGAGCGCGAGGGCGGACAGCTCTCGCCCTGGTCCCGCAAACCGGAGCCCGCTCGATGGCATTTTTCCTCGTGACGATGACGCATCCCGACGGCGATGGCTGGGGCCGTCACGTCATCCCGCACGTGACCTATCTCAAAGGCCTGATAGAGGCTGGCAAGATCCGCGCGTCCGGGCCTGTAACGGGTTTGGGCAAGCGCGCGGGCTTCATCATCATGACCGTCGACGACCTCGACGAAGCCAACCGGCTGATCGCTGCCGACCCCTTCGCCATCGAAGGCCTGATCGACGATCTCACGATTTTGCCATGGGACCCGATGTTCGGGGCGTTTGCAGGGGAAAGTAGTCGCGGTGGTAAGAAGGGATAAGATAAAGAGCGATGACGACAATTGCGCGTGCAAGCGCACTTACCCCTACCCCACCGCCACCAACGGCAAATTCGCCAGTAGGTTTTGTGGCTTGATGCGCAGCCGCTTGCCTGCCGTCATCGCCACACCGAGGTACAGCGGCGCTCCGCGCACGTGCTCCAGCAGGCGTGCCTGCTCGGGCACACGCACGCGGAAGAGCCCGAGAATGCGCGTCGCGTCTTCCAGCGGTAGCGTCTTGCCCTCGTAGAGTGCGTTCAGCAGCTTGGTCGCCTCCGCATCCAGTCCGATGTGCCAGCGCCAGTCAGCGTCTTCAATCTGCGGACGCGGCTCGACATGCACATCCAATCGCAGAAAATGCGCGATCCACGTTTCAACCACCCGCGCAAAGGCGTCCATGGCCGGTTGATTGATGCGAAAATCGACCACGGTATCGAAACGATCGGAGCGCGGCCAATAGATCGCTGCGTTGTCGTCGCCGAGAACGTCGAGCACCACCGAGCGCTGCGGCGTCGCCGTTTCCGCAAGCAACTGCGCCAAACCCGTCTGGCCACTTCTCGCTTGCATCTCGACGATTTCCTCGTCAGCGAGCATCACGCGCCCATTTTCGAGCGCCACCGTCTGCTCGCGAAAAAACAATTCGGCCGCGCGCAGACGCATCGGGTCGCTGACACCACGCAATGCCTGTCGCAGGATCACGTGCACCATCTGGTCGAGAAATACCGGTGGCACGGGCGCTGCCGTACGGCCGCCACGCGCCAGCTGGAGATAGGCCCCCTCGAGTGTCCCCGCCGACAACAGAAGGTCGCGAAACGACAGCACGATGCGATAGGTCTCGATGGCATCAGGGTCTGACAGGGCGGCAATTTCGGCTTCGCTCACCGATCGCGCCGGATCTTCCAACAACGCTTCGTGCAGCGTGATCTCGTGCGCGTTCGAACTGTCGACCGGGTGCACCTCCGGCCGGGTCCAGTACGCGCGCAGAAAATCCGGGGTAACGCCGAGCCACCCGTCCGCATTCGGCGCCAGCAGATGCAGTCCCGCCGATTTCCAGAAGTCACGTGCCGATGCGTTGCCTGCCATGTCGTCGCCGTCCTCGTATCGCCTGCCTCGGCATAGCAGGCAGCCATCGACATGCAATCGTCTCGCCCGATTTCCGGCGCACCGGTTACGCAATCCGCGCGCTCTGTAAACTCGGCTGCAGCAATCCCTGTCCTGCGAATGGGGCAAAACATTGGGCTTTAGCCTGGGTGGTCAGAGCTTTCAGGGTCGATGGTGCTGCGAAAGAGGATTGAACTCTTGACCTCTCCCTTACCAAGGGAGTGCTCTACCACTGAGCTACCGCAGCTATCCATGTGCGTTGCGCGCTGAACCCGTAGGTTTCGCTTCGTCGACCGCCCTGGCGCACCCCATAACCCACTCCTCCGGGGTGTGCAACCGCCTTTGTGCGGCGGCGCGAATTTGCCCCGACAGATCGACCCGGTGACTGGCGATCCGTTGCCGCGGGGATACTATCTGACCACTGATCCCGTCGGGCTTTCGCCTTTGGGGCGGTCTGTGCCGAGTTGTTCGCCGGTGATGATGAAAATCACGTTCTCGGCAATGTTGGTTGCGTGATCGCCGATGCGTTCGAGGTTCTTCGCGCAAAACAGCAGGTGCGTACAGAAACTGATGTTGCGCGGATCTTCCATCATATAGGTCAGCAACTCGCGAAACAGCGCCGTGTAAAGATTGTCTGTCGTACTGTCGGAGCGCCAGACTTCGAGCGCCGCATCGGCATCGCGCGCTGTGAACGCGGCCATCACGTCGACGACCTGCGACCGCGCTTGATTGGCAAGCGACAACAGCGTGCTCATCGTCTCGGCTTGTCGACCAGGCGCTCCCATGACGAGCAGACGCTTGCCACAGCTCTTGGCCATGTCGCCGACACGTTCGAGATCGGCGATGATCTTGAGTGTGGCGATAATTTCGCGCAGATCGACGGCGACGGGTTGGCGTCGCGCGATCATCTGCACGATGGTTTCTTCGATGTCGGCTTGCATCCGATCGACGGACCGATCCATCGCGACGATCCTTTGCGCCGCGTCACTTTCGGGCTGCTCGATGGCTTCGGCGAGATGCTGCATCTGCGTGTCGACTGTCGCTGCCATCATCTGCACTGCCGCGCGCAACTCCTTCAGTTCGGCATCGAACGCGGCGACTGTGTGCTGGGACATAAAGGGCACCTCGTGCTTTGAGTATCAACCGAACCGGCCGGTAATGTAGTCTTGGGTTTTCGGATTTTGCGGCCGCGTAAACATCGCCTTGGTGTGGCCGAATTCCATGAGTTCGCCGAGGTACATGAACGCCGTATGGTCGGACACGCGCGACGCCTGCTGCATGTTGTGCGTGACGATCGCGATGGTGTAGTCGGCCTTCAGTTCGTCGATCAGTTCTTCGATGCGGGCCGTCGAAATCGGATCGAGCGCCGAACACGGCTCGTCAAACAGGATCACCTCAGGTTTCACCGCGACCGTCCTGGCGATGCACAGGCGCTGTTGCTGGCCACCCGACAGACTGAGCCCTGACGATGTCAGCTTATCCTTCACTTCTTTCCACAGTGCCGCCCGGTTCAGCGACTGCTCGACCCTGACGTCCATGTCGGCCTTGCTCAATTTTTCGTAGAGACGTACGCCGAATGCAATGTTCTCATAGATCGACATCGGGAACGGTGTAGGCTTCTGAAACACCATGCCGACCCGCGCCCGCAGCAGGTTCAAATCCACGTCGCCGGCGAGAATATTCTGTCCGTCCAGCAGCACCTCACCCTCGGCGCGCTGGTTCGGATAGAGATCGTACATGCGGTTGAGAACCCGCAGCAGCGTGGACTTGCCGCAGCCAGACGGGCCGATGAAAGCCGTCACCTGGTTGGCATAGAGCGGGAGATTGATCCCCTTCAACGCCTTCGACGTCCCATAAAAGAACTCGAGGTTGTTGATCGAAATGCGAACGTCCGGTGACACTGCGGTCGCTCCAGCTTCGAGTTTCTGTGCGGTGCTGATCTCGGTCATCATTTACTCCCTTTGGCACTCAGCGCGCGTGCGGCGATACTCAGCGTCAGGACGGCAGCCGTAATGATCAATGCCCCCACCCAGGCGAGTTTTTGCCATTCGGCGTAGGGCGACAACGCGAATTGGAAGATCACCGCCGGCAGGCTGGCCATCGGTGCATTCAGGTTCGTGCTGAAGAACTGACTGTTGAGGGCCGTGAAAAGAAGCGGTGCCGTTTCACCGCTGACCCGAGCAATGGCGAGCAGGACACCCGTGATCATGCCCGTGCGGGCGGCCTTGTACGCCACCTGTTTGATCACCAGCGATCTCGGCATCCCTAGTGCACTCGCTGCTTCGCGCAGAGGCGTGGGCACCAGCAGCAGCATGTCCTCGGTCGTGCGGACGACGATCGGAATAACGAGAACCGCAAGCGAAACGGCTCCGGCGATGCCCGAAAAATGACCCATCGGAGCGACCATGACGGTGTAAACGAATAGCCCCATGATAATGGACGGTGCACTCAAAAGGATATCGTTGACGAAGCGGACGACAGACGACAGCCTGGAGTGGCGACCGTATTCAGCCAGATAGGTTCCCGCGAGAATGCCGATGGGTGTGCCGATGGCAACCCCGAGGACCGTCATAATCAGGCTGCCGACGATGGGATTGAGCAAACCACCATCGGACCCCGGCGGCGGCGTCATCTGGGTGAACACCCCGATCCCGAGCCCGCCAAATCCCTTGAGCAGCAGCGTGCCGAGAATGATCAGCAAAGCACTGATGCCAACGGCCGTTGCAAACCAGCATAGCCCCATCGTCAGGGCGCTGCGACGCCTGCGGGACCGATACCGTACCTGGTCGAACGCCATGGTCATTTTCCCGCCTTCACGTCGAGCCGCATCAACATCAGCCGCGCTAAAGCCAGCACGATGAATGAAATGATGAAGAGGATGAGGCCGATCGCGAGAAGTGACGACGTGTGCATGTCTCCGACGGCTTCGGTAAATTCGTTGGCGATGGTCGCCGAAATCGTCGTCCCCGGGGCGAGGATCGAACCACTGATTCGATGCGCGTTCCCGATGACGAAGGTCACGGCCATGGTTTCCCCGAGCGCTCTCCCAAGCCCGAGCATACACCCGCCGATCACGCCGACGCGCGTAAACGGGATGACGATGTTGCGCACGACTTCCCACCGTGTGCAGCCTAGACCGTAGGCCGCTTCCTTGAGCACGGCCGGAACGGAATCGAAAACGTCGCGGCTCACCGCAGTCACGAACGGCAACACCATGATCGCAAGCACCAGCGCCGATGTCAGAATACCGATCCCGTAGGGTGGCCCCGCAAACAACGTCGACAGCACCGGCACGTTCGCAAATGTTTTGATAAGCGCAGGTTGAACATATTGCTGAAGAAAAGGCGCAAAGAAAAATAATCCCCAGATGCCGTAGATGATACTGGGAATGCCCGCCAGCAATTCAATCGCGATCCCTAGCGGCCGTCGCAAAGCGGGAGGGCACAGTTCGGTCAAAAAGATCGCAATTCCCAACCCGATCGGCACCGCGATCAGCATCGCGATCGCCGACGTGACAAGCGTGCCAAAAATAGGCGCGATGGCACCGAAGTTGTCGGTGACCGGGTTCCAGGCCTCAGTCACGAAGAACGCAAGTCCGAATTTGTGAAAGGCGGGCCATGCGCCGCCGATCAAAGACACGAACACGCCGCTGAGTATGACCAGTACGGCAATTGCCGCAGCCCTGCAGAAAAAAGCGAATACTTGATCGCCAAACCGCAAGCCCGCGAGCGCTCGCTTTCGATCGTCACGATCGAACGACGGATCGAACGACGGGTTGGAAGGTGAACTGGTGGTGACGGCTGTCACAGAACATCCTCGTCTTCTTGACCAAGCCTTGCCGAACCGCGCCGGCAGACGCAGTCATCGACCGCAACTTCCCGAGATACTGATCTCAAAAAAACGGGACCCGGCCGAAGCCGGATCCCGAGATGCGATATTACTTCTTATCGTAGACCGACTTGCCATCGGTGCCGACGATTGCGCTCCAACCCTTTTGAATTTGAGCGACCACTGTCGGAGGCAAGGGCACATAGTCGAGATCAGCAGCCATCTTGTCGCCCTTGGCGTAAGCCCACTCGAAGAATTTGAGCGCTTCGCCGGACGCAGCGCCGTCGACAGCTTTCTTGTGCATCAGGATGAAGGTGGG
>JANYHG010000191.1 GCA_025359165.1 Hyphomicrobiaceae bacterium
ATCTATGCATGACGCGGGTTCAGCCGCACACCCTTACGCAGATGCTTGAACGGGAACACCGACGGATCGGCGACAACCGGCCCTGGCGCGGTGGCGACGATCACCCTCTCGGCGATCGGCTGGAAGTCGGCCCGGAAATGCACACTCGATTTGAGTACCAGAATTTTGCAGTCCGCCGGCTCCAGCCCGACATGTCGGAACAGTTCCTGATCGTACACCTGCGCCTTGTTCGACACCACGATGACACGAATGCCGGGTGCCACCTCGATCAAAGCCGTGAGCCCGTGATTTGCCGGATTCCCTTTACCCATCGGCCCCGTGTAGGTGAACTGACCATCGGTAAGCTTCAAAACTTTGGCCGTGACCGTCAGCGGCACCCCATCCGACTTGCCACCCAGCGCCAATGTGATCGACGCACCCGTTCCCGCTCGATGATACGCCGCCGCCGCATCCGCATCGTTGATCAGGCCGAGCACCGCACCCTGCGCATTCTGCCTGATCAACTCGGCCAGCAGGCCCGTCGTGTCACCATGTCCGCCACCGCCCGGATTGTCCTGCGTATCGGCGATAACGATGGGCCTCTTGGATGAATTCGACAGCCGGATCGCCTCCGCGACCGCAGCCTCAGCGGGCACGACATCGAGTTTGAAGCTTGTTTCCCGCGCATTGACGTAATCGACCAGCGCACCGACCGCCTTCTGCGCCTCGGCTTCCGTTTCCGCGTACGCCGCGACAGCTGCCCCGCAGTCGGCAAAATCGGCGTATGGAAATCCGAAACAGAAGCCCAATTCGGCCACCTTGGTTTCGCTGGCGATCCGCCCCCGTTCGTCGAACACCGGCGACATCGGCGGCATCAGCGTGCATTGGCTTGTGATTGGGATCCAGAAATCAATCTGCTTGAACGCCCGCGCCCACGGCTTACCCCGCTTGATACGTTCGAGCAGCAACGCCATCGCACGTCCACCCGCCGCCGGCATATCGACGTGCGGATACGTGCGAAACGGCGCGATGGCATCTGACCGCTCCACCATCGCCGCGGTCAGATTACAATGCGGGTCGACGCTGATCGTCAGCGGCGTTCCGCCGACGATGGCGCGCACACGGCGCAGCAATTCCCCCTCCATATCGGGAAAGCTGTCCGACACCGCAGCCCCGTGCAGATCGAGATAGACGCCATCGAGCGGCCCCGCATCCAGAGCATGTGAAAGCCGCGCGCAGATCAGTGCGGCGATACGCTCGAACGCCTCGTCCTGCACCGGTCCTGCCGGGTTGGCGAAACACCAGGCCAGCGGTACCAGCGTGACGCCGGCCGCATCCGCTGCTTCGATCGCCCCGGCCAGCGGCACCGACCTGCCCCGTATCCCCGCCAGCAGCGGCTCGCCCTCCGTCAGTCCCAGCCAGCCACCCGGGCTGACGAAATCGACATATCGGGTGGGTCGCGGTGCAAACGAATGACTTTCGTGCAAAAACCCGCCGACCGCGATCCTCAACGGCATGTGTAACCCCTCGTGATATACTGATGGCGCGATACACACGCGTTCCGCAGGTCGGCACCACGCCTCATCGCCCGACGACACTGAACTTTTTGGCCAGCACGTCCAGCACCCGCGACAACTCGTGCCCGCGCTTGAGAATGAGCCCCGTCGGCGTCACCACCGAATAGGCACCTTGTTTCCGCGCCAGCTTCGGCGACTTCTCGATCCTGTAGAGCGGCACCTCGCTGGTCCGCCTGAAAATCGAAAACACCGCCGTTTCGCGCCCGAAATCCATAGCGTAGTCACGACACTCACCCTCGGCCATCAACCGCCCATACACGGCCAGGATCGCGCTCAGTTCGCCACGTGTGAAAGCGGTGACGGAGTTCGACCCAAAGGCCTGGCCCGAAACGTGACCGGAGGTGCCCCCACCACCGGACGACCCTGCATCCCGCCTTGGCCCCTGCCTCAACGGTATCGGCTCGACATCGCCCATGAAGCGCCTTTCGGTAAATGGCCAGAGCACTGGAAGTTGCCGAGAATTTAATGCCGCCTTTGCCACGAACGCAAGCTGTCTGCTAAGGCTGAACGATAACGCGCCCCTCCAAGCCAGGATCCACTCGCATGACCTACGTGTTCGCCCCGCAGCCGATTCCCACATTGCCGGTCACCGGCACGACGCAGCTGTTTCCCGTGCACCGCATCTACTGCGTGGGCCGCAACTACGAAGAACATGCGCGCGAGATGGGCCACGATCCGAAAAAGGAAGCGCCGTTCTTCTTCCAGAAGAACCCGGGCAATCTCCTGCTCGGCAAGACCATGCCGTACCCCGACAAAACCAACGATTTTCATTTCGAGATCGAGTTGGTCGTCGCACTCAAATCCGGTGGCAAGAACATCGCCGCCGCTGATGCGATGCAGCAAGTCTATGGCTACGCCGTCGGTCTCGACATGACGCGCCGCGATCTCCAGAGCGACATGAAGAAAGCCGGCCGCCCCTGGGAGATCGGCAAGGCCTTCGAAGCCTCTGCCCCCTGCACCGCGCTGCATCCCGCCAGCGCCATCGGCCATCCGACTAAAGGTGCCATCTGGGTCGACGTCAACGGCGAGCGTCGTCAGACCGGCGATCTCGCCCAGATGATTTGGGACATTCCCAACCAGATCGCATTCCTGTCTGGCCTGTTCGAACTTCGTGCCGGCGACCTCATTTTCACCGGCACGCCTGCCGGCGTCGGTGCGGTCAAAAAGGGCGACAAGCTGCACGGCCACGTCGACGGCGTCGACGACATCCACATCTCGGTGGTCTGATCGCAGGTGCCTCCGGGAAAGCGTACAGCGGTTTTCCGATAAGAAGCACGCCATGACAAAGCTGGAACGATCCGCACGATGGCGACAGATCTGCATGGCGTATTTCCCTATCTGGTGTCCCCCGTGGCACCGGACGGGAAAATATTGGTCGACGTCTTGGCGAAGCTGTCGGCCGACCTTATCGGCAAGGGCGTTCACGGGCTGACGCCGCTCGGATCCACAGGTGAGTTCGCCTACCTGAATGCGGGCCAGCGACAAACCGTCGTCGAGACCGTCATTGCGGCTGCAGCCAAACGCGTACCCGTCATCGCGGGCGTCGCCGCCACCACCATCGCCGATGCCATAGCCCAGACCCGCACCTACGAACGCCTCGGTGCCGACGGCATCCTGGCCGTCATGGAGGCCTACTTCCCCATCGACGACGCAGGTGTGGTCGCCTACTTCACAGCCATCGCCAAAGCCACGTCTCTGCCTGTTGTGCTCTATACGAATCCTAATTTTCAGCGTTCGGACCTTTCGATCCCCGCCATCGTGCAGCTTTCGAAAATCCCCAATATCCGCTACCTCAAGGATGCCTCGAACAACACCGGCCGGTTGCTGTCCATCCTCAACGCCACGCAAGGCCGTCTGCAGGTCTTCGCCGCCTCCGCTCATATCCCGGCGACCGTTATGTTGATCGGCGGCGTCGGCTGGATGGCCGGGCCGGCATGCGCGGTGCCCGCAGCATCGGTCACCCTCTATGATCTGTGCCGCGCCGCCCGTTGGCCGGAAGCCATGACCTTGCAACGCAGCCTCTGGGCCCTCAATCAAGCGTTCGCAAAACACAATCTGGCGGCCTGCATCAAGGGCGCGCTCACGTTGCAAGGCTATGCGGTCGGCGACCCGCTGCCGCCGCAGGCACCACTTTCGGCGGCCGGCATCTCGGAAGTCCGCGCGGCGCTCGCGTCTGTCGACGCCTTAACCTTATGAACGGACAAATGTTGTTCCGCGGCGCTCTGCGACGAAAAAGGTCGTGAGCTTGCATGATTGGACTTAGTTCGTCACGACACACAGTCGGTCAGCAGCCACAGGCAGTCCACGTCGAAGCGTCGTGGGTGCGATCAAAACAGGGAATCATACGATGTCACACGGAGCCGGTCACGGCGTAGAACACGGCAGCGGCGATGCCAGTTCGAAACGCATCGCCATCTTCATTACCGTGATCGGTCTATTCTTGGCGGTCGCCGAAACGATGGCCAAAGGTGCGCAGACCAATTCGATAGCCAGCAACGTTCAATCGTCGAACCTGTGGTCGTTCTATCAGGCCAAGACGATCCGGCAGACGACATTGAAAACCGCCGCCGAGCAGATGGAAATCGACGAAGCCTTGGCCAAGGATCCGGCAGTCAAGGAGCGGCTGACCAAGCGCATCGCCGAATGGCGCGCCGACGTCGCCCGTTACCAGAGCGAGCCGAAAACGAACGCCCAGCATGAAAACGTCGGCGAGGGCCGCAAGGAACTGCAGGAGCGCGCCTTGGCCGCCGAGGTCAAACGAGACGTCTACACCAATCAGTATCACGCCTTCGAAATCGGCTCGGCGGCCTTCCAGATCGCGATCGTCATGGCCTCGGTTTACCTGCTCACCCACATCGTCTATCTTTTGTGGATGGCGTCCGGCCTTGTCGGTATCGGCCTGCTCTTCTCGATGATCGGCATGTTCTCGCCTGGCCTCATTCAGACCATCCTCCACCATTGAGCAAATCTCCGCCGCGCGTCTAAACCGGAACGAACCCTCACGCCTTGGTGCCCGTCACCAGGGCGTTTTCTTTTGCGGCCACGCCGCCTCGTCTGTCGGAAAACGGCACGCGCCTTAAACAACTTTAAATCTTTGCTGGGCATCTTGAGCTGAGGCACAGCCGCACTCGCTCTGTGCGGCATCGTCGAGTGGTGTCAGTAGCCAAGTATATGAGGACGCAATGAACCTGACGTATCGCACCGTTTTCGCGGCAACCGCAGCGCTGGTCGCTGGCACCGCAGGCGCTCTCGCCGCCGATTTGTACGGCGGCAGCATGAAGGACGGTGGCGGTTACGCGCCGCCCGAGACGACGCGCCCGGCGATGTTCTACGCCCGCGCCGACTTCACCGCATCGTCCAACGACCTGGGCAGCGTGCACGAACAACCCAACTACCTGCTGAACGACACCCACATCTCCAACAGCCGCATGTGGGGAGGCGGCATCGGCATGTATTTCTCGCCCAGCGTCCGCGGCGACCTGACACTCGACTGGTCCAATTCGGCATCCGTAAATGTTGCAGGCAACAACAGCCTCGGCAGCGCTCAAGGTCAGTTCGGCGTCAAGCGGATGGTCGGCCTCGCCAACCTCTATTACGATTTCGATACGCGGACGCGGTTCACCCCTTACCTCGGCGTCGGGCTCGGCTTTTCGCGCAACACGACCACTGCAGGCGACGGCTCCGCGATCTGTATTCCTTGCGGCGGCACCGCCACGATTACCACCGACGGCGCGACCAAGACGAATGCGGCCGGTGCGTTCATGGCAGGCTTCTCGGCCAAGCTTTACGACCGCTGGATGTTGGATGCCGGCTATCGCTTTCTCTACACCGGCGACGCCAAGACCAGCGACATGGCTGTGACTTATGCCAACGGCACCACGACGACTATTCCAAGCCTGCACGTCAACGATCTCTACGCGCACGAACTGCGTGTCGGACTGCGCATGGACCTGCGCTGAACCACGCGCGAACTATAACGGCGACGCCACATCCGGCGGCGTCACGAACCGAGACCGGGCGTTCAATCGCCCGTCTTATACTTGATCCCGCCGTTGCGGATGGTCGAGTGTTTCTGGGCGCAAGGGTCTGACCCGAGCGCGCCTCCTGGTTGTCTCTCGTGTGCGTAAGGCAAGCCGTCCACGGCCGCCCAGGAAGCACATCAGCAACACCAGCCTCTGTCGACGCGGGGTTCGTTTCCAGAACGGACCTTGCCGAAGGGCATCAGTCCGCCGACACCGAGGAAAATCTCCGATGCGCCTGACTTATGCTTGCCTTGCCTTCTGCCTTGCCGGCGCGCTCGGCGCGACCGCGCCTGCCTCCGCCGGTGATTTGTCCAACGGCGCCGCCAACGGCATTCGCGACTATGGCTCTCCCGGCGTGCCCGTCCCGATGCCGACCACCTATGAAGAAAACTTCAAATGGTACGTCCGCGGCGACGTCGGCGTCGCCTTCAAGAACAGCGGCACCATCGACACCGGCGGCTGGCCGATCTCAGTCAACCAGCCCGCGAATTGGACTGAACAGAGCATTATCGGTCTCGGCTTTGGACGCTATCTGTCGCCATCGTTCAGGGTCGAGGCTACCGTCGACTACCGCACCGAGCGCAGCTTGGCGTCCGGCATCAAGGCAACCCCGGACACATTCTTACAGCGCGCGGTGGCGGGTACTTCCGCAGTCAATTGGTACCATGGCATCCAAGCCGAAGATGTCGGCTACCAGAACACGACGCTGCTGATGAGCGGCTACTACGACTTCAATGAGCGCGGCAAATTCCGCCCCTACGTCGGTGCGGGCATCGGCCTCGCTGTGCACCAGCTCAACCGTCGTGGTGGCACGCAGTACGACTGCTACGACGGCCAGATCACTGTGGCTGGCACACCGCCCACCGTTAGCCCCGGCTGTTCGGAAACCAACGGTCTAACGTATAAGTACACCAACTACTCCAGCGCCCACAGCATCGGCTATGGTTTGGCCGCGCAGGCATCTGCTGGCGTCTCCTACGCAATCTCGCCGCGCACGCATTGGGACACCGGTTACCGCCTCCTGTGGCAGAGCGGCCGCATTGGCGTCGGCAGCATGGACGGCCTGAGCCAGTTGCACATCGCCGACCGCTTCGAGCACGAACTGCGCACCGGCGTCCGCTGGGACCTCTGGTAAGCTCCACCGCAGAACCATCGACAATATCAAGGGCGGACCTCCGGGGCCGCCCTTGTGCGTTGTCGCCCCTGCCGAAATGCTTGACCCGTCATCTGTGCAGGCTTAGGCACACGGCACCTGGAACACCATACGCCTCCATCTGAAAGACCGACGTCGATGACGAACAAAGCCACCGCTGGTTCCAACTATCTCAACGGCGCCACCGGCGACTGGGAGGTCGTGATCGGCTTGGAAGTGCATGCGCAGGTGGCCTCGAAAGCCAAGCTGTTTTCCGGCGCGTCCACCACCTTCGGCGCAGAACCCAACAGCAACGTCAGCCTCGTCGACGCAGCCATGCCCGGCATGCTGCCCGTCATCAATGCTGAATGCGTGGCGCAAGCCGTCCGCACCGGCCTCGGCCTCAAAGCCCAGATCCACAACCGCTCCATCTTCGACCGCAAGAATTACTTCTATCCCGATCTGCCGCAGGGCTATCAGATCAGCCAGTTCAAAAATCCCATCGTCGGCGAAGGCAAGATCGAGATCGACGTCGACGGCACCACCAAGACCATCGGCATCGAGCGCCTGCATCTCGAACAGGATGCCGGCAAGTCGATCCACGACCAGCACCCCGATTATTCCTACGTCGATCTGAACCGCTCCGGCGTCGCGTTGATGGAGATTGTCTCGCGGCCAGATCTTCGCTCGGCCAAGGAAGCGCAGGCCTACGTGACGAAACTGCGCTCCATCCTGCGCTATCTCGGCACCTGCGACGGGGATATGGAGAAGGGCAACATGCGCGCCGACGTCAACGTCTCCGTGCGCAAGCCCGGTGCGGAACTCGGCACACGCTGCGAAATCAAGAACGTCAACTCTATCCGCTTCATCGGCCAGGCCGTCGAATACGAAGCCCGCCGGCAGATCGACATCATCGAGGATGGCGGCAAGATCCATCAGGAAACGCGGCTGTTCGACAACGCCAAGGGCGAGACGCGCGCCATGCGCTCGAAAGAGGAAGCGCACGATTATCGCTACTTCCCCGATCCCGACCTGTTGCCGCTCGAGTTCTCGCAAGCCTTCGTCGACGGCCTGAAGAAGGGCCTGCCCGAGCTTCCCGACGAGAAGAAAGCCCGCTTCGTCAAGGAATTCGGCCTCTCCGCCTACGATGCCAACGTGCTCGTCGCCGAAAAGGAACGCGCCGATTACTTCGAGACTCACTTGCGGCTGGTGGCCGGCAAAGCCGAACCGAAAGCCGTCGCCAATTGGCTCATCAACGAAGTCTTGGGCCGCATCAACAAGGAAGGCCTGTCGCTCGAAACAGCGAAGGTCAAACCCGAAGCCAATGCCGCCATCATCGCCATGATCGCCAATGGCACAATCAGCGGCAAGGGCGCCAAGGACGTGTTTGCCATCGCCTGGGACACCGGCCGTGCACCTGTCGAGATCGTCGAAACCGAGGGCATGAAGCAGGTGACCGATATGGGTGCCATCGAGAAAGCCGTTGACGCCATCATCGCCGCCAATCCGGACAAGGTCGAACAGGCCAAGCTGAAGCCCTCCATGCTCGGCTGGTTTGTCGGGCAGGCGATGAAACAAAGCGGCGGCAAAGCCAATCCGCAGCAGGTCAACGACATGCTCAAGGCGAAGCTGGGAGTCTGACGTTTCCCGCCTTGATCGCGTTGGCCGAACCGATGCCGATGATCGTCCGCCCCTTCCGTCACAGCGATCGCCCCGCCATGAGCGCACTCTACGGCGCTGCATGGCACGCGACCTATGATGCCATCGACGGTGCCGCAACCATCGATCGGGTCATCGCCGCGCTCATGGATGGCGAAGCTCCGGAAATGTTCACGATGCCCGAAGGCGACATCGCCCTCGTTGCAGACCTCGATGGCCGACTGCTCGGCGGCGTTCGCGGCCATCCGCGTGGCGATGCCGTCCACCTCTCCGGCATGTACGTCGATCCCGGCATGCAGGGGCAGGGCGTCGGCAATGCTTTGCTGATGGCGCTGCTTGCGCACTTCCCCGACGGCACCACGCTCCGCGCCGATGTCCGGCCCACGAGCCTTTTAGCCCGTAAATTTTACGCCCGGCACGGCTTCGTTGAAATCGGACTCGGCCGCACCGACGTCGGCGGCGACCACTGGGTCGACATGATCGAACTTCAACGCCCACCGGCAGGCATCGCAGTGCCAGCACTTCCAATAAAAAAGCGAGAGAGCCGTGCGGCATCTCTCGCTTTGATCATGCAATCTGCGCGACAAAAAATCAGGCGCGCTTTTTTGCGACGGGCTTGACCGCAATCTTGCGGGCCTTCGTCGCCTTTTTTGCCGGCGCTTTTTTGCCAGCCATTTTCTTCAGCCGCGAGCGCGCAGCAAGCGTGTTGCCCGTCGAACGATTTGTCTTCTTGCGCGGGGCTGCGCGCGCCGCCTTCTTCTTTTGCGTCTCGACGTTTCGCGCCGAACGCGCGCCGGGTGCCTTTGGTGCAGGCATGGAAATTCTCCTTCGTCTGCGGTTGAACTGCGCAGGTGTTAGGCAATATCCGCATAGCTTACAAGATAAAGTTGCCCGCACATTTCGTCGCGCATCGGCAGTTGTGGTCGCCATCGCCACGTCGTCACTGCCGCATGACATTATCGCTTGTGGAGGCCGTGACGAAAGTTATTCCTGCAATCTATGGCTTTCTGTCGCATCGCAGAATTCGACACCGCCGCGCGCGCACGATAATTTACGACAGTGCACGCAGCTTCGACAACGACAATCTAGTGTGGGCAAATCGAGCATCACGCCTGCTGCGCCGACATTTCCCGCGCATGACTAATGTTGCAATGCCCGAGCTATCATTGCGCTCGATCGGCTGCGTTGCTCGAAAAGCCATACGCCGCAGCAGCAAACTCTCCAAACCCTCAGTGTTTCGTTTCGCGCAACGACTGAGTCACGTTTCCGGGCGCGCCCACACCGACGTTCGGAACGCCAACCGCACCGTTCGCCGTTCCGCCGCCGCGCAACTCCGCCTCCACCCGGTCCTGCTCCGCCAATTGATGGTATCGCCGCCAGCTTATCGGAATGAATGCCAGATAGGTAAGCGCAACAACCGTCATCGTCGCTTGCGGATAGGTGATGAGGAACCCGACCAGCAATGCCAGCGCTCCGAAAATCAGCGGCACCCATTCGCGCCGGATGCGCTCTCCCATGAGCTTCCCGGAAAACGTCGGGATGGTCGACACCAGCAGGAACGCCATCGCGAGCGTATAGATCGCGATCACGACCGGATGGCTGCGCACATCGACGAGGTTCAACGCATCGACGTAGAGCGGTAACAACACCGTGATCGCGCCCGCCGGTGCCGGCATCCCCGTGAAGTAGTTGCTCTGCCAGCGCGGTTTTTCCGTATCGAGCATCGAATTGAAGCGCGCCAGCCGCAGGCCCATGCAGCACGCGAAGACAAGCACGGCGATCCACCCGAAATCGCGTAATCCGCCGAGCCCCCAGGTGTAGACGACGATGGCAGGCGCAATTCCGAAATTGACGAAGTCGGCTAGGCTGTCCAGTTCCGCACCCAGGCGCGATTGCGCTTTCAGTGCGCGCGCCAACCGGCCGTCGATACCGTCGATGAGCGCCGCCAGGACGATCAACAGCAGTGCCACGTCGTAGCGCTGCTCGATCGCCATGCGGATGCCGGTTACGCCAGCACACAGACTGAGCAGCGTGAAAAAGTTCGGCACCAGCATCCGCACCGGAATTTTCGAGCCACGGAACAGCCGCCGACGCCGCAGTCGGCGTCGCGCGCCGCGTTCCAATTCAGGTTCGATCGGATCCATCGCCTTAAATCTCCTACGGTCTCGATGACAGAGCCCGTATTTGCAAATACAGCAACCAGCGGGCCAACATTACGACACCGACGCCGCACCCCGTTGCCTGCGAGCCGCAATACGCACTATACTAACGATAGCGACGCACCGCTGAACTGACGTACGACTGAGCTGACACAGCGATGGCACGACTTGAGCACGTATTCCAGCGCTTCGGTCCAAAGGTTGAAATGACGAGACACCACGACGCCGCCCCGTTGCTGCCGACGAACGTTTCGACACGGCTTCGCGCCGCCGGTCTGCGACCGACCCGTCAACGCGTGTCGTTGGCGACGCTGCTGTTCGGGCAGGGCGATCGGCATGTCTCGGCAGAGGCGCTTCACGAAGAGGCGGCCAAGGCTGGTGTGCGCGTTTCCCTGGCAACCATTTACAATACTCTTCACCAATTCCAGCAATCGGGCCTCCTGCGGGAGTTGGCGATCGATGGCCAGCGCAGCTACTTTGATACCAACACCTCCAATCACAACCATTTCTACATTGAGCATCAGGGTAAACTCATCGATATCCCTGGCGACGCGGTGCGCGTCGACGGACTTCCCGAAGCGCCCGAGGGCATGCGGATCAGCCACATCGATGTGGTCGTTCGTCTGGTCAAAGCCTGACAGGCTCGAAACGTGACCGAATGAGCAACTCGCCCACCGGCGCTCACGGCGACTGATATCGAACCGGCTGTCGCTGCGACGAACGATCCTGGGCCTCCGCCCTGTAGCGAACGATGTAGCGAACGATTGTGTCCCGCCCTACATCTGGTATGGACTGCTGCACGTCCGACTGCACCTGTTCCTCCCGAGGCGCACATTTACCATGCCGACCGCCGCCAGCCCCAAGACACTCGTCATCGTCACGCGTAAATTGCCCGATGCCGTCGAAACGCGGATGTGCGAGCTTTTTCCGACCAAGCTCAGCAGCACCGACGTGCGCATGACCGCCGCGCAATTGGGTGAGGCCGTGAAAACCGCAACCGTGCTGGTTCCGACGATCTCCGACCGGATCGACCGCGCCGTCCTGGCGCAAGCCGGTCCACAGCTCAAACTGATCGCCAATTTCGGGACCGGCGTCGACAATATCGACCTGGATACGGCGCGCAATCGCGGCATCATCGTCACCAATACGCCCGGCGTTCTGACCGAGGACACTGCCGACATGACGATGGCTCTGATCTTGGCCGTCCCCCGTCGATTGGCCGAAGGTACCGCCATCATGAAGGACCCGCTGACGCAATGGAGCGGCTGGTCACCGACCTCGATGCTCGGGCATCGCATTTGGGGCAAACGCCTCGGCATCGTCGGCATGGGCCGCATCGGTCAGGCAGTCGCCCGCCGCGCCCGCGCCTTCGGCTTGCAGATCCACTATCATAACCGTCGACGCCTCCCCGAAGCCATTGAACGCGATCTTGAGGCCACCTATTGGGAAAGCCTCGATCAGATGCTGATGCGCATGGACATCGTGTCGATCAACTGCCCGCACACACCGGCGACGTTCCATCTCTTGTCGGCACGGCGGCTGAAGCTGCTGAAGCCGACAGCTTACCTCGTCAACACCGCGCGGGGCGAGGTTGTCGACGAGAACGAACTCGCGCGCATGATCGAAACCGGCGCAATCGCGGGAGCCGGCTTGGACGTTTTCGAAGACGAAAGCGCCGTCAACCCACGCCTGGTCGCCTCACCGAAGGTCGTCGCATTGCCACACATGGGCTCTGCAACCATCGAGGGCCGCATCGACATGGGTGAGAAGGTGATCGTCAATATCAAAACCTTCTTGGACGGTCATGCACCGCCCGATCGGGTGCACGCGGCGATGTTTTAGCCGCGGCACCAGCAAGGTCTTTGCAATCGCTGAATTTGCCGCTATAAGCCGCGCTGAATAGGCCTGCCGGATCACACCGATAGGATCTTGGCCTAGGGCTTAGCGCAGAACTCAGCAGAATTCAGCAGAATTCACCACACGACTGCGGCCGCTTGAACCGGGCATCAAGGTGCTTGGACAAACCGTTGCAAATGGCATTCAGGAGACGACCATGGCTGTTCCGAGGAAAAAAGTTTCGCGTATGAAGCGCGGCAATCGCCGTTCGGCAGACGCTTTGTCAATTCCGTCTTACACGACCGACAAGGCGTCGGGCGAACTGCGCCGTTCCCACCATATCGACCTCAAAAGCGGCAAGTATCGCGGCAAACAGATCCTTGAACCCAAGATGGACGTCTGAGGCGCGTATTCGACCCCGTCTCACTCATCGCCGTTGCAGGTTGAGCACGTGCCGCTCCGGCGCGTGCTCGCTGCTTTAGCGATTGTTAGTGAATTAGACTTAAGTTGCTGAGACTTTTAGCAGTCTTCGGCAGGAACTCTCTGGCCCGTTCGGCCTGCGGCATCCATGCTGAACGTCATCCGAAATATGATGATCAAGCCATTGAGGTGGGCCGCGCGTGACGTCGATGTCTCCAACTTTCGTGCCACCACCTGCCTCGAATGCGACGCTCTCCTTCGAGGCCGATGCGCCGGATGCTGCCTCGAAAGTGAACCCAACGTCAGCCATCGTCGTTGAAGGCGAGGCCTTCGACTTGATCGGCATTCTGTCTGGCCTCGATGAAACCGCCTACCTTTGGGATCTGCAATCCGACCAGATTTCCTGGGAAAGTAACGCCGTCAAAGTCCTCGGCGTACGCAGCGATCGCGCGATCAGCACGGGGCTGGAGTTCCGCTTTCACGTTGCGCCTGAGCACATGAAGCGCCGGGATGACGCCATTTTCTGCACGTCGAGCCTGTTGCAGGAGGCGAGTCCGTCGACCGGACTGCCCTATCGCGTACAATATCGCTTCGCCCCCGCAGGTCGCCGTAGCGACGTCTCTGTGTGGCTGGAGGATCGCGGCCGCCTTTGGACCGATGCCAACGGTAAACCCTTGCGCGCACGCGGAATCATCCGCGTCGTCGACGACATCACCGACGCCGAAGTGAAGCACCACCATCAGAGCGATCACGACGAACTGACCGGGCAACTTAATCGTGTCCGGCTCACGCAAGCCATCAGCGCCATAACCGCCCATGCAGTCGAGTCCCGCCAACCGGCGGCGTTCCTGATGGTCTCGATCAACAATCTGAGCGTGATCAACCAGAATTTCGGCTTCGACATCGGCGACGAAGTCATAGCCGCAGCGGCCCGCGTCCTGCGCCGGCGGCTGCGTGGCGGCGACACCATCGGGCGCTATTCGTCGAACAAGTTCGGCATCCTTTTGAACGACTGCGGCGCCGGCGCGATGCGTATCGCTGCCGACCGGTTTCTTAAAGCCGTTCGCAATACGACCATCGAAACCTCGGCCTGCCAGCTGTCCGCCAGTGTGAGCATCGGCGGCGTGCTGATTCCGGAGCAGGCCACCCGCGCTCAGGAAGTCCTCAGCAACGCCCTCCAAGCGCTCGACGAAGCAAAGCAACGCCGGTTCGACTGCTTCTCCGCTTACGAACCTCGCGCCGGCCACGGCACGGCGCGTCAGCGCAATATCCTGATCGCCGACGAGATCACCTCTGCCCTGCAACAGCAGCGCATGGCGCTCATGCTGCAGCCGATCGTCGACAGCCGGACATTGGAAGTGAAGCACTACGAATGCTTGTTGCGCATGGACAAGCACGACGGCACCCGTATTTCCGCAGGCGAGTTCATGCCGGTCGCCGAACGGCTGGGAATGGCCCATCTCGTCGATCAGCGAACGCTTGAAATGACGATTGACCTCCTCAAGCAGCATCCGACGTTAAACGTTGCACTGAACGTATCCGGATTGACGCCATCGAATCACGAATGGCTCGGATCGCTGCATCAACTGACCGGTGGCCGGCGCGCATTGACGGAACGGCTGATCATCGAAATCACGGAAACCGCGGTCATCACCGATATCGACCAGACGATCATCTTCGTCGACACCTTGAAAGAGCTCGGCTGCAAGGTCGCCATCGACGATTTCGGCGCCGGATTCACGTCCTTTAAGAATCTGAAGATGCTGGCCATTGACATGGTCAAGATCGACGGCACGTTCATCAAAAATTTGGCGTCCGAGCCTCACGACCTGATTTTCATTCGGGCCCTGCGTGATTTGGCCAAAGGTCTCGGTATGCAGACAGTCGCCGAGTGGGTTCAAGACCAGCATACCGTCGATATCTTGCGCGACGCGGGCATCGATCTTTTGCAGGGCTACTTCTGCGGCGAGCCGATCAACGCAGCCGCGTTCGGCAACGTGACCTAAGACGAACGCTGAACCGAAAAAAAGGCAAGACCGCTTGCGCGATCTGGCCTGATTTCGTTCGCAAGATCCACAATACGTCCGACTGCACTCGCTCAGTGAATGCTGGCGACAACGAGTCGGTCGCCCATGGCATGACCCATTGCGGCTTGACGGCTGTCCGTCAAAGCCAAGGGTGTTCCGTCCGCGCTGTGGAGCGCGAAAATATTGGAACCATCTGGCAGGCCGGTGATCGTGGGGAACATGCGCTGAGCTTCGTCAGACGTCATCATTTTGATGTAAGCGACTTCACCGTCGCCGAGCTTCGCCAGATCAAGACAATTCAGAATGTGCGCTGCAGCGACCTTGGATGTCCGCCGGCGACTGCGTTTAACCGTATTGCTTTCCATGACGATGCTCCTCCTGCGTAGGGGATAAAGTCTGTCATGCCACCACTTCTTGTTCCCCTGAGGGTTCAAGGAATGTTTACGAGCATGAGTGTGTTCCGATTCTAGTTAAGAGTATGTGCTTTTGCAGCAGCGACGCCGTTTTATTTTACATCAGCTTTTTCTCTGACTTTCCCGCTGTGCCATTTCCGATCGAAATCCTACGTACAACTCTCGCAGGTTCGATCCTGATCAGGTCTATCGATAGCAAGCCGTGCGACAAATCTGCACATTTCACTTCAATCCCATCCGCCAGCACGAACGTTCGGGCAAACTGACGTGCGGCAATCCCGCGGTAGATGTAATCACGCGCTTTATCTTCGTCTTGTTTGCCACGCACGATCAACTGGTTATCCTCTAGTGTGATTTCGATCTGATCCGGCATAAAGCCCGCCACCGCGAGGGTTATTCGAAGCGTCTCGGTTCTGCTCTGAACCGCTGCCGATTCAAGCGATCGCCCGACGCTTTCGTTCCCTGAAATGCGCTCGATATTGTACGGTGGATACCCATCGGATCCACCTTTGCCGAGCCGATCGATCAACCGCTCGATTTCGTCGAAGCCCAAGAGCAACGGCGACGACAACATTTGTCCGCGCGACATGGCAAAGCCCTCTATGAGCGACCCGCACCGCAAAGGACATTTTACCCGTTCGCGGACGGATGCTCGATGAAGCCACCCGTCTCGTTGATATGGAAACGAGCATCGTCGGCGTCAAGTCACGGCATTGTGGCAGCCAATCCCCAGCTGTTTGCGGAATGCGATGCTGCAGTAACAGATACTTAACATTTTCCACCGCATCGCGGCTTTCCCGCGCTTGCGGCAGACGGGCGACTCACCGACATCTGGACACTCTGATTCGAGATCGTGTGATTCACACTCTGCCGGCCAACCGCGGGACGTCAAAATGAAGCGTGACGAGCAAACACCAGTTCTAAGCGCCATCTTCGTCGACTACGACAACATCTACATGTCGTTGAAGCGCAAAAGTGACGAAGCCGCCAAACGCTTCGCCAAGCTGTCGCAGGATTGGTTCAAAGGTATTGAAACCGGCAGTCTGATCACCGCCACAAATGGCGTTCTCGGCACTGCAAAACGCCGCATCGTGATGAATCGCTGTTACGGCAACCCCGTCCCACGGCGCAACAACCACGACAACTCGACCGACATGAACTCGTTTCCGTTCATTCGGCATCATTTTCTGCGTGCCGGTTGCGAGGTCGTCGACTGTCCGCCGTTGACCGCCCAGCTGAAAAATTCGTCTGATATTCGGATGGTCATGGACGTGCGTGACTACCTCACGCACGACACCTATTTCGACGAGTTCATTATTCTGTCGGGCGATGCCGACTTTACACCTGTGTTGCAGCGCCTGCGCCAGCACGCCCGCCGCACTGTGATCTATTGCAATGAATATACCGCACAGCCCTACACCGCGATCTGCGACGGCGAAGTCCGGGAAGCTGATCTCATCGCCCTGCTGCTGGCCCAAGATGCGCCGGCCGCACTGCCAGCCAACGGCGAGCCTGCACAAGTCCGCACGCATCACACCTCCGTTGCTATCCCGGGTGCCGCCGTATCCGTGCCCAATCTCCGGCAGGAGATCATCGGCGAAGTCATCTCGAGCGTTCGCTCGGCTGCGATGCCGGTGCCACTGGAGGCGCTGGCCGATCGCGCCCTTCGCGTTCTGGGACACGAAAAAACGGTCAACACCAGCTGGGCGGGCGCCGGCAGCTTCCGCGAACTGCTGCGTCAAAGCCTCCCGGCTGAAATTCAGCTGACCGACCAGCCCCCGTATTTCGCTTACGATCCGAAGCGACATTCGGCGGCCGCAGCACCTGCGCCAGTGCAGGAAATCGTCGTCAATCGCCCTGCGCCTCTCCCACCGCGTATGACGGCACCGCACGTTGACGACGCCGTGTTCGCCAGCGTCACGAACTCACCGCCGCCGCGCCCCGCCAACCCTGCGATGGAAAGCCCGCTGATCCGCACCGAAACTGCGCCACATGCGCGGCACGTGTCGGCGGCACCGATCGCAGCGCCCCAGCTGCCACCGATGGCGACGCGCGCAGCGCCAGTACAGCCTCAGCCGCCGGCTCCGGCGTTCGGCCAGACCCAGCCGTCACCGATGCAACAGTCCATCGCGCGGATCTATGAGGCTTGTCAGGCACCTCCCCTGGCACCGGCCGAATATCGCGCGGTATTCGACATCATCGCTCAAGAGATCAACGAAAACAGTCTCTCCGGCGCGCAAACTCTCAGCAACGTCGTGGCACGTGCGCAAG
This sequence comes from Hyphomicrobiaceae bacterium, assembly GCA_025359165.1. GTDB lineage: Bacteria > Pseudomonadota > Alphaproteobacteria > Rhizobiales > Hyphomicrobiaceae > JABFRJ01. The sequence goes on from JANYHG010000191.1 coordinate 17,496, forward strand.
CTCTCGGTTTTGAACTTCGCCGCGACAATGCACGCTTCATCCTCGAAGTGGTGAGTGAGACCGACCCATGGTTCGACCAGGGCGCATCTGCGACGCTGTTCGGCGGCCGTTTCCGCAACTTCGTCGTCGCGCGATGCCGTGGACAAGGATTGACGCTCAGCGCCGACGAACTGGATCTGATCGACTCGTGGTTCGCTGGCGCACCTCCGACGGCTCAGGTTCGGCCTGCATTGCCGCCGACGCAACAGGCTCAGCCTGCAGCGGCGCAAGGTAGTGGTCCGTCACGCTGGTGGCCTCAGGTTGGACAACGTGCCGCCGAGGCACCGCAAGAACAGGTCCCGGCAGGTGCCGACGCGTCGGACGAAGACTTCCCCCGCATCGTTCGCGCCCGCCGCTGACGATACGTTCGACACATGAAATGCCAAAACGCCCCGGACCTATCGCCGGGGCGTTTTGCGTTACCCTTTATCTCAGCGGGGCGCGGCGGCGCGGCGCAAGCGATCGTTGATCGCTTCACCGAGATCGTGCAACGGGATGGGCATGACCGCGATCGATTTGACGCCTGTCGCGTCCAAAGATCGAAGCGCCGCAAAAAGATGCGTCGCCGCTTCCAGCAGATCGCTCCCCGACGATAGATTGCGCATCGCGCCGGTGTGCGGCAACGGCCGACCGAACGCCAGTAGTGCTTCACCCTCCGCGACATCGGTCGCATCGAGCCTCACTGCGGCCCGAGGTGCGTAGTGACTGGCCAATTGCCCCGGTGCATTCGGTGTGTCCGTATGTGGGGCATCGCCCGGCATGTCGCCCACTCCGACACCGAGCACGCCCTCCAACGCGGCACGTGTGATGCCACCTGGACGCAGCAGCACAGGAACCGGCCCACTGACATCTACGATGGTCGATTCGAGCCCCACATCCGTGTCGCCCCCATCCAGAACGATCGCCAGATCGTCACCGAAGTCCGCATGCACATGCGCGGCGCTCGTCGGACTGATCCGCCCTGAGCGATTGGCGCTCGGCGCAGCGATCGGCCGCCCGGCTTGACGCAGTAACGCCTGCGCGACCGGATGGGCGGGCACGCGCACGGCGATCGTCGAAAGGCCAGCCAGCGCCAGCGGCTCGATGTCTGCGCCCGGCTCGAGCGCCAGCACCAGCGTCAGCGGCCCCGGCCAGAACGCGGCGGCGAGTTTCTCGGCCATCGGCGTCGCCACGCCGTATCGCCAAGCCAATTCGGCGCTCGGCAAATGGATGATCAGCGGATTGAACGTCGGTCGGCCTTTGACCGAAAAGATGCCGGCCACGGCCAGACCGTTGCTGGCGTCGGCACCGAGGCCGTAAACCGTTTCCGTCGGAAACGCGACGAGCCCGCCCTGGGCAAGGTAACGCGCAGCGGTAGCGACCGAGGTCGCCGTGACGGTGTGGATAGCCATGCCGATGGGCAAAGCACAGGCGTTCCCTTTACGTCAACTTTATCCTACGCTGGCCCGACCATTTCCATTCCCCGAGTTCCGATCTGACGCAAGGACCAAACCGATGCCCTATGTTGCCCCCGTCGACGACATCATGCATGCGCTGAAAACGGCGGCAGGGCTCGAAGCACTGATCGCCGACGGCATCATCGCAACCGACATGGACACCGTAAGCGCGGTGATTTCCGAAGCCGGTAAATTCGGAGCCGAAGTGCTCGACCCGCTGAATTGGAGCGGCGATCGCCAGGGCTCGAAGCTGGTCGACGGCGTCGTGCACACGCCGGCCGGCTGGAAAGAAGCTTACGGGCAGTTCGCAGCTGCCGGCTGGGGCTCACTCCCGTGCAGCGAGGAGCATGGCGGACAAGGCTTGCCACAAATGGTCTCCATGGCTGCGAGCGAAATCTGGAATTCGGCGAACATGGGCTTCGGACTCTGTCCGCTGCTCACACAAGGTGCCATCGACGCGGTCGAAGCGCACGGCTCTGCCTTTCTCAAGCACACCTTCCTGCCCAAGATGGTGAGCGGTGAATGGACCGGCACCATGAACCTGACCGAGCCGCACGCCGGGTCCGATCTCGGACATCTCCGCGCCAAGGCCGAGAAGCAGTCAGACGGCACTTACAAAATAACCGGCACCAAGATCTTCATTACCTACGGCGATCACGAGATGACCGAGAACATCGTGCATCTGGTATTGGCACGCCTGCCTGACGCACCTCCCGGCACGCGCGGCATTTCGTTGTTCCTGGTGCCGAAATATATGGTCGGCACCGATGGCGTTCGCGGCGCACGCAACGACGTGATCTGCGCCGGACTGGAACACAAACTCGGTATCCATGCCTCGCCCACCTGCGTGATGAAATTCGGCGAAAAGGGCGGTGCAAACGGTTATCTCATCGGTAAAGAAAATCGCGGCCTCAATGTGATGTTCATCATGATGAATGCCGCGCGCCTGGCCGTCGGTGTGCAGGGCGTGGCCATCGCCGAACGCGCGACCCAGCGCGCACTCGAATACGCCAGAGAGCGCAAGCAAGGCCGCACGGCTTCGAGCAAGGGTCACGAGATGGGGCCGATCGTCGAGCATGCCGACGTGCGCCGCAATCTGATGACGATGAAAGCCATGACCCAGGCCGCACGCGCGATCTGCCTGGTGACCGCACGCGAAACCGATGTCTCGCGCCTTGCGAAAGACCCGGCTGTCCGCGCCGCCGCAGCGAACAAAGTCGCCCTGCTGACGCCAATCGCCAAAGCCTTCTCGACCGACATCGGTTGCGAGGTGGCTTCCATCGGCGTGCAGATCCATGGCGGCATGGGGTTCGTCGAAGAAACCGGCGCGGCGCAATATTATCGCGACGCACGTATCCTGCCGATTTACGAAGGCACCAATGGCATTCAGGCGATCGATCTGGTCTCCCGCAAACTCCCGCTCGACGGCGGCAAAGTCGTCGAAAACTACATCGGCGAACTCTGGAAAACTTGCGAAGAGGTGCGCGCGTCGAACCGCCCCGAATTCGGTCGCATGGCCGAACGGTTATCCGACACCGTCATCGCCTTGAGTGAAGCGACACGCTATCTGATGCAAACCATGCAAACCAATCCCGATGCGGCGATGGCGGGCGCAACGCCTTATCTGCGCCTGTTCGGACTGGCGTCCGGCGGCGTGTATCTGGCGCGTGGCGCGCTTGCCGCGACGCGCGACGGTTCCGGAGGCTCACAGTACGTTGCGCTGGCGCGGTTCTTCGCCGAAAACTTGGCGACCGCTGCACCAGGGCTGAAAGAGACCGTGGTGGGCGGCGCCGACTCGACACTGGGAATGGCACTGTCGGCGTAACGGCGGCAGTAACGGCGGCAGTAACGACGGCAGTAACGACTTACAAGGCAAGCAACCCTCCAGGGGAAACAACATGTCCGATATTGAAATTCAGGTACGCGACGGTGTGCAGACCATTCGTCTGACGCGTGTCGACAAGAAGAATGCGATGACAGGCGCGATGTACGACGCGGCGCGCGAGGCTTTGCTTGCCGCCGAACACAATGACGACATCGCCGTGCATGTGTTCCTGGGTGCACCGGGTGCATTTTGCGCCGGCAACGACATGAACGACTTCATGCGCCGCGCAGCCGCGGCAGCCCCCAAGCCCGGCGAAAAAATCTCGGCACCATCGGGTGACTTCATCCGCGTGCTGCCGACGATCACCAAACCGATGATCGCCGCGGTCGACGGTTTGGCGGTAGGTATCGGCGTGACGCTGCTGCTGCACTGCGATCTGATCGTCGCCTCGCCGACGGCCTCGTTCCGGGCACCGTTCGTCAACTTGGGCATCATCCAGGAAGCCGGCTCGAGCGTGATCGGTCCAAACCGGCTCGGCTACAACAACGCCTTTGAACTGCTGGTGCTGGGCACACCCTGGGATGGCGCGCGCGCCAAGGAGGCCGGGTTGGTCAACTATGTACTGCCCTCGACCGAGGTGGAAGCCAAGGCGATGGCGCTGGCACACGAACTTACCGGCAAACCGCGTGCGGCGCTGATGGCGGCCCGCCGCATGTTGCGCGGCGATCCGAGCGCGATCAAATCCGCCATCGAAGAAGAGACGCGGATTTACACCTCGTTGTTCACGTCGCCCGAAGCCAAGGAGGCATTCCAGTCCTTCCTTGAAAAGCGCAAACCGGATTTCGCCAAGGCGCGCGCGGCCACGAAAAAAGCTGGCTGAGCTGGGAAGCAGTGCGCGCGGCGCGTATCAGACCCATTTTGTCGCCGCAGTCGCATGCCAGGGGGAGAAATGACAAACCGCCCGCTTCTCCTCGCGCTGGTCGCTTGGCTGTGCCTGACGGCAGTTGCCATCGTACCGGCAGCCACACCCGCGACCGCAGCGGAACTCAATCGTCTCGACTGGCTTTGGAGCCAGAATAACGCGCCTGCGTCCGGGATCGAACAGTTCCAGCGCACCGCACAGCGACTGGCCCGCATGACGTCGGCCAGCGCCGGCACGACTCTCGCGGCGCACGTTTCGCCGGAAGGGCATTGGTCGCTCGCCAACATGGCAGGCGAGGCATTCACCGCAGCAAACGACGCCGAACTCAAACGTGGGTTCGAGATTTTGCTTCCGGATATCGGAGCTCGACGCGCGACCGTCATCCTGTCGGGCGACAGCCTGTTCGACCGTGGCAAGCTCGTCGCACCCATCTCCAAGACAGCAGACCTGGCGCTCGGCTGGGACGACGAGACATTCAAGGTCGCACTGACGGGAGGTCCTTCGACCCCGCGCTATCTCGCCGAACTCAAACCAAATCTGCTGATCGAGCTTTCCAGCGCGGCCGGCTTCGCTGAAGCCTTGGGTCAACTCCGGCGTCCGCTCGAACGACAAGCGATCCGCGTCCTCAGGCTCGAACCGGGCGGACCCCGCACGCTGTCGACGTCACCGCGGCTGGATCGAAGCAGCGGACGCGCCGAAATCGACACGATCGATCCAGCTTTTCTGACAGTTGCCCTGGCCTCCTTGCGTCGGCAAACCGCCGTCATCGTCGGCCGCGTCGATGGCGATGCTTTGAACCTGCGTCCTGCCACCGGACCGGACCGCTCCCTCTCCTGGCAGGCCGTGCAAGACGCCGCACGTTCGGCGGATGTCGATCTGCTCGTACTTAAATCCCCTTCGGCGCAACAGCCCGGCGGTCGCAACTGGCTCTGGCAGCGTGTCGAAGTGAAAGGCCTCGAAACGGCATTGGACCACGCGACGCTCGCCGACTTCTTCGATGCGTTAGGCAGCCCCACCAACCGTCTGGTCATGTCGATTTCCAGCCCCTCGACGACGCGTACAGCACTGGATCTGCAACAACTCCGCGAGGCCACGACGGTGGCGTCCGCGACCACCAAAATCGGCAATGTATTGTCAGGCGTCGTCGCGGGTCTGGCCGGCAACGTCGTGCACGAAGGCGCTGTCGCCAATTTCAGAAGCACCAGTCGACAACGCGAACTCGAACGCCGGCTGGTGCCGTTCATTCCCTCGGCAGCGCAATGGCTTTACATCGGCTTGTGTCTGCTCGGCTTGCTAGGTTTGCCGCTCTCCTGGCGGTGGTGGAACAGGGTGTGGCCAGCCGAGCAGCCGGCCGAATATCCGAAAGCGGCAGGGCTGTGGGCAGCCCGCGCCATCCGCAGTCTGGCGTACGCAGCGCTATTTCTTCCGGCAGCAGCTTTGGCATCCGCACCATTGATGCTGGTCGATATCGCGAAACGTTGGATTATGCCGGCCACCCGAACGCCATCCAGCAAAGCCTGATCTCGCCGCAGTATTTTTTAAAAGATGGAGCTCAATTCATGACATCGCTCAAAGGTAAGACACTTTTCATAACAGGTGCCAGTCGCGGCATCGGACTGGCGATCGCCCTGCGCGCCGCCCGGGACGGCGCCAACATTGCCATCGCCGCCAAGACCAGCGATCCCAACCCGAAGCTCGAAGGCACGATCCATTCGGCGGCAGCGGCCATCGAGCAAGCCGGGGGCAAGGCGCTCCCCATCATGTGCGACATTCGCGACGAGACGCAGGTGATCGCCGCCGTCGACGCCACGGTCGCCAAGTTCGGCGGCCTCGACATCTGCGTCAATAATGCCAGCGCCATCTCGCTGACCTCCACGACCCAGACCGACATGAAGCGCTTCGATCTGATGCATTCGATCAACGGGCGCGGCACCTTTCTGGTGTCGAAGACGTGCATTCCGCATCTGCGCAAGAGCGACAACGGCCACATCCTCATGTTGTCGCCGCCGCTCGACATGAAGTCGAAATGGTTCGCACCGCACGTGGCCTATTCGATGGCCAAGTACAATATGAGCCTGTGTGTACTCGGCATGGCGGCAGAACTGTCCGGCGACGGGATTTCCGTCAACGCGCTGTGGCCGCGCACGGCGATCGCGACGGCAGCGGTCAAAAACTTGTTGGGTGGCGACAAGCTCGTCGCCATGAGCCGTAAGCCCGAGATCCTCGCCGACGCGGCTTACCTGCTCTTTACACAACCAAGGCACAGCCTGACCGGAAAATTCCTGATCGACGACACGTTCCTGCACACCGTCGGCGGCGTCGACGATTTCGAACCCTATCGCGTCGATGCGAGCCTCCCCCTCGCCGCCGACTTTTTCGTGCCGGATGACAGCGTGCCTCCGCCGGGCGTAAAGGTGTCGCAACTGCCGTTGGGATAGAGTGCTTTCGAATAAGCGCGCCCTCGGCACAGGCCGTGCGGGGGCAGGATGAGCGGATATCTTTGGGCTTTATTCACGGTCATCGCGGCCGGCGGCCAAACGTTGCGCAATGCGATGCAGCGCGAACTCACCGCGACGCTCGGTACGGTTGGCGCGACGCATGTGCGGTTTCTATACGGATTGCCATTCGGGTTACTGTTCTTATTGTTGGTGTTGACGGCCAACGGCGTGCCCCTGCCACCACTGAACACGAAGATGATGCTCTGGACGCTGCTCGGTGCCGTGACCCAGATCTGCGCGACGGCGCTGCTGTTGGCCGCCATGCGCGAAAAGAACTTTGTCATCGTAACCGCCCTGACCAAAACAGAACCGGTTCACGTCGCCCTGTTCGGATTGATCGTCCTCGGCGAACACCTGACGGTGGGCCTCGCCGCCGCCATCGCCGTCGCCACGGCGGGCGTACTTGTAATGTCGTGGCCCAGGCGTGTGGCCTCGGCCGGTCATCCGAACGCCATGGACGTCAAACCGATCGTTCTGGGCTTGATCTCGGCAATGGTATTTGCGCTGTCGGCGATTGGCTTCCGGCGCGGAATCCTGTCGCTCAGCGAAGGTAATTTCGTCGTGCGCGCCTCGACGACGCTGGCGCTCGGCCTGACCATTCAGACGGTGCTTTTGACCACCTATCTGGCCGCAACCAGCCGCGACACGCTTTACGCGCTGCTGGCCGCGTGGCGACCCTCGATCAAGGCGGGGTTCATGGGCGCGTTCGCGTCGCAGATGTGGTTTCTGGCGTTCGCGATCGAAACGGCTGCCAAGGTGCGTACCCTGGCGCTGGTCGAAATCTTGTTCGCCGGAATGGTCTCACGCAGCCTGTTCAAGCAGGGCGTGCGATCGCGCGAAGCCGTGGGCATCGTCTTGGTGATAGCGGGCGTCGCGCTGCTACTGAACCAGTAACCGGCTACTGCTTCGGAGCAGGTGCTGGAGCCGGTGCCGAGGACGCGGGCGGTGGCGCAGCCTGGTCGCCGGGCATTTTGTCAGCCGGAGCGTCCGGCGAGTCGTGATAGAGATAACCGTCTTCGATCGACACCATGTCTTCGGGATCGATCTGATATTCGTCGTCGTCGCTGTCGTTGAGCCGGACGATGCACCCTTTCAGGCAGACCTTTTCAAGCACCTGCTGCGGGGCCAAACGTTGGTCCACTGAAGTCTCGCCCTCGATGATGGTAAGCTTCTGCTCCTTGTCATCGCGGTTCGAGATACTCGCTGCCGATGCGGAAATGCCCGACAAGACCAGCGCCGCCGAAAACACTGCAAAGTTGAGTGTCCGCTTGTTCCGTGCATGTGCACGAACCAAGTTAGAACACCTACGCTCGCGGGCTGATCTCACAGGACAATTCCCAACATCGGTCTTGGCAGTCTTACTTCTTCTTCTTTGCAGCAGCCTTCTTGGCGGCGGGCTTTGCAGCGGGCTTTTTCGCGGCGGCTTTCTTGGCCATGGTAGTCTCCTGTTGCTCTTTGCAAGTTCATTAGCTGAGTCCCAGATCCGAATCAGATCCCGGAACGCCTTACAGTCAGTATTCCGACTGCAATGGGCAAACGCATTTTTCGATATCACGTATACTGGATACGCTTTGATGTGGACAAATGCGCTATGGCAACACTTCAGCGCAGACATCGTTGCGATGTCAATCAGGCAAGCGACTAAAAGCCGAGCGCGCATCCATCTTTTCTTGCATCAGATCCGCCGATGAGAATGCCGCGCGCGTGATCGATCTCGACTGCTTGTCCACCACCCCATGGATCACCACGCTGCGCGACGGGATGTCCAAGCGCTGCAAGTGCCGGCGCGATCGTCGTGGCGAGTGGCGCTTCGTACATCACCTGACCGGCATCGAAGAATGCGCGCGGATGATCGATCGCTTCCTGCACGTCCATCTTGTAATCGAGTATGCTGGTGAGCACGTGCGCATGCCCCGCCGCCTGATACGCGCCACCCATCACGCTGAAAGAAAGCCAAGGTTTACCGGCCTTAGTTGCAAGTGCGGGCACCAGCGTATGCATCGGACGCTTGCCCGGCGCGATGCAATTGTCGTGGCTCGGATCGAGCACGAAACCGGTCCCTCGGTTCTGCAGAACCACGCCAGACTTCGAAGTAACGATGCCGGAACCGAAGCCGGAAAACAGCGAATTGATGAACGACACCACCATACCGTTTCGATCGACGACACTCAGACACGTCGTGTCCCCGCCTTTGGGCCGTGGAATGGCGCCGAGATCGGCGGTGCGCTTTTTCGGGTCCACACGCTTGACCAGGTCGGTGATGAAACCATCCGACAGCATAGCCTTCACCGACACGGTGGACGTATCTGGGTCGGCGACGAATGCATCACGCGCGGCATACGCGACGCGACCGCACTCGAGCAGAAGATGGTAACGCTCGACCGAAGAGGCATCGAACTGGCGCACATTCAGGCGGTCAAACATCCGCAACATGATGAGGGCGACGATGCCCTGGTTGCTCGGTGGCATTTCGTTGAGTTCAGCGCCCCCATAGGAGACGGAGATCGGCGTCACGTAACTCGAACGCTGCGCGGCAAAGTCTTCGAGCGTGTGCAATCCGCCAAGCGCCCGCAACTCTGTGACGATGTCTGACGCAACCGCGCCGGCATAGAAGGCGTCGCGGCCATCTCGCGCTATCGCTTTGAGTGTCTGGGCCAGCGCCGGAAACCGCATGATCTCGCCGGCTACGGGCGTACGGCCGTCTACCAACAGATGTTGCCGGGCACCGGCATGCAGTTCGATCTTGGCTTTGAGACCCGCCCAATCGTGCGCCACGCGCGGCGCGACCGCAAAGCCGTGTTCGGCCGCGTCGATAGCCGGTGCCAGCACCTCGGCCATCGACAGCGTACCGTGATCACGCAGCAAGGTGGCCCACCCGTCGATAGCGCCCGGCACGGTCACGGCATGCGGCGTCGTGATTTGCAACTGTTTGATACCGGCGTTCGCGTACCAATCGCAGGTCGCAGCCCTGGGTGCACGGCCCGAAGCGTTGAGCCCGATCAAGCCCACGCCGGGCTTGTGCACCAACGCGAAACAATCGCCGCCGATACCCGTCATCGCCGGCTCGATGACACACAAAAGGGCGGTTGCCGTGATCGCCGCATCGACGGCGTTGCCGCCGCGCTTCAACACGTCGATAGCCGCGAAAGAGGCCGCCGGATGCGACGTGGCGCACATGCCATGGCGTGCAATCACCGGAGACCGGCCGGGAAGATGGAAAGACCGCATGATCACGTCCTCGGGCTGAACAGCAAAAGGGCGTGATACGTCTCGCCCTTTAACTGCTGGTAGCGAACAGGACGGGTCCTGGCAACGAAGTCGTGCGCGGAACTCAGGCTAGAACGGCATCCGCATAATAGGTGCGCGCTTGCCGTGAGCGACGCGCAGCCAGCGGCCGCGACAGCCCGAAGCCTGTCGGAACGGGACCGAAACGATTACTCTGCGGTGCGCTCGACACCGTGTGCAACCAGCTCAGCGCAGCGAACGCCGGCAAGGTTATCGCGACGATCACGGCAAGATACGCGGGTTGCCCATCGTCCATCGCCTCTGCGGGCAGCACTATGGCAGCGACCGTCGACACGACCATCGCAACCAACAGCCACACTGCAAAAGCCGCCGGCAACCACCAACCGCGACGGCCGGTATCGTGCAGACGCTTGACGCAAACGGTGGTGCCGATCCAGAGCAACGGCGCATTCAAGGCAAGCGAACTTTCGCGACTCATTTCGGTGCCGAACAACCAGAACAAACTGGCGACGACACCTTGCAGTGCCAGAAACCCGAGCGCGATATGCAGAAAAGCTTGCCGATTGCAGCGCCCGCGCGGACTGGCCATCTCTGACACCAACCGCAAGGCCGGCAACACAGTCGCGCGGGCACGGCTCGATATGTCTGCAAAATCTAGTGAACCTACCGGCCATCCGATCATCGGAATGCTGCGCAGGTCAGGACTGTTGATCATCGTCATGACGAATCTCCGGCGTCGATGAACCGAAGAATGCCACGTCGAGGTTGAGGCGAGATTACCGGATTGAGTTAACGAAAGGTTAAGGCCGCATCAGCCCCGCTTGCCCGTCAGCGTCGTCGGCTCAAGCAAATTCCATGATGACGGCGTCGACGGCGAGGCTCTCACCGGCCTTCGCCTTGACCGATTTGACAATGCCGTCGCGCTCGGCGCGAAGCACGTTCTCCATCTTCATGGCCTCGACGACCGCGAGCGGATCGCCAGCTTTTACGTCGGCCCCCTCCGTGACGTGAACGGCTTTGATCAGCCCCGGCATGGGACACAGCAGATACTTCGACATGTCGGCGGCTGCCTTGATCGGCATCAGCGCCGCGAGTTCGGCTTCTCGCGCCGTATAGACATGCGTCTTGGCGGCGATGCCGCGATAGGCAAGATCGTGGCCGTTCAACAGCGAGCGAACTTGCACCGAGACTGTGCGACCGTCGACGGTTCCCTGCCACAGCGGTTCCCCCGGCCAGTAGGCCGATACGAGCGTCAACCTTTTCTGCGGCGCACCCTCGTCATTGAGCATCGTGATGATGGTAGGTGAACCGATCTGACCCTCGACTTGAACCGCTTGCGCAAGACTGCCGACCGCCACCACACGGTGCGCGGCGAAACGCACGGACGGACCGCCCATTTGCCGGCTGATCGCGCGGCGGCGCGTATTGCCCTGATGATCTATGGCAGCGGCAACGGCGACCAGCGTTTCGAGATCCTCGCCAGCCGCGACGCGGGGCACGAACCCCTCGGGGAATTCCTGTTTGATGAAGCCGGTAGAAAGCTTGCCCGAGCGCCACACCGCGTTCTGCATGATCGACGTGAGGAAGGGAATGTTGTGCTGAATGCCGTCGATGGCGAACGCATCGAGCGCTTGCGCCTGCAGGTCGATGGCTTCGAGACGCGTCGGCGCATGGGTCACGAGTTTGGCGATCATCGGGTCGTAGTACATCGAGATCTCGCCGCCCTCGAAGACACCAGTGTCGTTGCGCACGACGCCGGTGCCGAGCGGGCCTTCGACGGGTGGACGATAGCGCGTCAGGCGACCGATCGAGGGCAGGAAATTACGATAGGGATCTTCGGCATAGATTCGCGATTCGACGGCCCAGCCGTTCAGCTTGACGTCCGCCTGCTTCATTTTCAGCGGCTCCCCGGCGGCCACCCGGATCATCTGCTCGACCAGATCGACGCCGGTGATCAACTCCGTGACGGGATGCTCGACTTGCAAACGCGTATTCATCTCGAGAAAGAAGAACGAACGGTCTTGGCCCGCGACGAATTCGACCGTGCCGGCACTGTCGTAGCCCACGGCTCTGGCGAGTGCGACCGCCTGTTCACCCATGGCCCGACGGGTTTTCTCGTCGAGCAGCGGCGATGGCGCTTCCTCGATGACCTTCTGATTGCGACGCTGGATTGAGCACTCGCGCTCGCCGAGATAGATGATGTTGCCGTGCTTGTCGCCGAGCACCTGAATTTCTATGTGGCGCGGATCGATGATGAATTTCTCTATGAAGATGCGATCGTCGCCGAACGAGGCTTTCGCTTCCGAGCGCGCGAGTTGAAATCCTTCGGCGCATTCCTTGGCGTCGTAGGCGATGCGCATCCCCTTGCCGCCGCCACCTGCCGACGCCTTGATCATGACGGGATAGCCGACCTCTGCCGCGATCACTTGCGCATGCTTCGCGTCGGAAATTTCGCCGAGGTGTCCAGGCACGGTCGACACTTTGGCGCGAGCCGCGGCCTTTTTGCTTTCGATCTTGTCGCCCATCGCAGCGATCGCGCCGGGATTGGGACCGATGAAGACGATCCCGTGCTCGGCCAGCGCGCGCGGGAATGCCTCACGCTCGGACAGGAAACCGTAGCCGGGATGCACGGCTTCGGCACCCGTCTGCTTGCAGGCCGCGATGATCTTGTCGATCACCAGATAACTTTCGGCGGCTGCCGGCGGGCCGATATGCACGGCTTCGTCCGCCATCTCGACATGGAGTGCGTCACGGTCGGCGTCGGAATAGACGGCGACGGTCTTGATCCCCATACGGCGCGCGGTCTTGATGACTCGGCAGGCGATTTCACCGCGGTTGGCGATAAGAATTTTTTTGAACATGGAAGGAGATCTCGGCATGAGGCGGCAGGAACGATCGCTGCTGGGTCATAGCCGCAGTCGCGCAGCCGGTAAACTGGGCCAAAGACGAAGGCTGCTTCGGTCGTGTGTTAACCTTTGCCGTCCGATCCAACATCACCTGACAAAGGCTCATGCGTGGCGCGGTATTGCATCGCGTACTGGCCGGACTGGGCGAGCTTGATCAGATCGTCATCCATGGCATCGTAATGAAAGTGATGGGCGATGCGGGCGAACACGGCATTCACAGCCGGCTTGGCATGGCGGAAGTAGACGAAATTGCCGGCGAGTTCACATCCTGAGCGCACCTTGAAGTCGTAGTTCAGACAGCCGAAACTGATCTCGCTCTGCCCCCGCGCATAAGACGTCTCGATCAGATCTCTCATGCAGCGACGATACAACCCCAGCTGATGCGCTTCGGGATATTTCAGCCCGATGAATTTCGCGATCGACGTCGTTGCGTCGTTCAAGATGAGGCTGAAGCCGATCACGGCACCGTCGAGCCGGTACAGGCCCACATAGGAGTTCGGCGCTGCAGCCAGCGTTGTACTGAGGAAATCGGGTGCAATCCTATCGAAGTCGCCGGAGGAGACGTGGCCGCGCGTCCGGGTTGCCTCATAGAGGTCGAAGAGCTGCGGCTCCAGACCCGAAATGTCCCGCACATGCTGCACGGTCACCCGCGCGGCTTTATTGTTAGCCCTGCTGAAGTCCTTACGAAAATGCTTGCTCTGTTGCTTCAAGAAGTCCTGCAATGACCTGCCCGGCAGCGCCAGTTTCGCCACGGGAAGCCCGACAAGCCTCTGAAATGCGCGACCGAGCAGCACTGCATCGAATTCACGTGAGACAGCATCGGACAAATCCTTGATCGCCTGCAGCCTGATGCCCTCCGCATTTGCATGCGCAAAAAACGCGTCGAGCATCAAGTCGAACACCACGGCACGTTGCGAGGCGTCCAACTCAGGGTCGAAGCGCAGCGGACATGTTTCCGTCAGCGGTGAGCCGAGGGAGATGAGACGCGGCCGCAAAAACCCTGCCGAAATCCAACGCGAGACAAGAGGATTGTTTAGCGCCAGCAACAGATCGTACCTCGTAACGAAGAACGGTACCGCCGCGATGAGAGAGCCACCTGAAGAGCACGCGATCACCCCAATCTGAAAACCAGGCGGCGGCGCGGTTTCGCAGGCGCCGAGATAGCCGAGGTCTTCGGCCGACGTGGGCGTCATCAGTTCGAAGCTTGTCGCATCGATCTCGGAAATTTTATCGAGAACAGCCACCGTGGGTGCGAACGCCTGGGGCTGCGGTGTCTGGTTCAGCAGCGGTAACAGCGCATGGCTCAAGACGAGTGCTTTCAAAAACCTGTGCTGCGGACAAATTGCCCTAAATATGTCAATGGCCTGCCGTCTACGAACGCGACGAAACATGCAGTGCAGTACGGGAGCGATGATCCGGCACCACGCTGGCCCGCGCATCGCGGAGGATGGTATTCTCGATGAAATGAACCGCCTTTTCGGCGACAAGATGCTTTTGCCGGTCGACCGTCACGATATGATAGCAATCGTCCAAAGTATGCGTTTCGACGATCCCACCGAGATTACGCATCAAATAGGAGATATTGTTGAGGTCGGCGTAGTCGTCTTCGCGCGGATGGATGATCAAAGTCGGCTGCTTGATGCTTCTGATGCGGCGTCGGACGTTGTTGACCATCCAGCGGTGTTCGAGAACCGCCCCGCCCGGCGTCACAGGCAGACCGGCCTGCGATGGATCACCACTGAACAGCGCGCTGGCGATCCGGGTTCGGATGTCCGGATCTTTGACGCCGTGCGGCGGCAAATCCGGGAAATCGAACATGTTGGCGCACCATTTCATGTGCACCAAATTGAACAGATAGGCATGCAACGGCACCACCCAGCCATTGAGCCAGACCGTCGGCGCGAACAACATCGTGCCGGATACCTTGTCGGGAAACTCAGCCGCGACGTGCAAGCTAAGGATCGCACCCATCGACAGACCACCAACGACAACCGAATCGCAAGTCGCCGTCAATTCGGCCAATGCCGCAGCAGCCGACGCCGCCCAATCCTGCCAACGCGATACCTTCAGATCGTCATAGGTTCCGCAGTGGCCAGCGAGTTGCGGGCAATTCACGGTGTGGCCGGCGTTATTGAGCGCAATGCCCATTTCACGCATTTCCACGGGTGTGCCGCCGAGGCCGTGCAGTAACAAAATCCCGACCGGACCGCCGCGCAGCTTGAACGAGTAATCGGTGCCGAAGTTACTGTGCATGCAAAGCCCAGAACGTTAATAGCCTCAATCGATGATCAAACTGGCTAACTCCCAAACACTTCGCAAGATCCAAATATTTGCGATCGATCATACCAGTAACGATGACAAACGCTGCCTTACAAGCCGTTAATTTCTTTGCAACTCACCGAGCCAACACGGCGTTGACTTCTTTCGGCGGTTTGAAATCTTCTGGGATTCCGCAGAGCCCGATTTTTTGAAACAGCCGACCTAGCGCGGGCGAGGCCGTAACGACGGCGAACGGAATAGAAACGAGGTAACCCGCTGTCAGCGGCAAGCTCCACCACAACACGGTCGGCGAAATCAGATAGAGCAGCCCGCAGACAATCACGCCGAACAGCGTTTGCGGCCACAAGTTTTCCACCGCAGTCCGCCACGAGATGCCGTAGGCGTCGCGGCTCTGCCCGCCCCACGTGACCGATTTACCGAACGCGAGGCCGATCATGAAGATCGTGGTGCGAATGGTTGAAATAGCACCCTGCAAAAACGAGAAGACCAATTCGAGCGCAGCGCTGGCGATGAATCGAACGGGACCGCCGTACTGGTTCATACCACCCTTGGTCAGCACGACGTCGACAAGTCCGGCGATCTTGGGCATCAGGTACATGCCGAAAAACAGCAGGTACAGGAAGATCGCGAGCCCGGTCGGATAGTTCGCCACGCTCTGCGCCTGCCAAGCGGCCAACGGCAACAAGGCGATCATCAGCGTCCAGGCCGGGAGGCCAACGAACATCAGCACGGCCCAGACCAGCTGAAAGCGGCTCATCAAATGCAATCCCGGTGTATCCAGCAGTTTGACGTACTGCATGTTACCCTGGCACCACCGCACATCGCGCTTGGCGAAGTCGAGCATCGTCGGCGGATTTTCTTCCCACGACCCGTTTTCCACCGGCAGCACGCGAACCTCATAGCCGGCGCGACGCATGAACGTCGCCTCGACCTGATCGTGGCTCAACACATGACCGCCGAGCGGCGGCTTACCTGGCAGGATCGGCAGGTCGCAACTGTCGCGGAACGGCTTGATGCGCACCACCGCATTGTGCCCCCAGAACGGACCGCAATCGCCGACCCACCACGCCTGCCCCATGGTGTAGGCGCGCATGCCATGGCGCATGCCGAACTGGAACGTCCGGGCGAACGCCGACGACGACGGCATGCCGACCACCAGCGACTGCAGGATACCGAGCTTCGGATACGCCTGCATCATGCGCACCAGCTTGACTATGGCGTCGCCGCTCATGACGCTGTCCGCATCCAGTGGCAGCATCAACTCGAAGTCGTTGCCCCAGCGATCGCAGAACTCACGCACGTTGCCGGCCTTGTAGCCGGTGTTGTCTGTTCGGCGGCGATAGGTCAGGCGATCACCATCCGGATCGGACGCCTTCCAGTCGGCGAACGCCTTCGCCTCGACCGGCGCGACGGCCTCGTCGTTGGTATCCGACAACACGAAATAGCTGAACGTTTTGCCCTGTCCGGTGGCATCCACACTGGCCTTGACGGTTTTCAATCTGAGTATGGCGCGTGCCGGATCTTCGTTGCGCACCGTCATGAAAATAGCGGTCTTGATGGCGATCGGCGTCGCGACGTCGCCGGCGGCTGCAAAAGGCGCCACAGCGGCGATCGGATTTTTATGAAAATGCAGCAGCCACAGACCTACAACCGCGTTCCAGAACCCGAGCACCGTCCAAGGCGTACCCAGCGCAAAACCGATGAACAGGATCGCGTCCACCACCGTCCAGCCGCCGGCACTCAGCACATGAGCCGCAAGCCAGAGCATCGCGAGGTAGGTGGCGACGTTCAAAACCAGCACGATACGCCGCCGCTGACTGAGCTCGTCGACCGATTGCAGGCCGGTGGGCGTCGTCAACGCCAATGGTTTACGCGCGTTGGCCATGGTCGTCGGTTCGAATGTTTCGGACATGTGTGGGAGCTCGGCAGCGAGGAGGGCCTGATATCGCGCTGCAATGCGGGATCGGGGCTGAATAGCTGGTGAATGGGGATTGAGGGTCGAAAGGCTGTAAAAAATCGAGTTGTTACAATCTGAGATCCGAACATGACCGACAATCAAAAGTTGCGATCAAAATGAATATGCAGTCGTGGCACCCTCTAATCGGTACCACGACCCGCGATCATATCTCCGGTAAGCTTGCGCAACGGAGATTTTGAACAACTAAAGTCCCGCACCGTACTTCGTCAGCGCGGCCTTGAGTTCGTCTTGCACGACTTTCGGATCGCCGCCCGACTTCTTCACCGCTTCCGCCCACTTGGCTTCGAGCGGTGCGGCAGCCTTACGCCACTCCGCCAACTGATCGGCGCTGATGCTATAGACCTCGTGGTCCGGCAGCGCTTTCAGCTTGTCGTGACCGCCGAACTCGAATTCGCCCCAGGGGCCACCGACCTTCTCCGCCCATTCGATCGTGCAGTGCCCATCGATGGCCTTTTTCTGGTTGTCGCTCATCGAGGCGTATTTGTCTTTGTTGATGACCCACGCGAACGTGGTCGCATAGAGCGGCACGTCCATATGATACTTGGTGACTTTGTCGGCTCCGAACAGCACCAGCGAACCCCAGGGGAAGCCGACCGCGTCGACGACGCCCTTCTCGAGGAAATCGCGCACGTCGGGGGCACCACCTTGCACGTTGGTGCCACCGAGTTCGGTGACGAAGCTCGCGAACGTCGCCTGCGCCGGACGGATCTTCAACCCCTTGATGTCGCCGGGGACCATGATCTTCTTGGCTTTGGAGTGAAATGTGCCGGGATCATGGATGAAACCCAAGCAATATTTGACGTCCTTCATCTCGGTCGCCGCATACTTGCGATACCACGCATCAAGCGCCTGCGACCCGCCTTTGGCGTTCTTGAACAGGAACGGGAGTTCGCCAGCGGCGATGATGGGGAAGCGGCCGGGCTGATAGCCGGGGTTTACATAGGTCACGTCGGCGATACCGTCGCGGGCCATGTCGTAATGGTCAAAGGCTTTGCCGAGCTGTTGGGCGGGATAAACCTTGACCGTCAGCGAGCCACCCGAGGCCTTGTTGAGCGACGCGCCCCAATCCTCCATCGCCTTGTGCAGCGGATGCGACGGCGGCACCCAATGCGCGAGCTTCAGCTCGATAGGCTTGTCCTGCGCAACCGCAGTCCCAAGGTTAGACACGAAAGTCGCGCACGCCAAAGTCAGCGCCGCTGCAATACGAGACACCGTCATAGTTCCTCCTCCAGGCTGCGGCAACCGTTGCATGGGGCCGCTTGTTTGTGCAGGGAAGCTAGCAGAGGCCGTGGCCGGAGCAAGTGCCATCCGTGTTGGGCCAGAGGTAGTGGCGCAATATTCGCCGTTGGCTCAAGCCGTTATGGGGAGTTCGAACGTGCCGCAAATAGAAGTGCTGGGCCGCGAGATCGAAGTGCGCATGATCCCGGGCGCAGCAACCGGGTGCCCGCCACTGGTGTTCCTGCACGAGGGATTGGGCAGCGTCAGCCTGTGGCGTGACTTTCCCGATCACGTTGCACGCAAGGTCGGCGCACCCGCGATGCTCTATTCCCGCTTCGGTTATGGCAAATCGGCTGGCTTGACCGCTCCGCGCACACCCAAGTTCATGCACGAAGAAGCCATCGACGTGCTCCCCGCCCTGCTCGACAAACTCGGCATCGTCGCGCCAATCTTGATCGGCCATTCCGACGGCGCGTCGATCGCATTGATTCACGCAGCCACCAGCGGTCGCCAGACGACGGGCCTGATATTGATGGCCCCGCACGTGATGGTCGAACCGATCTCGGTCGAGAGCATCGCCCGCGTCACCGAAACCTACGAGCGCACCGACTTGAAGGCGCGGCTCGCCCGCCATCACACCCGCGTCGACGACGCATTCCTCGGCTGGTCGCGGATCTGGCTCGACCCGCGCTTCCGCAGCTGGACCCTCGCCGAGGAAGCGAGCGCGCTGACCGTACCGACGCTACTCATCCAAGGCGAAGACGACGAATACGGCACCTTGGCGCAACTCGACGCCATCGCCGAAGTCGCCAAGGGACCCGTCACGCGGCTGGTGTTGCGCGAGTGCGGACACGCGCCCCACCGGGATCAGGAAGACCAGGTGCTCGCAGCCGTGGCGGAATTCGTGAAAGGCGTGTTGGGCTGACGCCGCCCGTCGTCGTAGCGTCCAGCCAACTCACTTCGACCGCATCAACGCGACCAGTTCATCCAGCGCTATGCCCCAGCCGACCTCAAAGCCCATATCGGCGTGCGCTTGGCGGCCAGCTTCATGTTTGTGCAGGGCAATGGCGCGATAGCGGGTGCCCGTGCCCTCGGGCTCGATCAAAATCATGCCGGTAAACCCACCGATTTGCGGTGTCTTGCTGTCGACCGGACGGAACCCTGGCCCGAGCGCATCGGTCCACACCAACCGCCGGTTTTCCACCACGTCCAGAATGCAACCCTGATTGGGAAACTGCTGTCCATCGGGTGACAGCATGACGGTGGAAAATTCGCCACCCGGCTTCAAGTCGATGGCGCAGTCGATCGTTTTCCAGGGGGTCGGCGTGAACCACTGTTTGACCAGCTCCGGTTGGGTCCATGCGGCCCAAACTTTCTCGGGCGGCACGTCCACCACGCGCTCGAGCATCAGGTCCAGCTTGGCATCGAGGTGAACATCAATACGACGGTCCATTAAGGTCTCCTCACGAAGGTTGACTTGAACACGATCCCTCAATTTCGCGCATTGCGCTGCAGATCGCCGTCGCCCCACATCAGGAATTTCGATCCTAACGCTGCCACATCGGGTGCGCCGATCTGCGTCATGACCGACGACACTTCGGTACGGATCATGCCGAGCGCATGACTTGCGCCCGCGTCGGCCCCCGCCGTGACACCGAACAATGTCCAGCGCCCAACAAAGCAGAACTGCGCCCCGAGGCTCAGCGCCGTCACGATATCGGAACCACGCTTGATACCGCTGTCAAACATCACGACGATCTTTTCGCCGAACCGGTCGCGCACGACCGGCAGCACCTCCAGCGGTGACGGCGCACGATCGAGTTGCCGACCGCCGTGGTTCGACAGCATCACGCCGTCTACGCCCATCGCGACACACCGCGCTACGTCGTCCGGATTGAGCACACCCTTGATCACGAACTTGCGCGGCCACTGTTTGCGGATCCACGCCACGTCGTCCCACGTCGACGGTGTCGGAAACTGCGACGACAAAAAATCCAGCACATCGTCGGGAGTCGCACCTTTTGGCGCGTACTTTTCCCAATTCGACGCACTCATCCCGGTGCCTAAGAAATATTCGACCAGCCACCCCGGATGCATCAGCGCTTCCAATTTTGCCGACACCGTCGGCCGCATCGGGCGGGAGAACCCGTTCCGCAGATTGCGTTCGCGCTGCACCTTCCCCGGCACATCCACGCTCAACACCAGCGTGGAAAATCCGCAGGCGTCAGCCCGCGCCACCATATCTCTGGAAATGTCGCGATTTTTGGCCAGATAAAGTTGATACCAACTGACGTCGCGTGCCACCGCCGCTACGTCTTCCATCGTCGCCGTCGCCGCACCCGAAATGATGAAAGGCACGTTCGCAGCCTGCGCCGCCCGCGCCAGCATCAGATCCGCACCCCGCCGGAACAGTGCGGCACCACCCGTCGGCGCGATACCGTACGGAGCTGCAAATGTCTGGCCGAACAATTCGGTTGCCAGTTTCGGCACCGCTGCGTCGACCATGTAGTGCGGCATCAGCGTCTGCTTGCGGAACGCGTCGTCGTTGCGGGTCAGGCCCACCTCGTCGTCCACGCCACCTTCCAGAAAGTCGAACGCGATGCGCGGCACCCGCCGCTTGGCCATGCGCCTGAGGTCGTCGTAGTTGATCGCAGTGGTTACTGGCATCCGTCGTCCTCTGAAACACACGGCTATTTTTCGTCGTGGCCACGCAAGTGGTCGCTCAAGCAAGTCGATTGTGATCACGATACAGTCTAATCACTGCCGGAAGAACTCGGGTCGACGAATGCGCATTGCCAGCATCGGAAGCAATCCGAGCAGCAATGCCCCCACGCCAAGTACAAGCGGTCCGCCGACGCCGAAAAACTGCGTCGCACCGGATTTCGATAGCGATAGACACGATTGCACGAAGAGTGCGGCCATCATCAGTCCGCCAGCCACAGGCATCACACCCATTGTGAGAAAGTTACTGACGCTGTGCATCAGTTGTCCGCGAAAGAGGATCACGCAAGAGAACGCCGTCAGCGCATAATAAAACGAGATGCTGAGACCCAGTGCCAGAATGGAATCGTCCAGCAGGTTCTGCGACAGCATCGTCATGCCGACGAACCACGCAATTGACGTTGCGCCCATCACGAGTGTGCCGAAGTCGGGATTGGCGAACACCGGATGCACGCTGCCGAACCGCTCCGGCAACGCGCCTTGCTTGGCCATCGACAACGCCGTCCGCGCGTTCGGCAAAATCGACGTCAACGTGCACGCCGACGCCGACAGCAGCACCGCGATGATGACCAGCTTGTCCAGCCCGCGTCCAAGCACTTGCAGACCCAGCGGCGCGAGCACGTCGCTGCTCGTTTTGGCCAGCACTTCAGGTCCAGCGAAGGCCAGCGTGGCTACGGCCATCAACACGTATATGCCGACCAGCAGCACGTTCGACGTGATCGCCGCTAAGCCTGGTCCCGTCTCAGGGTTTTCGGTTTCCTCGTTGACCGACAGCCCCGTATCCCAACCCCAATAAATAAACACCGCCACCAGCAACGCCTGCGTGAACGTATCCATCGAACCGATGGCGAACGGATTGAACCACTGCAGCGAAACGCGCGAGGCCGGTGCGAGCCCGCCGCCCCCGTAGACTTTCACCAGCGCAACCACCGCGAATAGCACCAGGATAGCAAACTGACTGATCAACAGCAGCCGTTGCGTCCGTGCAGAAGCCTCCACGCCGCGATAACAGATCCCCGTCATGATCGCGATCCAAGCCACCCCGGCGGCAGTGACCAGCCCCGATGCCGGATCAGCGATCCCGACGAGGCGAAACAGGTATTGTCCAGCGATGGCGGCCAGGCTCGGCATGACAAGAATATTGGTCACCAGTACGCCCCAACCGCCCATCCACCCGGCGTACGGTCCCATCGCCCGCGTCACCCACGCAAACGTCGTCCCGCAATCCGGATCGGCGCGATTGAGATGATAACAGGCGGCGGCGACGCAAAGCATCGGCACGAACGCCGCCAACAATACTGCCGGCACGCTATACGCCGCGATCGCCGCGATGGTCCCCAACGCTGATGCGATGCTGTACGCCGGTGCCGCCGAGGCCACGCCGATCACGACATTCGACGCGAACGTCAACGCGTTACGCTTCAGCCCCTTTGGGTCGACCGGCACACTCTCAAGATGACCTGCCTCGGAGGCAGGTTGCAGCAAACCGGTCACTGGACAAACCCCCAACGCTTGTTCCTGCCGACTATACTCCGATCAAGTCGTCGTCAAAATGTTTTGCACAATGAAGCGATTAAGCCGATTGCCGCCGCCGGACCGCCGCGCAATACTAAAGATCCCCGATAGCGGAGAAAATACGATGGCGCTCGATCCAAGACGGACGCTCACACAAATCTTGTTGGCATCACAGATCTTGATGTGTTTGGTTTTCGGCAATTCGGCCTCCGCGCAGAATGCCTCGGAACCCGCTATCAAAGCTACGATCTCCGCTCAACTCGACGCCATGAACCGGCGCGACGACGCGGCAGCTTTCGCCATCGCGTCGCCGATGATCCAGCAGATGTTCGGCACGCCGACCACATTCATGAACATGGTCGAGCGTAGTTACCCTCAAGTCTTCAAATCGCGTAGCATCCGCTTTCTCGGCCTGACGACGGTAGACGGCCAACTGACCCAGCGTGTCGTCATCGAAAGCGACGCCGGCACCGTCATCGGTAACTATCAGATGATCCAGGTCGACGATGTCTGGCGCATCAACGGCTGCGCATTCGAAAAACGAGACGACGCTTGATCTAAGTCAGCGCAAGTCGACTTCGGCGACTTTGTCCTTGACCTCTTTCTTCGGATCCATGCCGAGCAGCATCTTGATGCCTGCGACGATGCTGGAAGCGTCGCCCCAGACTTCGGCCTTCTCAGCGTCGAAACGCAGCAACGTCAACTTCGGGTCGTCCTTGCCGCCCGGATACCACGCCGCGACGAACCGGTTCCACAAGCGGTCAACGACGGCCCGGTCGTTGTCGACGACGAGCTTGCCATGCACCGTCGCAAACAGATCGTTACCCTTTGATGCGAACGTAGCGATCGCCCGGTCGCCCTCACCCAACTTCTGCACGATGCCGTTGTCGGTTGATGTGAAAAACCAGATCGGACTGCGATCGTTTTCCACCTGCGCAGTCATTGGCCGGGCATGACCGTCCTCGACACCATCGAGGCCCAGCATCATCGTCCGGTCGGAGCCTAAAGCGCTCCAGAATTTCGCGTGCAGTTCGGCAGGGGTTGACATCGGCGGCTCCTCGATCGGGTTCTCAGCCGAAACCCTCCAGCCGCTGGTCCGTTCCCATCCTTATGTTGGCTCGACCGTCAATAAGGCAGCCCCACGTAGTTCTCCGCCAGCGACCGCTGCGCCGCGTCCGACGAGAACAAGTAGTTCAGGTCGGTCTGCTGCAGCCGCACCTGGAACTCCGAATTGTCTGGAAACTTGTGCAGCAGGCTCGTCATCCACCACGAGAACCGCTGCGCTTTCCATATCCGCGCCAGCGCCTTCTGCGAGTAAGCATCGAGCTCCGCATCGCTGCCTCTGGAGTAATGCTCCACCATCGCATGGTACAGATAGTAGATATCGGACCCGGCGCTGTTGAGACCTTTCGCGCCTGTCGGTGGCACGATATGCGCGCTGTCTCCGGCCAGAAAGAGCCGCCCATATCGCATCGGCTCCGCCACGTAGCTGCGCAGCGGCGCGATACTTTTCTCGATCGACGGCCCTATCATCAGATTTGCTGCGACGTCACCCGGCAGACGCCGCTTAAGTTCCGCCCAGAACGCCGCGTCGCTCCAGTCATCGGCTTTGTCGGTCAGCGGGACTTGAACGTAATAGCGACTCATGACCTGCGAGCGCAGAGAGCAGAGCGCGAAGCCTCGCTCGTGATTGGCATAGATCAATTCGGGAGAAACCGGTTTTGTCCGCGACAGCACGCCGAGCCACCCAAACGGATACACACGCTCGTACTCGCGCAAAACGTCCTTTGGAATCGACTGTCGGCTGACGCCGTGGAACCCATCGGCACCGACCACATATTCGCAATCGACACGCTGCGGCTGTCCATTATGAGTATATGTAACGAACGGCGTATCCGACATGAGGTCGTGTGGCTTGACGTCGGCGGCGTTGTGCACGACCTGACCGCCAAGCCGTTCTCGAGCCTCATACAGGTCGCGCGTTACTTCTGTTTGCCCATAGACCAGCACCGATTGACCGCCCGAATATTTGGTGAGGTCGATGCGATCCGTCCGGCCGTGATGAGCGATATAGAAGCCGTGATGCACCTCGCCCTCGCGATCCATCCGTTCGCCACATTGCGCCTCGCGCATCAAACCCGCAAAGCCGCTTTCGAGCACGCCGGCACGAATGCGGCCCAGCACGTAATTACGGCTCTGCCGTTCGAGTACGATCGTCGCGATGCCTTTCAGATGCAGCAGTTGCGACAGCAGCAACCCCGACGGCCCCCCGCCGATGATGCACACTTGAGTTTTCATTCTGTCATCCATGTTTCGACGAAAGCAGCGTTGGCCAAAGTTCGGCACTACCGTTCCAGACCTCCGCGCCTGATGCAATGCATCGACGCGATTTAGTGCCGGACGGTCACCGGGCGACGCCCGACGCTGAGGCCGGTGGAACTCCTGAGTTAACAGGTCGTTAGCTTCTGAATGGACAGGAGAAACGACATGATCAGAACATCCCGCGTATCGGTACTTTTTGCACTGGCGTTGACCGCAACGAGCGCATTTGCGCAGGGCGGCGGTGGCTCTGGTGGCGGCAGCGCAGGTGGCGGTGGAGCAAGCGGCGGCGCAGGTGGTGGAGCGGCCGGCGGTGCGGGTGCCGGAGCAACAGGTGCTGGAGCAGGCGGTGGCACAGCAGGCCCGACCGGCGGTGTCGGTGGGGCACCCTCGGTGGGAACCGGTACCATCGGCAGTCCGGGGCCAGGCATAAACCCTGGCACCTCGTCCGGCATCGGGGCGAGTTCAGGGGCAGCGTCGTCGAACCCGGTGCCGGGCTCCACCTTGCCGCCTGGACTACCATCTGCCGGGGCCGGTACGGGAAGCTTCAATTCCGGACAGGGGACGGACCAACCCGCACTCGGACAGGTGCCAAATCAGGGTCTGAATAATCGCGCGTCCAGCCAGGACAAATCTGCTCCAGCGCTCGGTCAGGTCCCGGGTCAAGGTTACGACGCCGGCGCTTCGGGCGTGAACTCGAACCCGCCGAATACCGCAATGGGGTCCGCAGGAACGCAGCCCGCCACAGTCTATGGCTCGCGCGGCGGCGGTGGCAGTGGCAGTGGCAGCCAAGCCGCAGCGGGTCCAACCAAAGCACAGTGTAACAAGCCATACGTCTCGACGCTGGTATGGTCGGAGGTGGACTTCTATCGTCTGTGCACCAACGCCGGGCGATAAAAAGCGGCCAACATGACCGGACCATCCGGACTGGTGACGACGTCGATTCCGGCACGCCTCGATCGCCTGCCGTGGGGCCGCTTCCACACGCTCGTGGTCGCGGCCCTCGGCATCACGTGGATTCTGGACGGGCTCGAAGTCACCGTGATCGGAGCTGTCGCGGGGGCCTTGAGGTCCAGTCCGCAGTTGCAGTTCGACGCTGTCGATATCGGCTGGCTGAGCACCGCTTACCTGCTCGGTGCAGTGACCGGCGCACTGTTCTTCGGATGGCTGACGGATCGTCTCGGCCGCAAGAAGCTTTTTTTCATAACTATTGCCGTCTACATCGCCGCTACGGCCGCCACTAGCTTGTCGTGGGATTTCTGGAGCTTCGTCGTCTTCCGGTTCCTGACCGGTGCGGGTATCGGAGGCGAATATGCAGCCATAAATTCTACGATCCAGGAACTGATCCCCGCGCGTGTACGCGGGTGGACGGATCTCGTGATCAACGGCAGCTTTTGGATTGGCGCTGCCTTGGGGGCTGTCGCGTCGATCGTCGTGCTCGACCCGGCTGTCATCTCCCCCGATCGCGGCTGGCGCGCGGCTTTTGCCATCGGCGCAGCACTCAGTTTGATCGTTTTTTTCATGCGGCTGTGGATTCCCGAAAGTCCGCGCTGGTTGATTACGCATGGCCGCCATGCGGAAGCCGAAGCCATCGTGACGGCAATCGAACGTCGCTTCGAGAGCGAGGGCCACAGGCTTCCGCCGCCGACCGATGCAGCAGTGACTTTGCGCTCGCGCCAAAGCACACCGCTGCGCGAGGCCGCCCGCGTGCTGTTCGTCGACCAACGCAAACGCGCGCTCGTCGGACTGACTCTCATGGCCGCTCAGGCCTTTTTCTACAACGCCATATTCTTCACCTATGCCCTGATCTTGATCGACTTCTACGCGATACCCTCGGCACAGGTCGGTTGGTACTTGTTGCCGTTTGCAGCAGGTAACTTTGCCGGCCCGCTGCTGCTCGGGCGTTTTTTCGATAGTATCGGACGCCGCATCATGATTGCGACGACGTATGCGATTTCAGGCGTGCTTCTCGCAGCTACCGGCAGCCTATTCGCATATAGCGAAATATCGGCAGCGTCGTTGACCCTAGCGTGGTCGGTGACGTTTTTCTTCGCCTCCGCCGCCGCCAGTTCCGCCTACCTCACGGTCAGCGAAACCTTTCCGCTCGAGATCCGCGCGCTCGCCATCGCGGCATTCTACGCCATCGGCACCGGCATCGGCGGCGTGTTCGCGCCGTTCCTGATGGGCCATCTTA
The DNA here is from genome assembly GCA_025359165.1 of Hyphomicrobiaceae bacterium. GTDB lineage: Bacteria > Pseudomonadota > Alphaproteobacteria > Rhizobiales > Hyphomicrobiaceae > JABFRJ01. The sequence goes on from JANYHG010000191.1 coordinate 44,593, forward strand.
TTCAATCCGGATCTCGCCCCAGCGTATTCGCAGGCTACGCGCTCGGCGCGGTGGCCATGCTCAGTGCTGCCGCCGTAGCCGCGAAGTGGGGCGTCGACGCTGAGCGCAAGCCGCTGGAACAGGTTGCGCCACCGTTGTCATCGTTTGCGTCATCATTTGACGCATGAGCCGCCGCACGTATCCGAAATGTCGAGAATTTTGCGCATCAACCCGCGCTGACGCATTCACAACTTCGGCAACGCGATCGGGACAGCGCGAAGGATCTGCCGACGGCTGGCTGAGGAGAAAATCTCCAAACGCTGCCGTTAGAAGTGCGGATTGATCGCGTATTGCCACAGCCTTGCGAACCATGCACGTTTCGGAGACAGTCGATAAGTGACATGAAAACGGGGTGGCATTCATGCCGCGAAATCGCATCTTCGGCGCAGCCAACATCGTGCTGCTGATCGTGTGTCTGATGTATCTGGTCACCTACATCGATCGCGTCAACATCGCCACCGCCGGCCCCGTGATGCAGAAAGAGCTCGGCCTCAGCGCCAAGGATTTCGGTTGGGCGATCTCGGCGTTCGCCTACCCTTACGCATTTTTCCAGATCGCCGGCGGTTGGGTCGGTGACAAGCTCGGTGCCCGCTGGACCCTGGTGATGTGCGGTACCATCTGGTCGGCCGCCACGATCCTGATCGGGTTCGTCGAAGGCTTGGCGTCGCTGTTCGCCGCACGCGTGCTGCTCGGCATCGGTGAAGGCGCAGCATTTCCCACCGCCACCCGCGCGCTCTCGGCTTGGATGCCGGCCGGCCGGCGGGGCTGGGCGCAGGGCATCACGCACTCGTTCGCTCGCTTCGGCAATGCCATCACACCACCGCTCTTCGCTGGCCTCATCGCGCTCTACTCGTGGCGTCTGGCCTTCGTCATCGTCGGCGCGTTGAGCTTCCTCTGGGTGCTGGCGTGGTGGTGGTATTTCCGCGACGATCCAAAGACGCACAGCGGCATCACGCCGGGAGAACTCGCCCTGCTGCCCGAAGTGAAGCCGCGCCTTCAAGGCGAGAAAACGCCTTGGGGTCCACTGCTGCGGCGCATGCTGCCCGTGACGCTGACCGATTTCTGCTATGGTTGGACGCTGTGGGTCTACATCAGCTGGATGCCGTCGTTCTTCGTACACGACTACAAGTTGGATCTGAAAAACGCTGCATTTTTCGCATCCGCCGTTCTGTTTGCAGGCGTTGTCGGCGACACCGTTGGCGGCCTGCTCTCCGACTACATTCTGAAGCGCACCGGCAGCGTCGCCACCGCCCGCGTCAGCGTTATCGTGCTGGGTTTTCTCGGCGCTTTCGCGTTCACACTACCGATCCTCTTTGTGCACGATCTCGTCACCGTCGCCATCTGTCTGAGCGGCGCTTTCTTCTTCGCTGAACTGATCGTCGCGCCAATCTGGGCGGTACCCATGGATATCGCCCCCGACTATTCCGGCACCGCCTCCGGTTTCATGAATTTCGGCTTCGGCGTCGCCGGCATGATATCCCCGGTCGTGTTCGGCTGGATCATCGACGCCACCGGTCGCTGGGACTATCCGTTCATCGCCTCACTCGGCCTGTTGCTGCTCGGCGCATTGCTCGCGTTCACCATGCATCCCGATCGGAAATTCGAGACGCCGTCGCGCATGGCTTGACGCAGGCCGCATCCCGCCCGACACAGCGACATCGAGACGATCACCGGACACCCACCCATGGCCACCCCTCAGCTGCTGTCACGCGACAATCCCGCCGATCACATCGTCGCCGGCTTGGTCGCGCGCGCCCGCTCCGCACAACACAGGATCGACGGCTACACACAGGCCCAAGCCGACAACCTTGTCGCAGCCGCCGGATGGGCCATCATGGAGCCGGCGCGAAATCGCCGCCTCGCCGAGCTGGCCGTCGCCGATACCGGCCTCGGCAACGTCGACGACAAGATAACCAAGAACCACCGCAAGACGCTCGGCCTGCTGCGCGATCTGCAAGGCGCGATCAGCGTCGGCGTCATTGCCGAAAATGCCGACACCGGCATCACCGAAATCGCCCGTCCGGTCGGCGTCGTCGCAGCAATCACCCCCTCGACCAATCCAGGTGCCACTCCCGCCAATAAAATCATCAACGCCCTCAAAGGCCGTAACGCGATCATCGTCGCGCCATCACCGAAAGGTTGGAGCACCTGCGCGTTGTTGCTGAAATTCATCCACGCCGAGTTCGACAAGATTGGCGCGCCGCACGATCTGGTGCAGATGCTGCCTGCTCCCATCACCAAGGACACCACGCACGCACTCATGCGTCAGGCCGATCTGATCGTCGCCACCGGCTCGCAAGCCAACATACGCTCGGCCTACGCCAGCGGCACCCCTGCCTTCGGCGTCGGAGCCGGTAACGTCGCCAGCATCATCGATGCGAGCGCTGACTTGGACGACGCGGCGCAGAAAATTGCCCGCTCGAAAATCTTCGACAACGCTACCAGTTGCTCGTCGGAAAACAGCGCCGTCATCGATACAGAAGTTTACGCTGCCGCTGTTTCCGCACTGACGCGCGCTGGCGGCGTGCTGCTCGACGCCGACGAGACGGCCAAACTGCAGTCGGCGCTCTGGCCGGCCGGCAAGCTGTCCGCCACCTTGATCGCCCAACCCGCAGCCGACATCGCAAAAGCGGCAGGCCTCACGCGTACCGGAATAGCGGAGGCGAAGTTTCTGATGGTCGAGGAAACCGGCTTCGGTAAAGCGCATCCGTTTTCCGGCGAGAAACTGTCGCCCGTCCTCACCCTCTACAAATCCCGAGACTTCGCCGATGCCGCCGCCATCGTCGAGCGCGTCTATGATTTTCAGGGAGCTGGCCATTCCGTGAGCTTGCATTCTAAAGTCGCCGACCAGGCGCTGCAGCTCGGCCTCCATCTCAAGGTCTGCCGCGTCATCGTCAATCAGGCGCACGCCATCGCCACCGGCGGCAGCTTCGACAATGGCCTGCCGTTCTCGCTGTCGATGGGCTGCGGCACCTGGGGCGGCAACAACTTCTCCGACAACATGACGTATCGCCAGTTCCTCAATATCACGCGCATCGCCCACCCGATCCCCGAGCGCGTGCCGTCTGTCGACGACGTGCTCGGTGCCTATATCAAGCAGTACGGCGCCTGATGCGAGATACCACCACCATCGGCAGTGTGCTGGGTGAACATGCGCGCCTGAGGCCCGACGCCGCGCTGATCATAGCGCCGGAAACCGGCCAGTGCCTGACCTACGGCGCACTGGCGGAAAATACGCAACGGCTTGCCGGCTATCTTCAATCCCGCGACATTCATCCGGGCGCGACGATCGCCCTGTTCCTTCACAACGGCACGCAAACGGCCGCACTTTTTCTCGGCCTCATGAGCGTCGGCTATGTCGTAGCTCCCCTCAATCTGCTCGCCCAACGCAGCCAACTCGCCTGGACCATTGCACATAGCGAGGCGCGCCTGATCTTCACCTGCGCAGCGCACGCATCTCAACTGGCCGAAGCCATGGCCGACATGGGCGCGCCACCTCCTGACGTTGCGATCATCGACATCGATGCGGAAACACTTTTCCCGTCAGTCGAGACCCCGCACGTCCATCATGCGAAGCCCGACGACACCGCCTTGTTGATGTACACGTCGGGCACGACAGGCACGCCGAAGGGCGTGTTGCTGAGCCATGCGAACCTGCTCGCCAGCGCTCGCGCTGTCGTCGCCTGGCATGGCCTTACGCAGGACGATCGCGTGCTGAGTTCGCTGCCGCTCTATCACATCAACGGCCAGGTCATTGCCACGCTCGCCCCGTTCGTGTCGGGCGGCAGCATCGTCGCCCCGCACCGGTTTTCCACCACGAACTGGTGGGACCTCGTCGAAAAGCACAAGTGCACCTGGATCAACATGGTGCCGACAATCATCTCGTATCTGCTCAATACGCCGGAAACGCGCAGCTTCCCGCAATTGCGTTTCGGGCGCTCGGCGTCCGCACCCTTGCCGCCCGAACATCACAAGGCCTTCGAGCTGCGTTTCGGAATTCCCGTCATCGAGGCGATGGGCATGACCGAATGCGCCTCAACCGTATTCTGCAATCCCCATGACGCCCGCCGCCGCTACGGTAGCCCTGGCCTGCCGCTTGGTGTCGAAGCAGCCGTCGTCGACGACACCGGCCAGTATCTGGCCGACACCGCCACCGGTGAACTCGTGCTGCGCGGACCTAACGTCATGTCGGGATATTTCAAGGCACCTGAAAAAACCGCCGAAGCCATCGATGCCGACGGATGGTTGCGCACCGGCGACCTCGGCTACCGCGACGCCGACGGCTTCTACTTCGTTACCGGCCGCCTCAAGGAGCTCATCATAAAGGGCGGCGAAAATATCGCTCCGCGCGAAATCGACGAGGCGCTGTTGAGCCATCCCGACGTTCTCGAAGCCGCCGCCTTCGGCATCCCGGACGCCAACTATGGCCAGGACATCGCCGCCGCGATCATCCTCAAGCCGGGCGCGGCTTACGACAAGATCGCACTCGATGCCTTCTGCCTGCGTGAACTCGGTAAATTCAAAACACCCCGCCGCTGGCACGTCGTCACCGATCTGCCGAAAGGCCCCTCCGGCAAAGTCCAACGCCTGAAGCTGGCGGAAACTTTGAACTGACGCCTCGGGTCCGCGCGGAAAATCCCGCAGGACCCGCGCCCGTCACACGACCTGCTTGCGCATGTCTTTCGGATCGATGCCCGCGACCACGACCGGCTTCTTCATCGCGTCGCGCCGGAACGGCTCGCCCAATTCCTGATTGAGGATGACTTCGATGAAGGTGGTCGTCCGCTTCTTCTGCGCGTCGCAGCTTTCGCGGATCGCCGCTGTCAGTTCCGCTTGCGTGCGCACCGTGATGCCTTTCAGCCCGCAGCCCTCGGCCACTTTCGCGTAGCTGAGATGCGGATCCAGTTCGGTGCCGACGAAGTTGTCGTCGTACCACAGGATCGAGTTGCGCTTCTCGGCACCCCACTGATAATTGCGGAAGATCACCATCGTTATTCCCGGCCATTCCTTGCGCCCGATCGAACTCATCTCGCTCATCGAGATGCCGAACGCGCCGTCGCCGGCGAAACCCACCACCGGCGTATCCGGATTGCCGATCTTCGCGCCGATGATCGACGGGAACCCGTAGCCGCAAGGTCCGAACAGCCCGGGCGCCAGATATTTGCGTCCCTTTTCGAACGTCGGGTAGGCATTGCCGATGGCGCAGTTGTTGCCGATATCGCTTGAAATGATGGCATCACTCGGTAACCCCGCTTGAATGGCGCGCCACGCCTGCCGGGGTGACATGCGGTCGGCATCACGCTTGCGCGCCTCGGCATTCCACACCGTGCCGGGGTCGTCGTCCTCGTGATCCATGCCCGACAGCGCCTGCAGCCACGCCGACTTCGTCTTGTGGACCAGCGCTTTTCGCTCATCACGGCCCGCGTTGCCCGCCGTCGGCGACAGCTGCGCCAGAATCTGTTGCGCGACAGCCTTCGCATCGCCGCAGATGCCGACGGTGACCGGCTTGGTCAACCCGATGCGATCCGCATTGATATCGACCTGGATGATTTTCGCATTTTTCGGCCAGTAGTCGATGCCATAGCCCGGCAGCGTCGAGAACGGATTGAGCCGCGTCCCGAGCGCCAGCACCACGTCGGCCTTTGCCACCAACTCCATCGCAGCTTTCGAGCCGTTGTACCCGAGCGGCCCCACCGCCAGACGATGGCTGCCGGGAAAACTGTCGTTGTGCTGATAGTTGTTGCAGACGGGTGCGTCGAGTTTTTCAGCCAGCGCCGCACACGCCGGGATCGCATCTGCCAGCACCACGCCGGCCCCCGACAGGATCACCGGAAATTTGGCCTCCGACAAAATCTTCGCCGCAGTCGCGATCGCCTTTTCGCCGCCCGCAGGACGCTCGAACTCGACGATGGCAGGCAGCGCGATGTCGATCACTTGCGTCCAGTAATCACGCGGAATGTTGATCTGCGCCGGTGCCGACAAGCGCTTGGCCTTGAGGATGACGCGGTTCAGCACTTCCGCCACGCGCGATGGATCGCGCACCTCCTCCTGATAGCCGACCATGTCACGGAACATGGCCATCTGCTCGACTTCCTGAAAACCACCCATGCCGATCGTTTTGTTGGCTGCCTGCGGCGTCACCAACAACATCGGCGTGTGGTTCCAATAGGCCGTTTTCACCGCCGTCACGAAGCCTGTCACTCCGGGACCATTCTGCGCGATCGCCATTGCGATCTTACCTGTGGAACGCGTATAGCCGTCGCAAATCAAACCACCGTTCGTCTCCTGCGCCACGTCCCAGAACGTGATGCCGGCCTTCGGAAACAAGTCCGAAATCGGCATGAACGCCGAGCCGATGATCCCGAACGCGTGCTCGATGCCGTGCATCTGCAGCACTTTCACGAATGCCTCTTCCGTCGTCATATGCATGGGATTTCGATCTCCAGAGATACAGCGGGCCGGAAGCACCACGCAGCGCAACAGCCTCCAGCCATTTGGGTCGAGTGTCGCAACAGAGCCGCCGCTGTCAAGCTTTGTTGTCGGTTTTCTGTTGTCGGTTCGCGGGTCTTGGGGGCTGGTGCGGAATGGGAGGGTGCTTAGACTATCGCGACACCCCATCGACGCTCATGATACGCAACCAGCTTGCAGAGATCACACCCCGCATGACCATCATCGACGCGTGTAAGCGCCGCATCGCCGGACGAGGTCTCGCACTCGTACTTCCCGAAGGCGACGACGATCGCATCGTTAACGCCGCCTGCAGCCTTCGTGATGCAGCACTTGCCCACCCGATTTTGCTGGGCGACCCCGACGCCTTGGAAGCCAGAGCCACCGCCCTCGGCCTCACGCTGGACGGCATCGCCGTTCGCAACCCTCTCGATGACACTTCTTGCGCGGCTTACGCTGCGCTCTGTGCCGCCGACCGCCCGTCGCTCAACGACAAAACCGCTGTCCGCCTGCTCCGCAAGCCGCTGTATTTCGCCGGCATGATGGTCAAGTCCGGTGACGCCGCCGCCATGCTCGCAGGCGTCGCCAACCCGACCCGCCGTGTCCTCGAAGCTGCGCTCATGACCATCGGTCTCGCGCCTGGCATCGCTACGCCATCGAGCTTCTTTCTCATGCTGACCAAGGCGTCTCCCACCGTTCCGGCCAGCCAGCTGATTTTTGCAGACTGCGCGGTTGTCGCCGATCCCACCGCCACCGAACTCGCCGACATCGCCATCGCATCCGCAGCCAGCGCCCGCGCGCTGCTACAGACGCAACCGCGCGTGGCGCTGCTGTCGTTTTCGACCCATGGCAGCGCCCAGCACAGCCATGTCGATAAAGTCCGCGCAGCGCTCGCCATCATTCGCGAGCGCGCGCCCGCTCTAGCAGTCGACGGTGAATTGCAAGCCGATGCCGCGCTGTCGCCCGCGATCGCAGCCAAGAAGGTCCGCGACCCCAGCGCCGTCGCAGGCCGTGCCAATGTATTAGTGTTCCCCACTCTCGACGCCGCCAACATCGCCTACAAACTCACCCAGCACTTGGGCGGTGCGCAAGCCATCGGTCCGATGTTGCAGGGCTTCGCCCACCCCATCTCGGATCTCTCGCGCGGTGCCACCGTCGCCGACATCGTGGATTCGGCTGCGATCACGCTGGCACAGGCCGTGACGGCCGCCCCTTGAACACGCACGAAACGCGGCTGCGATGCCGGCGCTTTACAATGGCGCTGCCTTGCGGCCCAATGCGCAAGCTCATTATGGGTAGTCGCCCCGTTAATACAAAAACGAAAGCGATTTGGACGACGCTGACAATAGCGATTTCAGTGGGACGCAGGGGGCCACGTGCCGTGATGTACGCGGACCCTCCGGGGAGATCGAATGCACAAGCATCCGCCAGCGCGTGACGGGATGAACGCAGCGGCATCTGTCATGGCGCGCCGACATGACGAACCGCACGTTGCACTTTCCGTCCCACCGGCGGACGAGATCAAAACAACCACCTGCTACATGTGCGCCTGCCGCTGTGGCATTCAGGTCCACCTCAAAGATGGCAAGGTTCGCTACATCGACGGCAATCGCGCCCATCCGGTCAATCGCGGCGTCATCTGCGGCAAGGGTGCCGCCGGCATCATGCAGCACAATTCTCCGGCGCGTCTGCGCGCACCGCTCTTGCGCACCGGCGAACGCGGCTCCGGCGAGTTCAAAGAAATTTCGTGGGACGAAGCGCTGGCGCTGGCCACCGAGTGGATGGGCGAAGTGCGTGCGCGCGATCCGAAACGCTTTGCGTTCTATACCGGTCGCGATCAATCGCAATCGCTCACCGGCTGGTGGGCGATGCAGTACGGCACACCCAATTTCGCGGCCCACGGCGGCTTCTGCTCCGTCAACATGGCAGCGGGCGGCTTGTATACGTTCGGCGGTTCGTTCTGGGAATTCGGCGAACCAGACTGGGACCACACCAAATATTTTCTGTTGTTCGGCGTCGCCGAGGATCACGGCTCCAACCCGATCAAGATCGGCCTCGGCAAACTCAAGGGGCGCGGTGCCAAGGTCGTTTCGATCAACCCCATCCGCACCGGCTACAACGCCATCGCCGACGAATGGATCGGCCTCAAACCCGGCACCGACGGCCTGTTCGTCGGCGCGCTGATCCACGAACTGTTTCGGACCGGCAACATCGATCTCGACTACCTCGTGCGCTACACCAATGCGCCGTGGCTGGTCATCCGCGATCCCGGCGCCCGCGACGACGGTCTGTTTGCCCGCGACGCGAACGGCCAGCCGCTCTGCTTTGACAAGCTCTCAAAAACCCTGGTCGCGGCCAACCGCGTCGACATCGCACCCGCTCTGACAGGCGATTACCAACTCGCCGACGGACGCGCGGCCGTGCCGTCGTTCCGCCTGCTCGCCGAACGCTTTTTGTCGGCCGAATACGCGCCCGCCACCGTCGCTGCCGAATGCGGGATCGGGGCCGACACGATCGTCCGCGTCGCCGCCGAGATCGCCGATGTCGCGTTTCGCCAAACCGTGACTTTGCCGATAGCATGGACGGATTGGGCCGGACGCCGACATCAGGAAATAACCGGCCGGCCCGTTTCGATGCACGCCATGCGCGGAATTTCCGCCCACTCGAACGGCTTTCAGACGTGCCGCATGTTGCACGTATTGCAGATCGTGCTCGGCACCATCGATGTGCCCGGCGGCTTTCGTTACAAAGCGCCCTATCCGAAGACTGCCCCGCCGGCCAACAAACCGGCCGGCAAACACGAACATATCAGACCGAATACACCGCTGCCCGGCATGCATCTGGGCTTCGTCGCCAGCCCCGCAGATCTGCTCGTCGATGAAAACGGCGCACCGTCGCGCCTCGACAAAGCATTTTCCTGGGACGCACCCCTGGCGGCCCACGGGCTGATGCACATGGCCATCACCAACGCCGGCCTGGCCGATCCCTACGCCATCGACGTTCTGTTCCTCTACATGGCCAACATGGCCTGGAACTCGTCGATGAATATCGCCGCCACACACGGCTATCTCACCGACAAGAACGCCGACGGCACTTACAAGATCGGCAAGATCATCTACTCCGATGCCTATGCGTCAGAAATGGTCGCCTACGCCGATCTCATCCTACCCGACACGACCTATCTCGAACGCTTCGACTGCATCTCGCTGCTCGATCGCCCGATTTCAGACCCCAACGGTCCCGCTGACGCCATCCGTCATCCCATCGTAGCACCCGATCGAGACGTGCGCGCCTTTCAGGATGTGCTGATCGATCTCGGCGCGCGCCTGAAACTGCCCGGCTTCGTCACCGTCGACGGCAAAGCCAAGTACCCCGGCGGCTACCCCGACTACATCGTCAACCACGAACGCACGCCCGGCATCGGACCGCTGGCCGGCTGGCGCGGCAAAGGTGGCGAGCAATTCGGCATCGGCGAGGTCAACCCCGACCAACTCGATCGCTACATCGAGAACGGCGCATTTCACATCTACCACTTGCCGCCGTCTCAGCAGTACATGAAGCACGCCAATGCCGAGTATCTGGCCTTCGCCAAATCGGTCGGCTTCACTGGCTCGACCGACCCGATCATCTTCCAGCTCTATTCGGAACCGCTGCAGAAGTTTCGTCTCGCGGCCCGCGGACACGGCGACGTGCAACCACCGAATACTCATCGCCATCGCATCGAACGCTATTTCGATCCGCTGCCGTTCTGGTACGCGCCTTTCGAGGGCACACTGATCGACGAGCACGCCTATCCGATGCACGCCATCACCCAGCGCCCCATGGCGATGTATCATTCATGGGGGTCACAGAACGCGTGGCTGCGCCAAATTCATACTGCCAACCGGCTCTACATCGCCCGCGTGCGCGCGGCCAAACTGGGCATCGTCGACGACGACTGGGTTTGGATTTCGTCGCACATTGGCCGCGTCAAATGTCAGGTGAAAGTGATGGATGGCGTCAACCCCGACACCGTCTGGACCTGGAACGCCATCGGCAAGCGACGCGGCGCGTGGGCGCTCGACGACGACGCACCGGAAGCCAAGCAGGGCTTTTTGCTCAATCACCTCATTGCCGAATTGTTGCCGGCACGGGCTGACGGTTATCGCTATTCCAACTCCGATCCCGTCACCGGCCAGGCCGCCTGGTACGATCTTCGCGTCGATGTCAAAAAATGTAGCCACGACGAACCGCCGGAAACCGCACCGCGCTTCGAGCCGACGGCCTCGCCCGTGCCGGCCGCAAAGGTCGCCGTCTCCGATTTCGGCCGCGCCTTCAACCGGGAGCGGACATGAACAAACGCAGCGCCCAATCCGTTTTATCGTCATTGTCGTGCAGGCGTCCGTCCACGACGAATTCACGCGTCGATTGTGTCGCCCAGCAACGGAGCGCAGCAGCATGACGGCGCTCCCGCCTCCATCGGCGAAGAAACTCGGATTGGTCATCGATCTCGACACCTGCGTCGGGTGCCAGGCGTGCGCAACCAGTTGCAAGGAGTGGAACACGGGCGGCTATTCGGCACCGCTGTCGGACTTCGATCCCTATGGTGCCGACCCACACGGCACATGGCTCAACCGCGTGCACAGCTATGAGACCGGTGACGGTGACACCTCGCGCACGGTGCATTTCCCACGCTCATGCCTGCAGTGTGAAACGCCAGCATGCGTTACCGTCTGCCCGACGGGAGCCAGCTACAAACGCGCCGAGGACGGCATCGTCCTGGTGAACCCCGACACCTGCATCGGCTGCAAACTTTGCTCCTGGGCCTGTGCGTATGGTGCCCGCGAATACGATTACGCCGACGGCATCATGAAAAAATGCACGCTGTGCGTCGACCGGATCTACAACGAACACATACCCGAGGAAGACCGCATTCCCGCCTGCGTCCGCGCGTGCCCCACGGGCGCGCGGCACTTCGGCGATCTCGGCGACATCGACAGCGACGTTTCCAGGCTCGTGGCCGCTCGCGGCGGTTACGATCTACTCCCGGAGATGGGCTTCAAACCGGTCAACAAATATCTGCCGCCCCGGCCCAAACGGGACGCCTCGACTTCCCCCCTTGCGCGCTCGGAAATGAATGCGTCCGAACCCGCCCACGTCACCGGTTCTGCCCTCGAAAAATTGTTCGCCTTCGCCGACAAACTGCTGACCCGCTGAACTCTTCGCACCCACCTCGCTGTTTTTTGACGACAGAAAGACCGATGCATCCAGCCTATTCCGTCATCGTCTTCACCACGCTGTCAGGCGCCGGATACGGCCTGCTCATGACGATGGCGGCGCTCGCTCTGACCCGCTCAATCGCGCCAGATACTCGTTTGGGGGTCGTGGGGCTGGGCGCTGCCTTCGTCATGATTGCCACAGGCTTGCTGTCGTCGACGGCACATCTCGGACGCCCGCTGCGGGCTTGGCGCGCTCTTTCACAGTGGCGGACGTCGTGGCTCTCGCGAGAAGGTTTGGCGAGCCTCGTGACGTTCGTTCCCGCCGGTGTTTTTGCCTTGGGATGGATCTATTTCGGCACCACGTCGGGTATTTTCGGCCTAACCGCACTGCTGTCGATCGCGCTCGCATTGGCGACGGTCTATTGCACCGCTATGATCTATCAATCGTTACCCACCATACGCGCCTGGCATCAACCTATCGTCACGCCGATCTATTGCGTGCTGTCCCTCGCCACCGGCAGCTTGCTGGCCATCACGGTGCTGCGATTGTTTGCGCTCGAACGCCCAGTGCTCGTGGGGATCTCGGTCGCGCTGCTTGTGCTCGCGGCTGTCCTCAAGCGCATCTATTGGTCGACCATCGACAGCGCACAGCGAACCTACACGGTCGGCGCTGCCACCGGCCTCGGGCGTTTCGGCGACGTACGTCCGCTCGATCCGCCGCACACACAAGCCAACTATGTCATGCGCGAGATGGGCTACGCGATTGGCCGTAAACACGCCGACAAACTGCGCCGCATAACGGTGTGGGTGGGTCTGCTGCTGCCGGCGCTGTTGTTGGCGGCGACCTTGGTGATGCCGCCATTGCCGGCGACGACGGCAACGCTCCTCGCGGTGGTGCTGTGCGGGTTCGGGGTCGTCACCGAAAGGTGGCTGTTCTTCGCCGAAGCGCAGCACGTGGTCACCCTGTATTATGGCGCAAAGTCCGCCTGAAGCGGGAGCCCGCGACGCGCTCTCGAACACCCCCTCAAGTGACATCGTCGGTACGCCGCTCCTTTTCGGTTTCAGGTTCTGGCAGCAAGGCGATGAGAGCGCAGGCAGCCCCAGCGAACAAGGCCGCAAACAGGAACGCGGTGCTATAGCCACTCGCTGTGACGAGCGTCCCCGTCACGACGTTGCTGAGCGAACCGCCGACACCTTGCACCGTACTGACCATGCCGCGGCTGGCGCTGTAGCGTCCCGACCCGACGATGTAATCGGCCAGCATCAGCGGCAAAAGCACATCCCAGATGCCGGCGGATACGCCGTCCAGTGCCTGTGCCGCGATCAAAATCGCTGGCATATCCGCCACCGCAAAAATCAGCGCACGTGCGATCAACGCGACTGAGGCCGCAGCCAGCATCCATTTCAGCGACCACAGCGAAGCCTTGCGTCCGACGATCAGCGCAACCGGGATCGTCACGAGCTGCGCCAACAGAATGCACGCCGACATCAGCACCGTCTCGTATCCCGGGTGAGCCAGCGCCAGTTTCTGCCCGACCAGCGGCAGCAACGACGCATTGGCGAAGTGAAACGTGGCGGCAATGGCCGCAAGCAACAACAGCGGCTTGTTGGACAACAAAAATCGCAGCACCGGTTGCGCGTCCTTCACGACCTGCTTTCTGTCGAAGCCCCGCGCCCGGTCATGATCGATGGCACCGGCGGGTATGGCCAAGACGACGGCCACCGCCAGCAGCGCGAATGCCGGGATCATGTAGAACGTCGCATTCTCAGTCCAATACCACCCGACCAGACCGACCAGCACCGCGACCACGATGTTACCGGCCCGATCGAAGACGGCATTGCGCGCCAGCCGTGCAGGAAACGCGCGCTCCGGCACGAGACCGAGCGTGATCGCTGCAACGACGGGCGCGAAGACGCCACCGAGAACCGCCATCGTCACGTCGGCTGTAAAGACGACCGGACCGATCGGATACCGTTCGATGGCGATGGCACATATTGCCAGCAACACCACCGCGCCCACCAGCAGCGCGCGCTTTGCCTTGATGTCGTCGATCAGAGTACCCACCGGCGTATGCAGAGCGATTCCCAACAGGCCGCTGATCGTCAGAACCTGACCGATCGATGCCGCACTCCACCCCGCCGACGTCACCAGGAACACGCTGACGAAAGCACCCAGCCCGCCGCGCACGTCGGCAAGGAAGAAGTTCAGCCCGTCCAGCTGCCATTGGAACGGCGCACGAGAAAGCTGCGCGCCGGTATCAGATGTGTCGACTGGAGGTGCGTGGCTCATGCACTGTGCCTCGGGCTGAATGCTCCCGGCACAACGCTTTCAGGTAGATCAACGATCCCAGCGCGGACGCGATCTCAATTCAACACGATCAGATGGTTGCTCAAGGCGTTGACCGGAGCGCTGCCGGGGGGGAAGTGTTTGGCAAGGTGATTGCCGACTTGCTCGACGGCGGCGACGAAACCATCGGTGGTGTGTCCCTTGCCGATCGCCGCGGTCATCTCGTCGACGATGGTCTGCCAGGTGCCCTCCGGCACTTTTTGATGGATGCCCGCATCGGCCAAAATCTCGGCGTGGCGCTCCGCGACAGACACGAAGATCAGCACACCGGTGCGGCCGGCGGTGGTGTGAAGGTTTTGCCCCAGGAATTGTTCGACGGCGCGCGCGTGCGCCCGTTCGGCCAGCACAGCCTTCGGCACCAACCGATAGCGCAATGGCCGTTGCGCGAGCCCCCACGACAGCGCGACGAACACCAGCAGCTGGAACACGTAGATCCACTGCACGCTGACCCAGGTGAAATAGATCAGTGGCCAGACGGCAGCCAGCGCGATCAGCGCCGCCCAGAGGAACGACGCATAGAGATAGCTGTCGCTCTCGGAGGCGACGACGGCGACGATCTCGCCGGAAGTTCTAGCCTCGGCCTTGGCAATCGCCTCCGACACCCTGAGATCATCGGGCGTCGGGATAAACGTGTGCGCCTTCGGGGCGTTGCGAGTGATGCGTCGCTGCGTCATGCCTGATCCTGCCAACTCTGCCCACCGGTCTCTTCCGCTGCTCCCGGCCCACCGCTACCAGCTACCCGACGAGCCACCGCCACCGAAATCGCCGCCACCGCCGGAAAAGCCACCGCCGCTGTCGCCCGACGAGCCGCTGCTCCAACCGCCGCCGCCGCTCCAGCCACCCGAGCCGCCCCAGCCGCCGGGAACCACGATCACGCGGCCGTCGCCGAGCCGGCGGCGGCGCTGCGCATTGGGGTTGGTGTTAGCCGCCATCTGGGCCTGACGGGCCTGCGATATGAAGCTGGCGATGAAGAAGAAAAAGACGATCGCGAAAATAATCAGCGGCAGCACGTCGCCGAAATCCTGCGACTTGGGCTTGATCGACCGGGCGCGTTTTTTGACCTCTTCGGCGTCGCCGAGCAGCACATCTTTGATGTCGCGCACGCCGGCCTTGACGCCGCCGGGAAAATCGCCGCGGCGAAAACCCGGCAGGATCGAATTCTGGATGACCGTGGCCGACAGCGCGTCCGTCATCAGCGGTTCGAGGCCGCGGCCGACTTCGATACGCACCTTGCGTTCGTTGGGGGCGACGATCAGCACGATGCCGTTGTTGACGCCGGCTTGACCGATCTTCCAGGCGCGCCCGAGGCGGTAGCCGAACTCCTCGATCTCGTAGCCCTGCAGCGAGGGCGTCGTATAGATCACGATCTGGTCGGAGGACTTGCCCTCGAGTTCCCGCAGCGTCGCTTCCAGCTGCTGGCGGTCGTCTGCCGAGAAAATACGCGCCTCGTCGACGATGCGGCCGGACAGCGGTGGGAATTTCGGATCCGCGTTTGCCGCACCGGCGCACAGCACAACCAGCATCAGAGCAGCCGCCACGGCCGTCGCAAGGGTGTCGAACAACCGAACCGCTGCGAAGCAAGAGCGAACACCGGCGGCATGTTCTGGTGCGTTGGGCAAACGGGAAATCCCGGTTTGACGATTTTCAAACGACGTCGCGAGCTCGGTTCAGAGCTCGCGACCTACCTTAGATACAGCAACTGCGGTCAGTTCTTCTTGGTACCGAAGTCAACTTTGGGGGCTTTGGTTTCTTCGACCGGAATGTCGAAGGTGGCCATTTCTTTCGACGCTGGATACATGAACGAGCGCCACCAACGGCCCGGGATCGTGGTGATCTCCGTATTATAGGCCCGGACGGATTCGATGTAATCGCGACGGGCGATGGCGATGCGGTTCTCGGTGCCTTCGAGTTGCGACTGAAGCTGCAGGAAGTTGGTGCCGGACTTCAGGTCGGGATAACGTTCGGAGACCGCCAGCAATTGACGTAGCGCACCACCCAAGGTCGCCTGCGCCTCCTGGAATTTCTTCATGGCTTCCGGGTTGGTGATGATGTCGGCCGGGATCTGCACACTCGACGCTTTCGAGCGGGCTTCGGCGACCTGCGTGAACACCGAACGCTCCTGCTCGGCATAGCCCTTCACCGTTTCGACGAGATTGCCGACCAGATCCGTGCGGCGCTTGTACTGGTTCTGCACTTCGCTCCACTTGGCCTTGGCGTCCTGCTCGTAGGTCGGGATGTTGTTGACCCCGCAGCCGGCCAACGACAGCGTTGCACAAACCAGCAGCAGGCGGGACAGCAAGCTTGGCGACAGCCCTCGCGTCAGCCCTGGAAACGACGAACCGATCATGACTTATCCCCTTCGCAACTCTCTCGAACTCGGTACCCCTCCGTACGAGGACCAGCTTTCCGACGCAAGGCTGCAAACAGAACGAGTGTTTTATCGTTGCCCGATTGGTAAAGACCAAGAGCGAAGGCGGCGATGTTGAATACTTAAAGTTATCTTTACCTAGACTTTGAAACTCAAAGCAAAATCGCTGCTTTCGGAGTATAGCCAGAGTTCCTTTCGGCTGTTTCTGGAGCTTCGGATGTCCCTGCATTCCCATATTCGCGGCACATGCCTGATGGCCATGTCGACCTTTGCGCTGACTGCCCTTGCAAGCAGCGCCGAGGCCGGTCGGTTCGGTTGCGATACCGGTGGGGCGGTGGAGTGCTATCAGAAAGTGCGCACGCCGGACGTCTATCGCAGCGTGTCACGTCCCGTCGTGATCGAAGCAGCCCGCGCCGAAGTCGTCCGTGAGCCTGCCGTCCGCGTGTCGCGCGCACAACGCACGATCATTTCACCCGGACGCTGGGTGGCGCAGCACGTTCCCGCCGAATACGCGACCGTCGAACGTTCGATGCAGGTCCGCCCGGCGGAGGTGTCTTATGTGGAGACGCCAGCCCAGTATCGTGTGCTGCGCGAGACGGTTGTCGTGCGGCCTGCAACGTACCGCTGGGAACGCCAAGTCGATCGACGTGGCGTCGAAACGATGTGCAAGATCGTCGTACCTGCCATCACGCGCGACGAAGAGCGGCAGGTCCAGGTGACGCCTGCAGGGCGGGTGGCGCATGTGGTCCCGGCGCGGTACCGAACGGTGCGCCAGACGGTGCTGGTCGCGCCCGCCTCGGTTCGCCGCAGCTACATTGCACCCTCCTACGCCGAGGTGGAGCGCACCATCCTGGTCCGTCCCGCCAGCGAGCGGGTGGTGATCAAGCCCGCCGTCATCGGCGTCACGCAGCAGCAGGTGCTGGTCGCGCGCGGCGGCACACATTGGCAGCGCACGGATTGAGTGCGCACGCCGCCGGACCGCCCGTACAACCACATCGCCCTAAGGTCATCATAGGACGGATGGCAGGTGGCTTGCAGACGGGACACGCCGCTGCCGATTCCGAATGATTATACTGCCCGAGCAATTGACGTGACCGGCGCGGCGGTGATGGGATCTTTCGCAGCACGATTCCTTGCATGCCTTTCCAGCGCCCAAGGTCTCGGCGCGCGTGCTCCGGGCTGTGTACCGGACAAGACGCAAGGTGACGTGATCACGTTGTACGTGGTACTTTCGTCCTGTATCGAGCCGGCGCGAGTGTCGAACGGTTCGCGGGGCCGACGACTGCGCTGGTTTGCCGGTGCCGAAACATGGGGTTAGACGTCAAATGAAGCGTTCGACAATCGCTGTCATGAACACCAAGGGCGGTGTCGGCAAATCGACCCTGGTGCTGGCGGTGGCTGAAACGCTGACGGCGATCTACAACAAATCGGTGTTGGTGATCGATTCCGATTCGCAAGCCAGCGTCAGCTCCATGCTCATGACCTCGATGCGCCTGCACAAACTGCAGTCGGAAGCGACCACGATCGTTGATTTGCTGGCGAATACGGTGCTCCAGCATCAGCCGCTGGATTGGCCGCGATACGTCGTCGCCAACACATCCGACATCGACGACGCCAGCGGGCTGTATCTCATTCCGAGCGATATGCAGCTGACCCTGTTCGAGCGCGAGGTCTCGAAAGAAAGTCAGCACGGCGCATTGCGGGCGACGATCCAAAGCCTGCTGGACGGTGTGCGTTCGGCGTTCGACGTCGTGTTGATCGATTGTCCGCCGGGCCTGTCGGTGTTGACGGAATCGTGGCTGCGCGAAGCCGATTTTCATATTTCCCCGACCAAACCGGACTACATCTCGGTGTGCGGTCTTGAAGTGTTCCGGCGCTTCAAGTCGCTCAATCCGGAGATGGGATTTGCGGAAAATCTGGGCGTCGTGGTCAATCTGATGGACCCCAACGGCGCGCAGGATCGCGACTATGATGCCTGGCTGCGCCAACGCGCCGACAACCGCTGTTTCACGCAGCCCATCCATCGCTCGGTTTCGCTGCAGCACATTACCCAGTTC
Source organism: Hyphomicrobiaceae bacterium (assembly GCA_025359165.1). Taxonomy (GTDB): domain Bacteria; phylum Pseudomonadota; class Alphaproteobacteria; order Rhizobiales; family Hyphomicrobiaceae; genus JABFRJ01. The sequence goes on from JANYHG010000191.1 coordinate 63,049, forward strand.
TCTCCGGAGGGGCGCTCGTGGCTCGGCAAGTATCCGGGGGCCGTCGGCGTTTCGATCAAGTCTATCGCGGCCGAAATTCTCGAACGCATCGCAGCGAGCGATCGCGCCGACGTTGCGGCGGCCGCAACGAACGGCTCACCTGCAGCCGAGACCAAAGCTGTCGGTGCGAGCTGAAGCAGCGACCGCCGGCAGTGCAGTGAGCCGATTACTCGTTGTCGCCGCACAACCCTCGTGTTAGCCATTTCAACAACTTGCGCGTGCAGGTTGTGACTGACTATGCTATCGCTTTTGCATCCAGATCGTCTGGGGGTGGACCGTGCGCGTACTCGGACCCCGATCTGGGAGCTGGTCAGACGGAGCCGAGGTGAAGCAGCCGAAGCAGGCAGCGTATAACGGCTATTGCGGCAAAGCGCTGTGTTGAAGGTTGAGGTTTCAAAACCGAATACCTGAAACAGCCGTCTGAATAAAATGCCGGATAGGATGGTGTTGGTCACGCTTCGCACCACGCTCGAACGAGGACACA
>JANYHG010000209.1 GCA_025359165.1 Hyphomicrobiaceae bacterium
TCCGGCTTTGAAGCGATGATGACTTTACGACTGTTGACCGGAAGCAGCTTGGCACACGGCAGCTGTCACCAAGCAGGCGACGGCGACATAATCGGCGATGACGACTCGCTCGATGGCAGCATTGGCGTCCCCGACCGACCACGCCAGCACTATAAAGGCGGTTGCGCTGATCAACCCGCCGACGAGCGCTGACGGGACCAACTCTGCCCTAAACGCTGCGGAGATCATGAAAATACCTAGCAAGCCGAACAGCACAGCGCGATGGCGCATGATGACAAGGAGATTGGGTTCGGTGAAGGATAGGCCATAGAGCCGCTCGAGATGCCGCGCGCCGATTATCCCGGGTAACGGCAACAGATGGATGAGCCCGGCGGCAATCAGCATGGCCTTGACGAGGATTTGCATAGCCGTCTTCCCTTCGAATCAACAAGCGCCGGAGACGACGATCCCCACTGCCTCGACTTGGAGTGAAGCTATGCGCGTCGGCGATCGATCGCTTTCAGAAACTGGCTATCGGAAGCCGAGACCGCTCCTTGCTCTGTGGGGCGCGAGCGCGTTGTATGTCGGCCCGGCTTTGGGTCTCAGTCCTCATCGCAACGCCGTTGCCGTAATCGCATTCGGGATCGATGCACCGTTCGACGTCGCGATAGATCCGGCTCACCTTTTGCGAGGCTACAGGTCGTGCCGAACTGCCCTTATCGGACCGAACACACTGCATCACCTGCGCGCGGGCGGCTCAATGGCGTTTCTCTACCTTGATGCCCTCAGTCGCGACTACCTGTCGGTACGCAAACGGTTCCAGCAGTCCGATGACGCCGGTGCATTCGAACTCGACCAGGAAGCAGCCATCGTCGCATGTTTGATGGAGCTGCATGCGAGGAACAAACGTTGGTCTGAAACACAGTCTCGGCTGCTCCAGCTTCTAGGCCTGCGCAACACAGCTGCAGAACACATCGACCCGAGGATTGCCGATGCGATCGACGGCTTGAGGTTCGATCCGTCGCGCGAGACCAGCGCAGCCGGTCTAGCGCGCGAGGCGAAGCTGTCGGTGTCGCGGTTTCTGCATGTGTTCAAGGAAGCAACCGGAGTTCCGTTCCGCCGGTACCGGACTTGGTGTCGCCTACGAGCTGTCGTGCGGGTCGCAGCAACGGGCATTTCGCTGACCGAGGCAGCCCACGCCGCAGGCTTTGCGAGTTCGGCGCACTTGAGTTCGTCATTCCGCGATATGTTCGGTTTGGCTCCCTCCGAGTTGCGTTTTCAAGATATCGAATTGGTCGAAGTCGAGTAGGTCGGCTTCACGTCTGAACGCCTTGGGTCGACACGGGCTATCGGTGCCCCGTTACCCCTACCGTTTCGACAACAGACAGTTCTCCAGGCAGTGCTGGAGTTGCATCTCACAGGCGGCGCGGTTGGCGGTGGACTTGTAGCAGGCAGCAAACGCGGCCTTGCAGGCCTCCGGGCAGCCCGATCCTTGCGCCCACACGCCGCACGATGGACCTGAAGCCGAGAGCAACACTGCAAGCACAAGTGCGATTGCCGCCTTCGCTGCTGAGTTCAAAGCCGCCGACGTCACCGAAGTTCTCCCGACCGACATGTATCGCGCCCCTGGCGGCGTCACCGCGATGACCCCTAGCGCTGAAGGTTGATCGCACCACGCGCCCGCCGCCAGCATGACCAATAACTACCGCCGCTGCCATGAATGCGTGCTGAACGGCATTTTGCATGCACTCAACCAACCTTCCAAGCCGTGTTTTCGTTCGCGCAGCGATTTCGCGGCGACGAATTTGCACGATGTCCCAGCGGCTTGCCTTGGTTTTGCCGATAGTTGTCGTCACAACGCGTCTGCGGGGACGGACACCAGAAATTATGCAGGAAATCATGCACGAACCCTGGGGGGTCATCTGCAATGAACGACATCCGCCACCCCGCCGATATCACGGCAGCATCAGAATATTCTAACCAGCAGTTCGACTGGGCCGTCGCGCCCGACGACCGCTTGGGACCGAAGCCGCCGGGGCGGCGGCGAAAAATCGTTCGGCGCATGACGTTGCTGCTCGGCTTTGCCGCACTTGGGTACAGCGTATACGTCGATCCTGCGCGGCTGACGCGAGCTTGGACACTGACGACGGAAACGCTCGGTCCAGCGCTGCAACAGGCCTTCGACCGCACCGCAACAGCGGGCACACTGCCTGCGCAGGCCAGGACAAACGAAAGTCCTCCCGGCTCGGCGAAAGACCCGGTCAAAGACACAGGTTTACCACCGCCGGAACGCCTCGCCGACGTGCCGCCTTCCGACCAGAAATCGACGGCTGCCGCCGCTGCCGAGGCAACACCTCCAGGATCGCCTCGCCCGTCCTCGGGCACAGCCGAAACGTCGTCGACGCCCTTGGTACGTCCGGTTATCGAACCACCGCAACGCGCAACCGCCGTCGATCAGCCGTATGCCGCACCGATCCCTGCCCCACTCGACCGTTACGGCGCGCGCGCCCGGTCGGTCGGGTTGCACCCGGATCTGTCGCGTGCACTTCTGGCGGATCTCTCGAACGCCGATTTCCACAATGCCGATGTGGCCATCCGTAAGGCACTGTCACAGGCGTCGGACGCTGCCGTCGTCAAATGGCCGCGCCAGCGCGAGGACGGTTTAGCGCTGTTCGAAGTCCGGTTCGTGTCCGGTGCAGCGCCGGGGTGCCGCCGCTATGTCGTAACGGTGGAGAAGCACAAATGGCTCACCACCGCGCCTCCGCTCGAAACCTGCACCACCATCAAGCGCGCCGGCGGGCCTCATGCGCGTCAGAAGGCGTAGTCCTTGAACGCCGGCAGCACGCTCCCCGCCCAGCGCGTGTCGTAAGCCGCCAGCATATCGTCGGCGGCGGTTTTGCCTGACCGAACGATCTGCTGCAGCGGTTCGACGAACACGCTCTCGTCCTGCCCGAGCATCGACAAGCGCGCGCGGCGAACCAGCCCGGCACGTGCAATATCGACGGCGACGCGCGCGACGTCGAGCACGGTGCCCTTGCGGAACGGCGCATCCAGCCCGCCCTTCGGCACCGCATTGCGCATGGCGTCGCGGTCCCCGGCGGTCCAGTCGCCAATCAGGTCACTGGCGCTGTCGAGTGCCGTCTGATCATAGAGCAGTCCGACCCAGAACGCCGGCAGCGCACAGATTTGGCTCAAGCCGCCGCCGTCTGCGCCCCGCATCTCTAGGAACGACTTCAGACGTACGTCCGGGAACAGCGTCGTGAGGTGGTCGGACCAATCGTCGATCGTGGCCGTGTGTTCGCCCAGTTCCGGACGCCCCAGCACGCGAGCCAGATTGCCCGCCATGAAATCCCGGAACGAGGCACCGGCAACGTCGATATACTGGCCGTCGCGATAAATGAAATACATCGGTACATCGAGAGCATAATCGACATAGCGCTCATAACCCATGCCGCTCTCGAAGGCGAACGGCAGATTGCCGGTCCGCGCCTTGTCGGTATCACGCCAAACTTCCCCGCGCATCGATTTGAAGCCGTTCGGCTTGCCCTCAGTGAACGGCGATGCGGCGAACAGCGCCGTCGCCACCGGTTGCAGCGCGAGGCCGACGCGCAGCTTCTGCACCATGTCCGCCTCGCTCTGGAAGTCGAGATTGACTTGGATGGTGCAGGTGCGGAACATCATGTCGAGGCCGCGCGTGCCCACTTCCGGCATATAGCGTGACATCACCGCATAGCGGCGCTTCGGCATGCGCGGCACGTCCACTTGCTTTGCCACGGGCGCAAATCCCATCCCGAGAGCGCCGATGCCCAACGCCTCTCCCACGTCTTTTACCTGATCGAGATGCTCGCGCGTTTCGTGCGCCACCTCGTGCAGGGTGGTCAGCGGATCACCCGACAGCTCGAACTGGCCACCCGGCTCGAGGGATACCGTTCCCCCCGCTTCGCCTGACGGACGCTTCAGCGCGATGATGGTGTCGCCCTCGCGAATGGCCTCCCAACCGAACCGGGTCATGAGGCCCTGCATCAACGCCCGCACGCCGCGCGGCCCGTCGTAGGGAACCGGACCCAGTGTGTCGGTGTGGAACAGAAACTTTTCGTGTTCCGTGCCGATCCGCCAGTCGGCTGCGCGCTTTTCACCTTTGGCAATCGCCGCCACCAGATCGTTGCGAGACGCAATGGTGGGGCTGGGCGCGCTGTCTTGGCGGGTCGACATGCAAATCCTCGACGTAGAGTGAAAGTCTGGAGCCGCGCACCCTTCGCGTGAACGGCTTCGAGATGGGGTTGGCGTGTTATGCTGTGTCCGCGACCAGGACACAAGCGCGATGCCAACGAGCCAGGTCCGCGCGCAGCGGCAATGCCCTGGATGTCAAACTCTCGCTTTTTCAGGGTGGAGTTTAGTGAACATCAACGGCGTCATGGTGGTCGCATGTTCTTCCGCATATGCGATCTCGAGCGCGATGGACGCGAACTCCGGGTCATCCGGCTTGATCGTACGGCAGTGATCGCGGGCATGACGCCACATGCTCGCCGGCAAGCTTTCGAGCGCGACTGCGCTGAGCGCAGGCTGCCAGAAGTTACGTGCGAAGCCATGCGTCAGCAGCGCCCCGCGCATTCGTGTGGCACCGCGCTTGGGAGGCGCGGCATCCGAGATTTCGCTGGAGAATTGCTCGGGCCGCTGGGTCATCATCAGTCGGCACTGTCCTTCGCGGAAGGCCACCATACTGAACAATGTGCGCGCAGCATTGATGTAGATCTCACCCGTATAGGAAAACGAGTCCCGCAGACCCGAGTCGGCGATGTAGTTTTGATACTCCTCGAAGGCGAGACACCGCTTCTCGTCGTCGATGTGGATCTCCAGAATGCCGCGAACGATGTTCCGCGCCGTCAGAAAGGAGCGTCGATGCACGAAATACTGCCCAACCAGACCTTTGAACTCGCTTGGCTCATAGCCGCCGTATTGACTGGATGCAGTCGGCAACGACAATTCCAGCCCGAACTCGCCGGGCGTGAGTTTTGTTATTTTCAGCAGACCTATCAAGGTCTGCCGCTTTAGACGCAACGGCGCGTCGATGCATTTTTTATAAGTGTTCAGGGCGAGCCTGAGCACCTTCTTCACGTAGTCCGCCTCACTCAATTCGTAGCCCTGCCGATGCCGCAACAGCGATATGCGCAATTGCGATCTGGCAGTATCTGGCACAACGATCATTGCGCCCCCGAGCTGTTGTTAGCAGAAACCGCACTCCAAATGACAGTAAATGATAGGCGCTGACAGATACTTAGCGCAAGTGCTTAGTATCGGGCCAAGATGACTGATAATTCAGCACGCCATGAGCGGTAAAAGACTTGCAAATTAGTCCGCACCGCCAAGAGAATGCTGCATCGCAACTGACACGGGAGCGAGCGGTGCGTCATGACCAACGGATCATCCAGGCCGGAATTGCATAACCCCGCGTTGCCGACTTCAGTGATATCGACCGGTCGGGAGAGCGTCGACGCTATCGTGCGCCGCAATGCCGGTCATATCACCGCGCTGCTGCACGCCTCGATCATCGCAGAAGTTGCCGAGCCACAAACCATTTCGCGCGACGTGTTGGCGTCGGTTCTCGACACGCTGGCGACGCCGGTACTGCTGGTCGATCGTAATTTCATCATGCTGCAGTCCAATGCTGCCGCGCGTGCCGTACTGGCATCGGGCGGGCCTATATCGGCGGATGGACGCACCATCAAGATCGCGTCCGCCGCCGGCCCGACACTCGCCAATGCCCTCAGGGCCGCAGCCAACGGCTGTCCACTCCGTCGTAGCCTTATCGTCGAGGCACCCGGCATGCCGGCGGTCGCCGTCTGGCTGCGGCCGGTGGATCAGCGCCTGCAAAGTGCCGCCCCCCAGTGGCACAACGGGATCGTAAGCCTGACGCTGCGGTCGCTCGGGCGTGCGGCCGCCGTGCCCACCACCGTCTTGCGCTCGCACTATGGCCTGTCTCGAAGGCAGGTGCAGCTCGTCGTACATCTGGCGGGTGGCGCCTCGCTCGACGACGCCGCCGAAGCCATGGCGATCGGCATGCCGACGGCACGCTCCCATCTCGCCAGGTGCTTCGAGAAAACAGGCACCCACCGCCAGTCGGAATTGATCGGACTGGCGCTGTCGCTGGCACCACCGGTTTTGGAATAGCGATCCCCCGCGTTGTTCCAAAAAGCGAGGGGCGGGTCGTGTGACCCGCCCCTTTTGCCATCCCCACCCGGCTCGACGTGCGTCGTGTCGTTACTTCTTGACCAACGCACACCCGCCTTCGGCCAGCGGACGCCAAGCCTGATCGGCTGGGATCTGTTTGACCAGCTTATAATAATCCCACGGTGCCTTGCTTTCCTCGGGCTTCTTCACCTCGAACAGATTCATCGGGTGCATGTGACGACCGTCTTCGCGCACTTTGCCCTTGCCAAACACCATGTCGTCAGTCGGCAGCTCCTTCATTTTAGCGACGATTTTGGCGCCATCGCGCGTCTGTGCGGCTTCGATCGCCTTGAGGAAGTGCAACATGCCGCTGTAGTTGCCGGCATGATTGCCGGTCGGATATTGCTTGCCATTCATCTTTTCGACGAAGCGCTTCGTCCACGCGCGCGAGTTGTCATCGGTGTCCCAATAGAAAGGATCAGTCATCTGCAGGCCCTGCGCGACCTTGAGGCCGAGCGAATGCACGTCGGTGATAAACACCAACAAGCCCGCCAGCCGTTGTCCGGCCGAAACGATGCCGAATTCCGACGCCTGCTTGATCGCGTTGATCGTATCGCCGCCAGCGTTTGCGAGCCCGATCACTTTGGCTTTGGAGGACTGCGCTTGCAGCAGGAACGACGAGAAGTCGGCATTATTGAGCGGGACGCGGACGCCGCCCAAAACCTTGCCGCCCTTGGCCTTGACGATGTTGCTCGTCTGCAGTTCGAGATCGTGACCAAACGCATAATCGGCAGTGATAAAGAACCAGGTATCGCCGCCTGTCGCTACGATCGCCGAGCCAGTGCCATTCGCCAACGCATAGTTATCGAACGTCCAGTGCACCGTATTCGGCGTGCAGCTGTCACCGGTCAGGCGCGTCGTTCCGGCTGAGCCGTTGACCATAACCTTGTTGAGGTTCTTGACGACGTCGTTGACCGCCAGCGCCACCCCGGAGTTAGGCACGTCCAAGATCATGTCGACGCCGTCGCGTTCGAGCCACTGCCGCGCGATGGTGGAGCCGACATCAGGCTTGTTCTGATGGTCGGCGAAGACGATCTCGACCTTCAGCTTCGAATTCGGGTTGGCTTTCATGTAGTCTTCCAGTGCCATGCGGGCACCGGTAACAGACCCTTGTCCGGTTGCGTCGGCGTAAAGGCTAGACTGATCGTTCAGCACACCAACTTTAACGACACCGTCGAACGGCGCTTGCGCTGCAGCCGGTAGCGCTAGCACGCCGGTAAATATTGCCGCGACAGCGGCTGATATAACTCTCTTCACGTGGATCTCCCGAGACGTTTCGCCAAATACGATGCTTCACACACCCTTGTGCCGGGCGCTTGGCGAGGAGACTAGAAGGGTATTCGGCCGGACGCGAGAGAGAAAGTGAGCGGACAAAGAGCGTTTGTGCAGGCAATGCCCGCACCAGTCCTGTGGCTTTCGCACGACGATGGTCCGCAAACCGCCCACTTTGCGATTGTACAAAAGCCACACGGTATCGTAACAGTGCCGAAAACAGAATTCGTGGCGGCGGGCGGAAGACAGTATGAGTCAGGACGATGTGATCCTGGAGGCACGTGACCTCGTCAAGGATTTTGCCGGCTTTTTGGCCGTAAACCACGCCAGTTTTAAAGTGCGGCGCAACACCATCCATGCCCTGATCGGGCCGAATGGCGCAGGCAAAACAACACTGTTCAATCTGTTGACGAAGTTCCTGCCGCCGACGCAAGGGCAGATCGTTTTCAATGGCGAGGACATCACCGCATTGCCGCCCGCCGAAGTGGCGCGGCGCGGACTGGTGCGCTCGTTCCAGATCTCGGCCGTGTTTCCTCATCTCTCGGTGCTCGACAACGTGCGCATCGCGCTGCAGCGTCAGCGTGGCGGTTCATTCGATTTTTGGCGCTCGCGCAAGGTGTTAGAGGTCTACCACGATCGTGCCATGCAGCTTCTGCACGACGTCGGTCTGACCGAATATGCCGCCGAACAAGCGGTCTCACTTCCCTATGGCCGCAAGCGCGCCCTCGAGTTGGCGACGACGCTGGCGCTCGAGCCACAACTTATGCTGCTCGACGAACCGATGGCCGGCATGGCGCACGAGGATATCCAGCGCATTCAGGAACTGATCCGCACCGTCAGCAAGGGCCGCACGGTGCTGATGGTCGAGCATAACTTGAACGTGGTGGCGTCGCTGTCGGATACGATCACGGTGCTGACGCGCGGCAAAATCCTGGTCGAGGGCGATTACAAAACCGTGTCGGCCAACGCCGATGTGCAGGAAGCCTACATGGGTGTCGGACATGGTTGAGGACAAAATCGCTGGGACAAACATGACTGGGGCTCCCGCTGCTGCGTCCGCGACCGGCAAAGTTCTGCTCTCGGTCAAAAACCTCCAGAGCTGGTACGGCGAGAGCCACATTCTGCATGGCGTCAATCTCGAGGTGCGGCAGGGCGAAGTCGTCTGCCTGCTCGGTCGCAACGGTGCCGGCAAAACCACCACGCTCAAGTCGATCATGGGCGTCGTGCGTAAGCGCGAGGGTTCGATCACGCGCGACGGAACCGAAACCATCAAGATGCCACCGGAACGGATTGCCAAACTCGGCATTGCCTTCTGCCCGGAGGAGCGCGCGATCTTCTCCAGTCTGACAGTTCGCGAAAACTTGATGCTGCCGCCGAAGTTACGCGCCGGCGGCATGACAGTCGAAGAAATCTTCACGCTGTTCCCCAACCTCAAAGAACGTATCGGCACCAGTCAGGGCACGAAGCTGTCCGGTGGCGAACAACAGATGCTGGCGATGGGCCGTATCCTGCGCACCGGTGCCGACATGCTGCTGCTCGACGAAGTCACCGAGGGTCTGGCCCCGGTCATCATCCAGCAGATCGGCGCGACCATCCGCAAGCTCAAGGAGCGTGGCCTGACGATCCTGCTGGTCGAGCAGAATTTCCGTTTCGCATCCACCGTTGCGGATCGCTTCTACGTCATGGATCACGGCGTCATCGTCGACGGCTTCAATGCCGCCGACCTCGAAGCCAACATGCCGAAACTACACGAATACCTGGGCGTTTGAGCCGCTGCTTCGGCTTTCATCGTTCACGTTGCGCTATGATGCCGTCACCATCCGACGGTATTTTTCAGGAGAGACCTCGAGCATGCGTAAGACGAATATCAAAGCATTTGCCGGCGCCGTCAGTCTGTTGGCGCTCTGCGTCGGCCAGGCTGAGGCCCAGTATAAAGGCCCGCCCATCAAGATCGGCGTCATGAACGACATGTCCGGCCCCTATGCCGACATCGCTGGCAAGGGTTCGGTCTGGGCTGCCAAAAAGGCGATCGAGGATTACGGTGCCGCTGCAAAAGGCATGCAGGTCGAGGTCGTCAGTGCCGACCATCAGAACAAGCCAGACGTCGGCTCCGCGTTGGCGCGCAAGTGGCTCGAAGCCGATGGCGTCGACGTGATCGCCGACGTCAACACCTCGTCTGTCGGCCTCGCCGTCAACGAAGTGACGTCTTCGCTCAACAAAGCCTACCTCAACGTCGGCTCGGCCACCTCCGACCTATCCGGCAAGGCCTGCAAGGCAACCACCATTCATTGGATCTACGACACCTGGATGCTCGCCAACGGCACCGGTTCGGCCATCGTCAAGAACGGCGGCGACAGCTGGTTCTTCGTCACCGCCGACTATGCGTTCGGTCTGGCGCTCGAGCGCGATACCGAGGCTGTCGTCATCGCCAACGGCGGCAAAACAGTCGGCAAGGTGCGCGCGCCGTTCCCGACCGCCGACTTCTCCTCGTTCATGCTGCAAGCGCAGGCGTCCAAAGCCAAGGTCATCGGTTTGGCGAACGCTGGTGCCGACACCATCAACTCGATCAAGACCGCCGGCGAGTTCGGCATCACGCAGGGCGGCCAGCAACTCGCCGGCTTGCTCGTCTTCCTGTCTGACGTCCACGCACTCGGCCTCAAGACGGCACAGGGTCTGACCTTCACCGATGCCTGGTACTGGGACACCACCGATGCCTCACGCGCATTCGCCAAAGAGTTCGCTGCCGGCAACGACGGCAAGTATCCGACCTACGATCACGCGGGTGTCTATTCCGCGGTGACCCATTACCTGCGCACCGCTGAAGCGCTCGGCGATGTCAAGGACGGCAAAAAAGTCATCGACAAGATGAAAGAGCTGCCGACCGACGACAAGTTGCTCGGCAAGGGCAAGATCCGCGCCGACGGCCGCAAGATTCACGACGTACAGCTCGTGCAGGTCAAGAAGCCTGAAGAGTCGAAGTATCCCTACGACTACTACAAGATCCTCGCCACCATTCCCGCCGAAAAAGCCTTCCGTCCGATGGCCGACGGTGGCTGTCCGCTGGTGAAATAAAAGTACGGCGGTAGGCAGCTAATGTGCTGCCTGCCGCCTGCCTGCTGCCTGCTGCCTACCTCCTGCCTGCTGCCTGCTGCCCACTGCCTGCTGCCTACCCACTGCCCACCGCCTCCTTCTGCGTCCGCGCCGTCCTATCAGCCCCGAGCTCCCAGCATGACCGAGATTTTTGGCGTTCCGACGCAGGCTTTGTTCGGGCAGTTGCTGCTGGGGCTGATCAATGGCTCGTTCTACGCGCTGTTGAGTCTGGGTCTTGCCGTGATCTTCGGCATGCTCAACATCATCAATTTCACGCATGGCGCCCAGTATATGATGGGCGCATTCGGCGCTTATCTCGTCGGGCAGTACCTCGGCATCGGCTACTGGGCTTCGCTGATCGTCGCGCCCGTCCTCGTCGGTGTGACCGGCGTCATCGTCGAACGCACGATGTTGAAGCGTCTGTATCACCTCGACCATCTCTATGGATTGCTGTTCACGTTCGGGATGGCGCTGATCATCCAGGGCTATTTCCGCTATTACTACGGATCGTCGGGCCTGCCCTATCCAATTCCGCCGGAACTCCAGGGCGGCATCCGTCTGCCCTTCATGTTCCTGCCGTGGTATCGTGGTTGGGTCATTTTTCTGTCGCTGGCGATCTGTCTGATCACCTGGTTCCTGATCGAGCGCACGAGCCTCGGCGCAAAACTCCGCGCCGCCACCGAAAACCCGATGATCGTACGCACCTTCGGCGTCAATGTGCCGATGCTGATCACGTTGACGTATGGCGCGGGCGTCGCGCTCGCAGCCCTGGCTGGCGTGCTTGCCGCACCCATCTATCAAGTCAGCCCGCTGATGGGTGCCGACCTGATCAACGTTGTTTTCGCGGTCGTCGTCATCGGCGGCATGGGCTCGATCATGGGCTCGGTGGTGACCGGCTTTAGCCTGGGCCTCATCGAAGGCTTGACCAAGGTCTTCTACCCGGAGGCCTCCACGACGGTCGTGTTCGTGATCATGGCCATCGTGCTGCTAGTGCGCCCGGCGGGCCTGTTCGGTAAAGCTGCCACCACCACCGCCGGGGTCGAAAGCACCAGCGTCGGTTCGGGGCTTGATGGCGGTAAAGTTCTCAACGTCGCCATGGCCGTCATGTTCGTGCTGCTGGCCATCGCACCGTTCTTTGTCTATCCGCAGTTTCTCATGAAGGCGTTGTGCATCGCGATCTTCGCGCTGTCGGTAAACCTGTTGCTCGGCTACGCCGGACTGCTGTCGTTTGGACACGCCATGTTCCTCGGCAGTGCCGGCTATGTGGCCGCACACGCTGCCAAAGTCTGGGGTTTGACACCCGAACTGGCCATCCTCGCCGGAACCGCCACCGCTGCGGCCATGGGGCTGGTCGTCGGTGCCATCGCCATTCGCCGCCAGGGCATCTACTTTGCCATGACGACACTGGCGTTCGCGCAAATGATCTACTTCCTGGCGCTGCAGGTACCCTTCACCCATGGCGAAGACGGGATCCAGGCTGTGCCGCGCGGCCATCTGTTCGGGCTCATCGACCTCACGAACCAGCTGAATATGTATTATCTCGTCCTGCTTATTTTCATCTTCGCGCTTCTCCTCGTGCATCGCATTATCCATTCACCCTTCGGCGAAGTTTTGAAATCCATTCGCGAAAACGAAGCGCGTGCCATATCGCTCGGCTACAAGACCGATCGCTACAAGCTGATGGCCTTCGTGCTGTCGACCACGATCTGCGGGCTCGGCGGCGCGACCAAGGCAATCGTGTTCCAACTCGCCTCCCTCACCGATGTCACCTCGGGCACTTCAGGCGAGGCGGTTTTGATGACGCTGGTCGGTGGCCTCGGGACGCTGCTCGGGCCCATCGTCGGAGCGTTCGTGATCACTGGCATGGAGACCTATCTGGCCGAATGGGGTCAGTGGGTGACTGTCATCCAGGGCGTCGTGTTCGTCATCTGCGTCATGGCGTTCCGCCGTGGCCTCGTCGGCGAGATCGCCTTCCGCACGGGCAAACCGCTGTAAACCGGCCGCAATCGCCTAAGCCTCGGCTGCGACTGATGTCGGATGTCGCCGATCAGGCGATCGACAGGAGCGGCATAGAGGCGCGCAGCCTCGCCAACGCGGCAGTACCGCCAGAGTGTCCGATGGTCGCTCTGCGGCTAGACGTAAGGGTATCATACGCGCGGGGTTTGTGGGGCGGCCGCGCACAAAACAAAAGTGAAATACCCCTCGCCTCGATTTTTGCGATGGAGCCAAAAAATTCTGACCGCCGGTATCATGCCCGACGCGGGCGATCCCGCTCCTGAGCGGAAAGGGCGGGCGACGCCTTCCCACTCGACGGCCTGCGGCGGCACCTCGCGGCGGCACCTCGCAGATTGCGTAGGTAGCGCCGAAACGGACCGAGTGCATCCGCATTCACGACGCGCCTACTATCGTGCAGCGCGCAGCCGGAGTTAAGCGCGCGGCCTAATTCTGCATGCCCCACTTGCGCACGGTGGCAGCTTCGATATTGCGAAACACCAGGTTCTCGACCGCCAGACCGATCAAGATCACCGTCAGCAAGCCCGCGAACACAGCCGGAATATCCAGCAGGTTCTTGTTCTCGTAAATATACCAACCAAGGCCACCTTTGCCCGACGTAGCGCCAAACACCAATTCCGCCGCGATCAGCGTGCGCCAGGCGAACGCCCACCCGATCTTCAGGCCTGTCAGGATCGACGGAAACGCCGCCGGGATCAGAATGCGCAACACATAGCCGAGCCCGCCAAGTCCGTAATTGCGACCCACCATCCGCAAGGTGTTCGATACCGATTTGAAGCCCGAATGGGTGTTGAGCGCGACGGCCCACAGCACCGAGTGCACCAGCACGAAGATGATCGACTTGTCGCCAAGACCGAACCAGATCAGCGACAACGGCAACAGCGCGATGGCCGGCAGCGGATTGAACATCGCCGTCAGCGTTTCCAGCAAGTCGTTGCCGAGTTGCGACATCATCGCCAGCGCCGTGAACACCATCGCCAGGAACAGACCTGCCGCGTAGCCCTGAAACAGCAGGCGCACGGAGTTGAGTGCCTTGTTCAGGATCTCGCCGCCGTACAACCCGCCCCAAAGCGCCGTCAGCGTGTCGGTCAGCGTCGGCACCAGCAAGGCGTTGTCGAGAAACCGCGCGTATGTTTCCCAGGCGATCGAGATCACCAGAATGATGAAACTCTTCCGCAGCCAGCCTTTGTTGTAGAGCCGTTCCCACGCGGTGAGCGGCTTTTCCACGACGCCGAAATTCCGGCTCGCAACGGTGTCGCGCACATACTCGGTACGCTGCGGCGGCACGCGCGACACGCTGGGACTGGTGATTGTCTCGGTCATAGGACGGGACCCGCTTTGACTTTACTTGGTTCGAGCCGGCTCGGCGCAACATGGCAATCCGCTACACGGCATTTCATAACAGAGCCACGGCATCGGATGGCGATTGCGCATCCCGATCACACTACCTTGGAGGTGCTGCATCAGCCTGCTCGACGGCTTCGGCGAACAGCATGTCGTGAATACGATCGGATAGCTTCTTGCCATCGGCGCCGACTGGATCGCTGCCGTCGCTGTTGAGCTCGGCCTTCACCTGTCCAGGATGCGGCGATAGCAACAAAATGCGATTGCCGATCAGCGTCGCCTCGGGGATCGAGTGCGTAACGAACAGCACGGTAAAGCGCGTGTCGCTCCACAACTGCAACAGTTCATCCTGCATCTTCCGACGCGTCAGCGCGTCGAGGGCCGCGAACGGCTCATCCATCAGCAATACGTCCGGCTCCATCGCCATGGCCCGGGCGATGGCGACCCGCTGCTTCATGCCGCCCGAGAGCGTGTGTGGATAGCTGTCGGCGAACTTGGTCAGGTTCACCTTGTCGATATAGTTGAGCGCGCGGTCCGCCGCCTCTTTGCCACGCGCCTTGCCCGACGCCTGCAGCGCGAACAAGACGTTCTGCTTGACCGTCTTCCACGGCAGCAACTGATCGAATTCCTGAAACACGAAGACGCGGTCGGGGCCGGGTTTCTTGACCACTTTACCCTTCAACGAGATTGTCCCTTCCGTCGGTGCCATGTAGCCGCCGATGGACTTCAACAACGTCGACTTGCCGCAACCGGAGGGACCAAGCAGCACGAAACGATCAGACTGAAAAACGTCGAAGCTCACCTTGTACGTCGCGGTGACGAGGTGTTGCTTGGTCTTGTACTGCAACGTGACGTCGCGCACCTGCAACAGCGGCGTGACAGTCGGCTGCGGTCCGCCGACAGCGGTCTCACCCTGCGAAACCTGTTTCTGCAAGACGTCTCTCCTTTTGGCACCGGTCAGTGCCGGAACCTCTCCCTGCCGCGCCGTTGTCTCCGGCGCTGACGATCGTTGGTAGCATACCCGGCCTTGCACTGGCATCCCACCCGGCAGAAATAATCTTGCAACCCCAAATCAATCCGGCGCGCCGATGTCGAGGTCGAGCAGCAGCGAACTCAAAGACTTGCCATGCGCATCGAGCACCAGCGACCGCGTCACGCCGCCGGCCAGCGCGCCATCGAGCACGAAATTGAGTGCCCCGAGCGCCGGCAGCTCGTACCTCACCACCTCGCCGGTGACGATTGCGCCGAAATGGGCTTTGACGCGTGCCGGCGTCACGTCGCGCGCAAGCCTTTCATAGTCGTCGGCCCTGTAGGCGATCAAACTGATATTGGAGGTATTGCCCTTGTCGCCCGCACGTGCGTGCGCGATCTCCCGCAACTTCATTGCACGCGTGCTCCGATGGTGCTGACCGTCGTCTTGACCATGCTCTGGTCGATCAGCACCGAGCCGACGCCGATGTTCTCACGTGCCGACTTCGATACGCCGCCGCCACCCGCAGGACCGTTGCAATACAACGTCTCCACCTCGTTGCCGATGCGTTCGGCATCGCGACGACTGTCGGTGCGGCCGACGACCCGCACCCTGACTTCGTTGGGTTCGCTGTTTGCCGCGCTGCCGCGCTCGCCATGCAAGGCATTCACGCCGATCAGATCGTACCTCCACTCAGAGGCTGTCACGCCGATGATCGCCATCCGCTCGCGCGCAATTTCCAGGGCCAATTGTCCGCGTGCGGCAGCACCCGGACCGGCGTAGGAAATTTGCCCCTCGCCGATGAAGCCGTCGCGATAGCCGACCGACACCTTCAGCTTCCCCGTCCGCTCACTACCGCGCGCACCACTGAGCGCAACACGATCCGGCCCCGTTGCACGCATCAGTACGCCACTGAAATCGGCGACGACATCGGGTTGCAGATAGCGCACGGGATCGTGCACCTCGTACAACAACTGCTCCTTGCACGTTTCAAGTGTGACTGCACCGCCGGTACCGGAAAGTTTGGTGATTGTGACCGCGCCGCTCTCGTCGATCTCGCCAAGTGGGAAGCCGAGCCGCGCGAGCCCCGCCACATCTTTCTTGCCGGGGTCGGCGAAATAACCGCCCGTGATCTGGCCTGCGCATTCGAGCAGATGTCCGGCCAGCGTTCCCCGCCCCAGCCGTTCCCAATCGTCCATCGCCCACCCGAATTCATGAACCAGAGGAGCCAGAAACAAAGCCGGGTCGGCAGCACGACCGGTAATCACCACATCGGCACCGTTCGCCAGCGCTTCGACGATGCCGCTCACGCCAAGATAGGCATTGGCGGACACCAGGCGACTGCCGAGATCGGCCAGCGTTTCGCCGGTTTCCATGAGCGCGAGATCACTGCCACGCAACGCCTCTGTCACGTCGTCGCCGAGTACGACTGCGATCTTGATGCCGCCGATGCCGAGTTCGCCGGCGATGGCCGCCACGCGGTGGCCTGCGGCCATCGGGTTGGCTGCACCCATGTTGGTGATTATTTTGACGCCGTTTTTGATCGCGACAGGTAAAACGCGCCGCATGCGCTCCGCCAGCAGCAAATCGTATCCCGCCGCCGGATCTGCCAACTTCTGCAGTTGCGCGAGCGCGATCGTCCGTTCGGCCAGACATTCGAATGCGAGATAGTCGAGCGCACCACGTTCCGCCAGTTCGATGGCGGGTTCGATGCGATCGCCGGAAAACCCTGCGCCAGCCCCGATCCGAATGGTTCTCATGCGATGTCCTCCCGCGCGTATCGCCCATCATGCCCTCGCCGACACGCATCACGCAATCGGCAATGAACCAAGATCTGCCGATCTCACTTTACTTCGCGCCGCGCAGTTCTTAAGTCACTTTCGGTTCTCGGGAACCTTGGCCGCGATTTGCGGCCCAAAATGTCTGTTCGTCTCTGCCGGTGTGCCGGCGGGTTTTGGGTCTGCAACTGCCGAAGGCCATCCATGGACCGTTATGCTACCGCCCGTGATCTCGTCGTCGCCCGCCAACCGGATCGCCCGACGTTCGGTCTGCGACCACACGCCGCCGGCCAAGCCGCGCGCTGGTTCCTCGAACACTTCCCCGGCGATGTCGCCTATGCCGTCAAAGCCAACGCCTCGCCATTTCTCCTCGGCGCACTTTACGGTGCGGGTATCAGGCATTTCGACGTCGCATCACTTCCGGAAATCGAGGATGTGGCATCCATTCCCGACGCACACCTCCATTACATGCATCCGATCAAGTCGCGCACCGCGATCCGCCGCGCCTTCTTCGAATTTGGCGTCAGATCTTTCTCGCTCGACTGTGAAGACGAACTCACGAAGATCCAGCAAGAGACCGGCAATGCCAAAGATCTCACTCTGTGGGTGCGGCTCGCAGTTCAGCCGAAGAATTCAAAGCTGCCACTCGAGCGCATGTTCGGCATCCAGC
Source organism: Hyphomicrobiaceae bacterium (assembly GCA_025359165.1). GTDB lineage: Bacteria > Pseudomonadota > Alphaproteobacteria > Rhizobiales > Hyphomicrobiaceae > JABFRJ01. Next base: position 17,345 of record JANYHG010000209.1, read on the forward strand.
CAGCCAAGGCGCACAAGCTTGTCGCAAAAACGCGTCTCGTGGCGCACAAACTCGGCCTGACGTTTCACGTCGGCTCGCAGACGACATCGCCGGAAGCCTACGTCTCGGCGCTTGCCGATGTCGCAGCCCTGATCGGCAAAGCAGGTGTGGTGCTCGATCGCGTCGACGTCGGCGGCGGCTTTCCCTCCGCCTACGCGAACAGTCGACCAGAGCCGCTTTCGGATTTCATCGACGCGATCAAATCGGCGTACGATACGCTCCCCGTCAGCGCAACGTGCCGCATGATGTGCGAGCCGGGTCGCGCGCTGGTATCCGAGGCCGAAAGCCTCATCGTTCGCGTCAACAGCCGGCGCGGCAACGAACTCTTCATCAACGACGGCGCTTACGGCGCGTTGTTCGACGCAGCCCACCTCGGCTGGATTTTCCCGGTGCGTCTGCTCAATGGCATTCAACCGGCAAAATCGGGCGAGTTTGCGCCATTCTCGTTCTGGGGTCCGACGTGCGACAGCATCGATCGTATGCCAGGTCCTTTCATGCTGCCGGCGACGGTGCGCGAGGGAGATTACATCGAGATCGGCAACCTCGGTGCCTACGGTCGCGCAATCGCTGGGCGGTTCAACGGTTTCGGTGCTTACGAACAAGCCATTCTGCTCGATCCGCCGATGCTGTCGGTCTACGGCAAGGAAACCGGCGTCGGCCACAATCGCGGGCCGCACTTCGGAAAGGATGCCGATGCAGCCGAAATGACGCCGCCACCGGCTTAGCCAGACGTCTCAGATCTCGCCGACCGCGGCATCGAGCACGCTTTTGAGTTCGAGCGCGGCTGCATGATCGGCAGTCACAAAGGTGGCCGTCGCACCCGTCTTCATCACGATTTTGAAGGTATATAAAGTCAGCCGTCGCGCCGAAAAGAGTTCGGCCACCGCACACAAGGCGATGGCACCGAACAGTATCCCTTCGAGCAACGAGCGCGCTCGCCATCCGAGTTCCACGACGCCGAAAACATAAAGCGCCGCGACGCCACTGAAAATCGCGATCGTTGCGAAAGCGGTCGAGAGATCTTTTTCGCTTAAACCGGCGGCGCTGTAGCTGAGCACGTCGCGTATCGGCAAGATCTCAGTGTCGACATGAAGCGTCGTCTTGTCCGTCGAGAGGCCATGTCGCACCTGCGGCCGGCGCGTGATGGCACCGGGCGAACGCTGCGAACTTGCGGACTTCGACACTTGATACGTGACCAACGAAGACCTGGACGCCGGAGCCACCGCTTGTGTTCCGCTCGCGGCCGGGGCAGGTGCTGGTCCGGGCAACCCCATCAGTTGACGTGCGGCTTGAGGGCGGCACCCGGTATGGTTCGCGCCTCGATCAACGCCATCGCCAGCGCCGCCTGCATGATGATGCGGAGCGCGACATGCGGCGGCACGAACTTTTGGTCCAGAGCGACGCGGCGCGCACACGCCTGCACCAGCGCGTTCGGCAGCCGGGCAGATGAGGCGCGATCGTTGACGAGCGCGCGCGATACCGGGGCCCAGAGACCGGACAACGTCGCCTGTGGCTGTTGTAGCAGCTTATATTCGAGCGGCAGGGTGATCACGCCGAATTGGGTCGTGCCGACGCAGCGCAACGTCGACTGCAGCAGCGTATTGGGATCGGGCAGATGCTGTGCTCCGACCGCATGCGCAGCTCTCTGCAGCGCGAACCACAAACTGCCGTCGCGCTCGCTTTCGCTCAGCAACAGTCGGTCGAGATGTTCCGCGCGCTTCGGCTGTGCCCACGCGTGGCCGCCTTCGAGCAGCAGCATCTGTTGGATGGCAAACCCCGCCATGCCGCCGAGTGCTGCAAGGTGGGTGGGCGCGTGCTGTGCGCTGGCCGGTGCCAGGGCCACCGAAATTGCGTCCGACACCGCACTGACGGATCCATCATCGGCCAGACTTTTCGAACTTCCGGCGACCGGCATACGACGGCTTGGAAACGGAATGATGATCGCACTTGGCAGTGCTGTCACAGCGCCAGGTGCTGCACCTTCGAGAACCAGCAGTCCGTCTCTCTCGTCGCGCATGAGGCATCCTGTTGGCGATCAAACTCCGAGTCGTATTTTTTCGACCAAATTGATTGCGCAACTGTTAACGGCAACGCAAGAGCATCAGGATGTGCTTTGCAGGTAACTGTCTCGGCGTCGAAGATTTCGCGCAGCCAACTGAAGAATGGCTTTTGACGCATTCGATTTCCTCCCTCACTGTGCCGCCGGACCACACATGCAACGAGGAACATCTGATCCATGGCCGCAGCTTCGAAGTCAGCAAATTCCAAGTCCACGCTCCCAACCTCGGACAACACCGCCGCACTCCACCTGCCAAAAGTTTTGAAGGCGCTGGACCAAGCGCAGGATGCCGGTGTCGAACGCTTGTTCGAGCTTCTGCGTATCCCCAGCGTGTCGACCGATCCGGCGTTCAAGGCGCATTGCGACACGGCGGCGAAGTGGTGCGCCACCCAGCTCAAAGACATTGGATTTGCCGAGGCGAAAGTCGTCCCCACGACAGGACATCCGATGGTCGTAGCCCATGATCGCAAAACGATCCCAAAGGGCATGCCGCACGTGCTGTTCTACGGCCACTACGACGTGCAGCCGCCGGATCCGCTCGATCTCTGGACGACACCGCCGTTCGAGCCGCGCATCGCCACCGAACGGGGCAACGGCAAAGTCATCATCGCGCGTGGCGCCGAGGACAACAAAGGTCAGCTGATGACGTTCTTCGAAGCGGCACGGGCATGGATTTCGACTGCCGGTGAATTACCCGTTGCCGTGTCGGTGGTGCTCGAAGGCGAAGAAGAATGCGGCTCGCCCTCGTTACCGGCCTTTCTGAAAACCCACGGCAAGGAAATCACCGCCGACATCGCGCTCGTCTGCGACACCGGCCAGTGGGACAAGGATACGCCCGCCATCACCTCGCAACTACGCGGCATCTGTGCGACCGAACTGACGATCACAGCCGCCAATCGCGATCTGCATTCGGGTCTCTACGGCGGTGCGGCCGCAAACCCCATTCGCGTCCTCGCGAATATCATCGGCAGCATGCACGACGTGCGTGGCAAGATCACGGTACCGGGCTTTTATGACGGGGTCGTCAACCCGACAGCGAAAACATTGAAACAGTGGAAATCCCTCGACTTCGACGCCGAAAACTTTCTCGGCAAGGTCGGGTTGTCGGTGCCATCAGGCGAAGCGAAATACTCCGTCATTGAGCAGGTGTGGTCGCGCCCGACACTCGAGTTCAACGGCATCGCCGGCGGCTATCAAGGTGCCGGCACGAAGACGGTCATTCCCTCGCAGGCGTCGGTCAAAATCACCTGCCGACTGGTGCCGGGACAGAAGCCCAAGGCCGTCATGGAGGCCATTGAGGCCTTCGTGCGTGAGCGCTTGCCCGCCGATTGCAAACTCGAAATGACCGGCAGGCGCGGCAGCGAGGCAGTCATGTTCGACACGGAGACGCCCGCGATCCGCAGCGCAGCACAGGCGCTCGAAGCCGAATGGGGCAAGGCACCGATCATGCTGGCACTCGGCGGCTCGATACCGATCGTGACCGACTTCAAGGAGAAACTCGGCATGGACAGTCTGTTGATCGGCTTCGGTCTCGACGATGACCGCATCCACAGCCCGAATGAAAAGTACAATCTGTCGAGTTATCGCAAGGGCGCGCGCAGTTGGGCCCGCATATTGGCTGGCATGGCCGCGACCGCTCGCTGATCGTCGTGCAGACAGCGTGGCGGGTTCGCTGCGCTGTCCTGCCGGCGTTTAAAGCGTTGCGATCTCTACGTCGTTCGCAGCGCGCCGACTGCCACCATCGAACTGCGCACCGGTCTCGATGGCCAGCGACTTGTGATGAATGTCACCCTCGACGATCGCAGACGCCTTCAACACAACCTCGTCTCCTGACACGAGACCGGAGACGCGTCCGAACACGTCGACTTTACGGCCCGTTACCTTACCCGACACTTTGCCCGTGATGCCGACGACGACTTCGGCGCCCTGCACGTCACCCACGACTTCGCCATCGACCTGCAGAATGCCTTGACTGATGATCTGCAATCCCTGCCCGACGATCTTGAGATCGCTGCCGATCACGGACCTTTCCTTGGCCGGTTCCGACGCCGGTCGTGTGCTTGTCGATGCCGACAAGCGAGAGAAACTGCTGTCACCCGCAGGCATTTTTGCGGAAGAGGGTTCGGTCTGAGGACGTTGTGCGAACATGATGATCCCGGGTTGGATTGGTTACGTCACTCCCACTCCGGAAACAGCAGCACGGCATGGTGAAAATGTGTCGGCGCAACGGATCGTGATCGCATGCGACCGAACCGGTTTCGTCAGCCCGACGCACCGATCACGAGCGTCCAGAACGTTTTGAATTCGGTCTTCGGATCTTGCACGAGCGCGATGCCCATGTGCTCGACATCGGGCAGCAGCAAGTTCTTGTTGTGACCCGCGCTCTCCTGCCAGCCCTTCATCACTTCGACGATGCTCGCCTGCCCGGTGCCGACGTTTTCCGCGGCGACTTTGGCATTGTAGCCGGTGCGCTTGACCCGATCCCACGGATTGGACCCATCGGAGCCATAGTGCGAAATGCGATCCCATTTCGCCAAGTCGAGACTGTGCGCTTTGGCTGCTTCGGTCAGTGCGGCGTTGAGCTTGAGCGGCTTCAAGCCCTTGCTCTGCCGGTAGCTGTTGATCACGTCGCGCGCCTGATCGGTATCGAGCTTCGTCGCCCCGTAGTTGCGGTCGGCAAGTGCGCCTGCCGGTGCCTTTTCGAACTGGCCGGCGGGCGCTTTGTCTTCGGCACGAGCGAGCTTGACGTTCGAACCGGCCTTGCGCGTGCTTTGCGGATCGCCTCCGAGGCCGCCGCGAGTGTCCGTGTCGAGCGCTGCGGACTTTTTACCGACGATCGGATTGGAGGCCAGACCTGAGGACAAACTAGAACCGCCCACGGCACAACCGGCAACCGTCAACGCCATACCAAAGGCGACGGGCAACACCACACGACTCATCGGCTACTCCAACGCAACAAACACGACCACCGGTCGACCATGCCGCAATATTGGTTAAGCGAGACTTAAGCGCGACGGTGCTCCGCATCTCGGCTAACGGTGCCCCCTAATGACCCCACAATCATGGCGCCATTTCGGCTCGATCATGTCCGGAGTGGTTACGGGGCTTTGGCGCCGTTGTCGCCCGCGTCAGTCGAGCTTACCGGTCGCGGCTGCCAGCACCGCCCGAGCAAACTCATACGGCGCTTCCTGCGGCGGGTTATGGCCGACATCGGAGAAGACGCGCCGCTGATAGGCACCGGTAAAATAGCGATGGTGCCCTTCCGACGTACGCGACGGTCCTACGTCGTCCGCATCGCCATGCACGACGACAGTCGGCACGCTGATTTTTGGTTGCATCGCCAATTGCGCCTCTACGGCGGCGTAGCGCGGATCCCCCGGCGCATTACCGAGGCGATGGCGATACGAATGGATCACCACCGCGACAAAGTCGGGATTATCGAACGAGGCTGTCGTCCGCGCCAACGTCGCCTCGTCGAAGGTCCAGGTCGGTGACCACAGCTTCCACAATAGCCGCGTCAGCTCGTGGCGATGGGCGTGCAAACCCAAGCGACCGCGCTCCGTTTGAAAATAGTGCTGATACCAGTACCTGTACTCCTGCTCGGGATCGATTGGCGCTGCCGATGTCGCGATGTTCTGGATCGGATATCCGGCGCAACTCACAAGGCCGCGCACCCTCTCGGGCCAGACGGCCGCCACGACAGCCGCTCCGCGTCCGCCCCAGTCAAACCCGGCCAACACCGCTTCGGGAATTTTTAACGCATCAAGCAGATCCACGATATCGTGACCGATCGCCGCCTGCTCGCCCGACCTGATCGTCGATGCCGACAAGAATCTGGTTGCACCATAGCCGCGCAGCCACGGCACGATCACCCGGCAGCCGGACGCCGCAAGGATGGGCGCGACCTCGTCGTAGGCATGGATGTCATATGGAAAGCCATGCAGCAGCAGCACGGGCAAGCCGTCGGTCGGTCCATAGGCAATATATGCGATCTCAAGCAGCGAGGTCCGCGCGGTCAGGATCTCTCCGTCGGCCATTGGATCACTCCACGCTGAAGGGTTCCGTGCCAGTGGGAACGCCACCCGCGCCGAGCGTGAGCTTTTCGACTTTGGCCTCGGCCTGTTTCAGCAAACGATCACAGTGATCCTTCAAGGCCTCGCCGCGTTCGTAGATGCTGATGCTTTCCTCGAGCTCGACATCGCCCCGTTCGAGCCGCCCCACTATATGTTCCAGCTCCTTCAGCGCGCGCTCGAACGTCATCTCGCGGATATCGGCGTGTCGGGGAGCAGTTTTCGCGGCCGGTTGCATATCTCGATCCATCGCGTCCCAAAGTGCTGTAGTGAGTGCTGTAGTGAGTGCTGTAGTGAGAAGTTCTGAAGTGGAAGCGTTTGTGTTATCCGATAACAACGGACCGACGCCCGCCCTCAGGCTGCGGCATCCATCAGGCATTTGACATGCAGCGCAACGGACCGTGAGAGCGCGGTCAGGTCATAGCCGCCTTCGAGCATCGATACCAGACGCCCGTGACAGTGCTTGTGGGCAACCTCGGCCAGCTGCATCGTCACCCAGCCGAAATCCTCTTCCTTCAGGCGCAAACTCCCGAGCGGATCGCTTTCGTGCGCGTCGAAGCCCGCCGAAATCAAAATCAGATCAGGCGAGAAATTCTTCAGCGACGGAAGAATACGGCTCTGGAAAGCCTCGCGGAAAGCCGCCCCCCCGTCGCCCGCTCTGAGGGGCGCATTACAGATGTTGCCGACGCCGGCTTCCGAAAGCGCACCGGTGCCCGGAAACAGCGGCATCTGATGCGTCGAGCCGAAGTACAGATCCTTGTCGGACCAGAAAATGTCTTGCGTCCCGTTCCCGTGGTGAACGTCGAAATCTACGACGGCGATCCGTTCGGCACCATAAGCCTTCCGCGCATAAAGGCCGGCGATGGCGACGTTGTCGAACAGGCAAAAACCCATCGCACGGCTCGTTTCCGCATGGTGTCCACAAGGTCGAACCTGCGCAAAGGCGTTGACGTGCTGGCCGGACATGACCGCATCGACAGACATCATGCCCGCGCCCACCGCTCGGAGCGCTGCGTCCCAAGTTCCAGGCGACATCACCGTATCAGGATCGAGCCGGACCAGATCGTCCCCTGGTCCCGGCCGTGCCTGCTTCAATTCGTCGAGGTAGCCGCGCGTGTGCGCCAACAAGATCACGTCTTCGACGTCGTCACGCAAAGGCGCTTCGGCTCGCGTCAGTCCGCCGAATACCGGATGGCTCAAAGCCCGGTCGATCGCGCGCATCCGATCGGGCCGTTCGGGATGGCCTTCACCCGTATCGTGCTTCACGAAGTTCGGGTGAGTGACGAGCAGTGACGACATGCGTGCGGACTCCGATTTGTCGATTTTCACTGTAGCGGCAAACAGGGACTGCACCAAATCACCGAAAAAACACTGTTGCCGTACCATGCGTGAAAACCGTGTTGCATCTTTGCCCAACCACCCGATTGAGCGGATCAAACTCGACCACGCCTTAACGCCTCCTTAGGGACTTGCAGCGTTATCTGCCTCAGGATACCGGCCATGTCTTGAGTACCGGGATTCATCATCACAGCGACGTCGATGACGTCGCCCGTTGCTCGAGAGGACTTAATGCTTAAATCCACACTCGGTCTGGCTGCCCTGAGCCTCGTGCTCCTCGGCTCGACCGCAGCCTCCGCCGCCGACCTTTACGGCGGCCCACGCGTCTCCATGAAGGACGACGCTCCAACTGAACGCGCCTGCAGCGGCGACCGCTTCGCTGGCTTCTATGCCGGCGTCAACGCGGGCACCGCTTCGCACGACACCAAATGGGAAGAGACGTTCGCCGACTTCACCGACTATCAGGACAATCCGCTCCGCAAGACCAGCCGCGGCTTCACCGGTGGTGGCCAGGTCGGCTACAACCGCGTGCGCTGCAACGCATTGTTCGGCGTCGAAGCCGACTTCAACTTCGCCGACATCTCCAGCAGCAAGGACCACTATCACGCCCCGACCGGTGCCGCCACGAACGACTGGCTGCGCATGTCCGACCAGCTGCGCAATTTTGCAACTCTGCGCGCACGCATGGGCTTCGTGCACGAACGCACCTTGTTCTATGCAACGGGCGGCCTCGCTTGGGCTAACTTGAACCATCACATGGACGACGTGCAGCATATCAATTCCGGCGCTGTAAACCCGACCATCAGCGGCTGGAAAGCCGGCTGGACCGCCGGTCTCGGCATGGAGCATGCGTTCACCGACCGGATCTCGCTCAAGGGCGAAGCGCTGTACATGAACTTCGGCAACGTGAAGTATTCGGTGGCCGACAATCTCGTTCCGCCGGATGTCTACGATTTCAAGAACCGCTCGGACGTCTACACTGCGCGCATCGGCTTGAATTTCAAGCTCGGCGAAGGTCGCTGAGAATAAGTTGTCACGCTCGTCGCAGACTATCAAGATTGGTAACGGGCCCGTTCGGGTCCGTTGCTGTTTTCGCCGCATGGTATTTCACATAATGTATCTGGCTAACGCAAATTTAAACAGGCTCGTATTCAATAGAGAAGTCACTCAACTACAAATGACGAGCCGATCGTCGGGAAAAATCACCGCTTTTCCCTGAAGCACTGGGACACCATCTCCATGGATATGATGTGGAAGATTATCGACACCCTCGGCGCCGCCATGCTGCCGCAAATTCCCTATGCGCTCGGTCTGTCGATTTTCTTCACTGCGGTCACATATTTCAAAAGCCAGGCGTGCAACCCCGGTAAGGTCTGGTGGCGCAATCGCGAGCTGTTCACCGACCTCCAGTATTTCTTCATCGGACCTATCATCATGCCCTATCTGCGCATCATGCTGATGCTGCTGATCGCCGGCCTGCTGCGCGGAGCGCTGTCGGACAATGATATCGTCGATTACCTGCAGAACGGCCGTGGCCCGGTTTCGCAGTTGCCATTTTGGGGACAGGTCGCGTTTTACGTGATCGTCGGTGACTTCCTCCTCTACTGGAGCCACCGGATGTTCCACAATCTCGTCCTGTGGCCGTTCCATGCGGTGCACCATTCGTCTATCGATCTCGATTGGACCTCGACGTTCCGGACCCATCCCGTCAATCAGATGCTGGGTTCAGGACTTGTATCCATTTTGATGATCTTGATCGGCGTGCCGCCCGTAATCATGATCGCGCTGGTGCCGTTCGATATCATCAGCGCCGCTTTCGTACATGCCAATCTCAATTGGACGCTGGGCCCGCTCAAGTACGTGATTGCAACTCCCGTCTTCCATCGCTGGCATCATACCGGCGTCGACGAAGGCGGAGACAGCAACTTCTCGCCGACCCTGTCTATTTGGGATTATATGTTTGGCACCTTCTACATGCCGGAAGGTCGCTTACCTCAGGAATACGGCGTCGACGACCCGCTTTTCCCCACGACCTGGGCAGGCCAGATGATCGTGCCGTTCAAGCAGTTCATCGACCGCTTGCAACAGCCCCCGAAGGCCAAAGCGATTTAACCGGCGTTTCAGAACTCCATATTTCCAATAGCAATTTAAAAAAACTACGGCCAAGTCCGCGCGGCCAGGCCGTAGTTTTAGAATTTCAGTCAGCCATCAGAACTCTATTTTGCGCTTCACCTCGAAGATTTCCATGACCTTCGCGCCTTTGTGTGGGCCGTCGCAGACGAATTCCCATTTGCCGTTCGTGTAGGTGTCGCAAAGCTTTACGCCTTTGATGAGCACCCAGTGCCCTTGCTTGCCCTTGTGTACAGCGAGAATGTAGTACGACCACGCATTGCGCGGACGCTGCATCCAGGTCCACAGCGACGGACGTTCTTTACGCGGGACGTCGAGATAATTTGCGATCGGTTTCATCGCATAGCCGTACGTCGCAAGAGCTGCAGCGACGTCTTCCGTTGTCGTACCTTTGACGTCGTGTTCGGCATCGTCGGCTGGCACATTCCCGTCGTGCGCGACCGGCATGCGAAAAGCGCGGATCTCGTCCTCGATCCGCGAGATCGGATATCCAGTGATAGCCGACACGACATAAGGGCCGCAAAAGGCTGTCCGGCCGGTATCGTTGATCGCATCGTTACGACCGGACGCGATGGGTGGAATAGTGATCGGGAGCTGAGCCGGCATGGGGCGTGCGCCTTTTCGGTAGTCGAATGATAAACGGGATTTAAGGTTTCCACATCTCAGTAAATAAAAGGTTGACGTTTGCTCGCGCGGACGTCGCGAGGTGATTCCTTTTCTCCGCAGACGCGCATAGCTGGCATGAGGCGACACGCGTTGGCGGATGCAGCCAGCACACGTAGCCTGCGCCGCAGTCACGCTAGACTTCAGCCTCCGGCTCCTGATGTGGGCATTCAGCTATGACCGAGCATGTTTCAAGCCACGCCCCACAGCCGCATCAGCAGGTGTTGAAAGCATACTGGCAACCGGGCTGCACGAGCTGCCTGCGGATGAAGGAGTTTCTCCTGCGCCATGGCGTGCCGTTTGTTTCGGTGAACGTGCTCGTCGACCCCGAGGCGCGTGACGAACTGGCGGCGCTCGGCGTGCGCACGGTGCCAATCGTCGCGCGTGGCAGCGTTTGGGCCAACGGGCAGGTGTTGGCAGATGTCGCGCGCGTCGCAGGCATCGCGGTTGCCACACCGACGATCCTGCCGCCCGCCGAACTCTATCATCGTCTCACCTTGGTGCAGACGGCCGCTCAGCGCTTGTTTGCCCAGGTTCCCAATGACAAGATCTCGCGGCTGCTGCCCGGCAGGCCGCGCTCTTATGCCGACCTGACCTTTCATATTTTTCATATTGCCGAGCTGTTCATCGCCCAAATGACGATGCGACGGCCACTCGTCGAAGGTGATTACAACAGGGTGCCGCCTGCGGTGTGGTCCACCAAGGGCTCGATTCTTGCTTACGGGCGTGGCGTGCAGACACAGATGCATATCTGGTGGCAAGAAAGCGGGTCGAGTACCGATTTCGAGGTGCCGGCTTACGTCTACTACGGCGTGCAGACCTGTCACGAATTCCTCGAGCGCACGACGTGGCACTCTGGGCAGCATGTGCGCCAGCTGGCGCTGGTACTGCAGCATCTGGGCATTGAACCGGATCGGCCACTGGGACCAGAGGTTTGGACCGATCTGCCGATGCCTGAGAAAATCTGGGACGACGACGCCGCGCAGTTCTGACCTCGTCACAGGTGTGACCCACATACAGCTTGCGCTAACCCGGCAAACCTGCATTAATCTATCGACGCATCATAGGGTGCGTCGAACAGAGGTCAACGGTGAGCCGATCGGGTCCCAACGCTGAGATGGAACGTCGCGCTGCCAAAGCGCGCGCTATCGCCGTTTCCGCCGACACCGCTGCCACCGAGATTGCAAAACAGGTTGTGCTGGCGTCTGGCATTGCGCTGACGACGCTGCTGGCACTCCTCCTTATGCGCCCCTGAGCCACTAGAGGTTCCGTTTCGACGGGACGGGCGCTCAGGGGATCGGATACACTCTCCCAAAACCGAACTTTGCTCGATGCAGGCCCGTGGCCGCCCGAGCTTCAGCTGGATAGCCACGCCATGTCCAAACCCGATAAGCCGAAATCCGTAGTGTCCAAGACCGTCGATATCGCCAAGAAGGCCGCAACCGTCGCCGCCACGCGTGCCGCCGCACAATCGATCACACCGGACAAAGTCGTGATCTTCGATACCACCCTGCGCGACGGCGAGCAGTGTCCCGGTGCCACCATGACCTTCGAGGAAAAACTCGAAGTGGCGGACTTTCTCGAGGAAATGGGCGTCGACATCATCGAGGCCGGCTTTCCGATCGCGTCGGATGGCGACTTCGAAGCTGTGTCGGCCATCGCCAAACGCTTGAAAAAATCCGTCGTCTGCGGTCTCTCTCGAGCCGGCATGAAAGACATCGACCGCGCTGGCGAAGCGGTCAAACATGCCGCCCGTCCGCGCATCCACACCTTCATCTCGACATCGTCGATCCACATCAAACACAAGCTGATGAAGACCGAGGAGGAAGTGCTCGGCATGATCGCCGATCAGGTCGCCCGCGCGCGCAACTGGTGCGACGACGTCGAATGGAGCGCCGAAGATGCCACGCGCACCGATATCGAATATCTCATCCGCTGCGTCGACACCGCCATCAAGGCGGGCGCCACCACGATCAACTTGCCTGATACCGTCGGCTACACGACACCCGACGAATACTACGAGATGTTCCGAGCGGTGCGCGAACGCGTGGCTAACTCCGACAAGGCGATATTCTCGGTTCACTGCCACAACGACCTGGGCATGGCCGTCGCCAACTCGCTGGCGGGATTGCGCGGCGGCGCGCGGCAGATCGAATGCACCATCAACGGGATCGGCGAGCGCGCAGGCAACGCCGCTCTCGAGGAGGTCGTCGTCGCCATCAAGACGCGCGGCGACGTCTTGCCGTACACCACGGGCATCCGCCACGAGATGCTCAATCGCGCCTCCAAGCTCGTCTCGGCGGCGACATCGTTCCCAGTGCAGTACAATAAGGCCATCGTCGGGCGGAATGCGTTCGCGCACGAGAGCGGCATCCACCAGGATGGCATGATCAAAAACGCGACCACCTACGAGATCATGACGCCTGAGTCCGTCGGCGTGTCGAAAACCTCGTTGGTGATGGGTAAACATTCAGGCCGCGCCGCCTTCAAGCAGAAGATCCGGGAGATGGGCTACGAACTCGGCGAGAACGCGCTGGAAGACGCGTTCAACCGCTTCAAGACACTGTGCGACCGCAAGAAGCACGTCTATGACGAGGACATCGAGGCGTTGGTGGACGAAAACATCGCCGTTGAGCACGACCACACCAAAGTTGTGGCATTGATCGTCATCGCCGGTACCATGGGTCCGCAGTCCGCCACGCTGACGCTGGATGTCGAAGGCCTGCACCACACTACCCAGTCGACCGGCAACGGACCTGTCGACGCGATCTTCAACGCGATCAAGAAACTGGTGCCGCACGAAGCGAAACTCGAGTTGTATCAGGTGCACGCCGTTACTGAAGGCACCGACGCGCAGGCCGAGGTGTCGGTGCGGCTCGCAGATGTCGTCGAGGGCAAGAGCGTCACCGCAAAAGCTGCCGATCCCGACACGCTGGTGGCGTCCGCCAAGGCCTATATCATGGCTCTCAACAAGCTCACTGCGAAACGCGGTCGCCTGCACGCCCAAGCCGCGGGCTGACGCGGAACCTCCGAACACGACATCGGCCGGCCACTCGCATGGCCGGCCGATTGCCGTTTCGAAATGCCTCGCCGGTGCTTGCGTCGAGGTTACTTCTTCTTCGGCGCGGCCTTGGCTTTTGCGGTGGGCAGCGTGGCTGGGGCGACCGACGCTGGCGCGTTGGCCGCAGCAGCGACGCCGTTGGCGATCGTATTCGGATCGACCATGGCACCCAACCCGCGCGGCCCGGTGTACATCACGAAACCCAGGTCATCGAGCTTGCGCTTGGCTTCGGCGATGTAGCCGGCGCGCGTCAGATATTCGATGACGAAGATCTTCTTGCCGCTGGCCTGAGCGCTTTTCAGCAGCGCCGAACTTTCGGCGACGTCGTCGGCCTTGTTGCGCTCTTCCTTGTGCGAGATCCCGAACAGCAAGTCTTCCTTAGCGATCCCGTCGATGGCGTCGACGTAGGCCTTGTTGTCCAGCAGTTCTTCGGCGTTCTGCACGAGGATCGCCACATCGGGCTTCTTGGCGCGCATATAGCTGGTCAACTTGATGATGAAGTCGCGCATTTTCTGACGCACATCGGCGTTATCTCCGAAGTAGTAATAGGCGTCGGCACGGTCGATATAGAAGCCGTCGAAACCTTGCGCCAGAACGCGATCGGCGAACGCTTCCGGCTTGCCGAAGATGATATTCTGCCAGGTCGGTTCCCAGTATTTGACAAGGAAGTTTTCTTTCCATTCCTTGTTTTCCTTGCCGACCCAGGCAGGCTTGCGCTTGGTCCACTCGGGCTTCCAGTAATAGCGATAGCTCTCGGCTTCGCCGACGCTGAAGTAGGCGATGACGAGCCGCTTGGAGCCGTCCGGCTTCTTCTTCATGGCGGCGATCTCGTCTGGCGTCAGTGCTCGTTCCTTGCCGTCGGGATAATCTTCGCTGTCGATGACGATGACGTCGTAAGGCGAGGCCGCGAGCTTCGCCTGCTCGGCGGCTCCGAGGTTCTTGAGCTGGAAAGCCCAGGTCTTGGCTGTCTTGAAGGGATTGTCTCGCGCCTGCGCGTGCGCCGCGCTGGCCGCCGCAAAAAGCAGCGCACCAGCCATCGCCAATCTCGCCAAACTCATGTTCACGTTCAGGCCTCGCATGGTCTACTCCGTCCCGGCAGGCCGCAATCGGCACCGACCGACTGTGGGGTTGGGTGTTCGCTTTTGACTAGAACCGCGTCCTAGCACGGCCCGGCCCGGCGTAAACAGACGAATGTCGGCGAAACTGCTGCTACCAGGACGTGCCCTCGGGGCACTTTGCCTTGATGAACTCTGGTGTACCCGCCTCTTGATCCAATGCGACCGGCGCGGCAGGATCGCCGCCATCGAGTGCGCGTGTCGGAAACACCGGTACCAGCCCGCGGCTGCGCGCCTCGGCACCAACCGCCGCGATTTCGTTTGGCTGAAGCAAATATTCGACTGGGAACACTGGCTTCCACTGCCAGCGCAACTGGTCGAGATAACCCAGCGACTTCCCGATATCGGCAGCCTCGTTGCGCAAGCCCGTGCCGGACCTGGAATAAAACAGCTCTTCCTTCGCTACTGCGTCGATGGTGCGCCGGTAGCGGCGGTCGACAAGAAGATCTTCGGCATTCTGCGCGATGACGATGAAGCCTGGTTTCAATTTGCGCGCCTCGGTCGCCAGGGTCACCACGAAGTCGATCATGGCCGCCTTGGCTTCCGGATTGAGGCTCGCGGTATGCTCCCACATGTCGACGCGGTCGAGGTAGACGCCGTCGAAACCGGCGGCGATGATCCGCTTCAGGTAGGAGTTCTGGCCCGTCACGATCAAGTCGCGCCAGCCAGGGTCCCAGAAACGCACCATCCAGGCCTTTGGCCAGGCGCAGTTTTCTCGCTCGAGCCAGCTCGGCTTGGCGGCTTTCCAGGTCTCGTCCCAATAAAAGCGAAACTCTTCGGCCTCGCCGATCGAAAGATACGAGATCGCCACACGCCGGCTGCCGTCGGGTTTTACCTTGAGCTTGGCCACGTCGGCGACAGTCAGCGGGATCTTGCCGCCCTCGCGCGCGTAATCGGTCACCAACATATCGACATCGCGCTTGGCAAGTTGGTCGACGTCGACTTTGTCGAGCTGATAGTGCCAGCTGTGGACGTGAGCGAGCGGTCGCTGCCCCAACCACGCTGCAAGCGCATCGCCGGGGACGTCGCGCCAACCCCACACTCCCGCCAGCAGCACCAACGCGACGAGCGTCAGCAGCGCGAGCCGCGCAGTATTCAGCTTGGACGACGCCGGAGTTCGCATGGTTGAACTTTTTGCATGATCTGGCCTCACGCGCTAGTCGCGCTCCGGCCGGGGCGGGCTACCGCCCGACGCCGTTGGCTACGTGCACCCAAGGTGCAGGTGGACGTGGCCCGGTTCGCGCTCCGGCCGGGGCGGGCTACCGCCCGACGCCGTTGGCTACGTGCACCCAAGGTGCAGGTGGACGTGGCCCGGTTCGTGCTCCGCCGGGGCGGGCTACCGCCCGACGCCGGTCGGCTACGTGCACCCAAGGTGCAGGTGGA
>JANYHG010000219.1 GCA_025359165.1 Hyphomicrobiaceae bacterium
GGGCGCGCGCCGAGGCCCCCACTCATGAAGGTATGCGCGTCCTGAAAAATATCGTGTGAATGATGCGCGAGGTGCAACGACAGTTCCGGCACCAGCGGCGGTGCCACGCGATCGGTCGTGCGTTCGATGAAGTCTCTGAGGCCTGAGGGGTCTGTCACGCTTTCGACTTTTCTGCGGTTCGGCGCTTGAGCTTCTTGGGATCGAGACCGCCGAGTTTCAAAACGTACTCCCATTCGGCCAACGTGACTGCCTGCACGGACAAACGCATCGACGTGACCAGTGCCATCTGGGCGAGCTTGGCGTCGGCTTTGACATCGGCGAGCCCCACCGGTTTGGGCAACTGTTCGACCGCGATCACCTCGACGCAGTCCCACTTGCCCGTCTCGTCACCGGGTTCGGGATAGGCTGTCTTGCTCACCTTTAAAATGCCGACGATCTCCTTGCCGATGTTGGAATGATAGAAGAACCCGAGATCGCCGACCTTCATGGCGCGCATATGGTTGCGCGCGAGATAATTCCGCACCCCCGTCCACGGCTCCCCCTTCGCGCCCCGATCGACCAGCATCTCCCAGGAAAATACATCCGGCTCCGACTTCATGAGCCAGAATCCGGTCGACACGAGGGGTGCTGCCCCGCGCACGGGCTTTGCCGTAGCCGTTTTCGGCTTGACCGTTTTCGATCGGGTCGTCTTTGACTTGGCTGACTTCGGCATATCGGTTCATCTTAATTATTTGCGACCGCCATGCCTTAACCCTCGTCCGATCGGCTTGCAACGCACGTTGGGTCCGTTGCACACTTCGGCTGCCTGCCGGAGCGTCGGGCAGAGACCGAGGCAGCGATGACCGCAGGCGCGACCGACTACCAGAAACTTCAGTTCGACTACACGCGCTCGCCGGATCAGTCGACGGCGCAGCCGGTGCGTCATCCTGTCGTCGTCGCCGGCGCGGGACCGGTGGGGCTGGCAGCCGCGATCGATCTCGCGCAATCGGGCGTGCCTGTGCTGCTTCTCGACGACGACGACCGGCTCTCGACCGGCTCGCGGGCGATCTGCTTTGCCAAACGCACGCTTGAAATTGCCGATCGGCTCGGCGTCGGACAGCGCATGGTCGACAAGGGCGTTACGTGGAACACCGGCAAGGTGTTTCTGCGCGACGAACTGCTTTACAGCTTTGATTTATTGCCGGAACGCGGCCACCGGCGACCGGCGTTCATCAATCTGCAGCAGTACTACGTCGAGGGTTATCTGCTCGACCGCGCCAGAGAGTTGTCCAATCTGGAAATCCGCTGGAAGAACAAGATAGCCGACGTCCAGAATGGCAGCGACCGCGTACGGCTCGACATCGAAACACCTGAAGGCACCTATTGCCTCGATTGCGACTGGCTGATCGCTGCAGACGGCGGTCGCAGCGCGGTGCGGCGCTCGATGCAACTGGAAAGCAAAGGGCAGACCTTTCGCGATCGCTTTCTCATCGCCGACGTGCGCATGAACGCGGCCTTTCCCGCCGAGCGCTGGTTCTGGTTCGATCCACCGTTCCATCCCAAGCAATCGGTGTTGCTGCATCAGCAGCCCGACAACGTCTGGCGCATCGATTTTCAGCTCGGTTGGGATGCCGACCCGGAACTCGAAAAACAGCCCGAACGCGTCATCCCGCGCGTGCAGGCGCTGCTCGGAATCGACGCAAAATTCGAACTGGAGTGGGTCAGCGTCTATACATTCGGCTGCCAACGGATGGAGAAGTTCCGGCATGGTCGCGTACTGTTCGCGGGCGACAGCGCGCACGGCGTCTCCCCGTTCGGTGCACGCGGCGCCAACAGTGGCGTTCAGGATGCAGATAATCTCGCGTGGAAACTCCGCATGGTGATGGAGGGCACCGCACCCGATGCATTGCTCGACAGCTATGACAGCGAGCGCGTCTGCGCAGCCGACGAGAATATTTTGAATTCGACCCGCAGCACCGATTTCATCACCCCCAAGTCGGATGCCAGCCGCGCCTTCCGCGACGCGACGCTGGAGCTTGCCCGCGATTGCACGTTCGCGCGGCGCCTCGTCAACAGCGGCCGCTTGTCGGTGCCGACGGTTTATCGCGCGTCGCCGCTGAACACCCCCGATACCGATGCATTCGAGGGTGCCATGGTCCCCGGCGCAGCCGCCGCCGACGCACCCGTGCGAATCGATGGTACGGACGCCTGGTTTTTGAACCAGTGCGGAAGCCTATTTACGCTCGTCATTTTCGGCGACGCACACGGAAAGAACGCGTCATCCTGGCCTTCCCAGGTAGAACTCGCAAAATTCGCGACATCAGCAAAGACACTGCTGATCGCCACCACCGTGCCCCTCCCCGGCTGCCAAATTCTGCACGATTTTGCCGGCCATCTCGCACAGCGGTATGACGCACGGCCCGGCACGGTTTATCTGCTTCGGCCGGACCAGCACGTCGCCGCGCGCTGGCGCGGGTTCGATATCGCGTCCATTGCCGCAGCCCTCGATCGCGCCCTCGGCAAGTCAGGACCGCCCTCATGACCACGACGCTGAATACCGAACCCAATCTTCCGGCGCCCGACGACTTCTACGAGGCCTTGATCGCACTCCATAATGATCTGACGCCCGACCAGAGTCGTTCAACCAATGCCAAACTGATCTTGCTGCTGGCGAATCATATTGGCGACCAGTCCATACTTCGCGCTGCACTCGCAAAG
>JANYHG010000074.1 GCA_025359165.1 Hyphomicrobiaceae bacterium
GGAGACGCCGCGCCGACGGCGCAGAAAATCGTCGATGAGCGCGGACGCCGGCCCCGTGTCGAAGGCCAGAACTGTGTCACCGTCGATATAGGTGACGTTACCGACGCCGCCGAGATTGAGCACCATCAGCGGTTGCGGCAACCTGGCGGCGAGCGCCGCGTGATAGAGCGGCGCGAAGGGCGCACCCTGTCCACCGGCCGCAACGTCGGCCAGCCGGAATTGATCGACCACGGAGATGCCGAAGCGCTGCATCAGCAGTTCGCCGTTCCCAAGCTGACGGGTGAAGCGGCGTTCGGGCCGATGGTAGACCGTCTGGCCGTGCAGACCCAGAAGATCGACGTCGGCGGTCGTCAGCTTCGCCTCGTGCATGTACGCCGCGATCGCATCGCCAAATGCTGCAGTGACAGCGGTCTCGAGATCCGTGAGCGGCTCGCGTTCCGCCCGCGCCGGATCGGCGAGAAACGCCTGCAATCGCTGGCGAAGGTGTGAAGGGTAAGGCACCATCAGGCCGCCGCGATGCCGCACGAACGACTGCCCGTCGGTTTCGATGCGCGCGACGTCGATGCCATCCATCGATGTCCCGCTGATGACGCCGATGACGGATTTGACGGAGGGGTCGCGCATGCTGGTCTCGCTGTGATCTCACTGTGCTTCTGGTCACGAGATTTATATCAGCGTAAGCTGGCGCTGTATCATTTCGCTCAAGAAATCGCGGGTACCTCATGAAAGAAGCAGCGGTGCGGACTGCCTTGCCGTTCTGGCTCCTGATGACGATCGTGTGGGTCATCGTCGGCATCTCCATGGGACGGGCGCAATCGATGGGTCTCTACCTCCCGCCGGTGACGAATGCGCTCGGCGTCGGACGCGAGACCTTTGGTCTGGCCATGGCGTTCTCGCAATTGATGATGGGGCTTTTCGCGCCTGTGACCGGGGCCCTCATCGACAAGTTCGGGGCCGGGCGCATCGTCGCCGTGTGTCTGCTCACGACAATCTGCGGATTGTGGTTCATGTACGCTGCGACGACGGGAACGTCGCTCATCTTCAGTGGCGTGCTGATGGGGATCGGTGTGTCGGGAACCGGGTTCACCTCTCTCGTCGGCACGATTGGCCGACTGGCGCCGCCCGAGAAGCGCATGAGCGCGATCGCCTCGATGGGCATGGCAGCCGGGATCGGCGGGTTCGTCGCGCTGCCGGCGATGCATCTGCTGATCGAGAGCGTCGGCTGGCAAACGAGCTTGTTGTGGCTGATGGCGATTACCGCGCTGATCATTCCGCTGGCCTGGCCAATCGTGGACAGGCCCGTGGCCGCCGCCGGTCCGGTGCGCGATCAGACGATGGGCGAGGCGCTGTCGGAGGCGTTGCGCCATCCGAGCTTTCTGCTGCTGACGCTGGGTTTCTTCGTCTGCGGCTTCCACGTCGCTTTCATCATGGTGCATCTGCCGGCGTTCGCGCGCGATCAGGGGCTGCCGGCATGGGTCGGCCCGACGGCGTTATCGGTCATCGGCATCGCCAACATTGCCGGCACGTATGTGGCGGGTCAATCGGGCCGCTACCTGGAAAAGCGGCGCGGCCTGAGCCTCATCTATCTCGGCCGGGCGATACTGTTCCTGGGCTTTCTGTATCTGCCGATGACACCGGTGACGCTGATCAGCTTGTGCGGTGCGCTCGGGTTGCTGTGGCTGGCGACGATCCCGTTGACGAGTGGGCTGGTCGCGACGTTTTTCGGCACGACATGGATGTCGATGCTGTTCGGGTTGGTGTTCCTGTCGCATCAAGTGGGGGCGTTTCTCGGCGTCTGGATCGGTGGCCGCGTCTTCGACGTGACGCGGTCGTACAGCGCGATGTGGTGGATCTCGATCGCGCTCGGAGTATTGGCCGCGTTGGTGAATTGGCCGATCAAGGAGCGCCCCGTGGCGCGGTTGGCAAGTCCGGTGCCGGCCTAGGACTGGTGGTATGAACGTCGCCGGATTTGCCCCGCAGGCGAACTCGGCTACCTCGGACGCAATGGCATTTCAGGACACTCGACCGATGCAGCAACTGACCACACGTGGCTTCACCGTCTGCCCGCACGACTGTCCGTCGACGTGCGCGCTCGAAGTGGAATTGCCGGGTGGCAATCGTATCGGCCGCGTACATGGCGCAAAGGCGAACACCTACACGGACGGCGTCATTTGCGCGAAGGTAGCGCGTTATGCCGAGCGCGCCCACCATCCCGACAGACTGATGCACCCCCTGCGACGGGTCGGACCGAAGGGCTCGAAGCGATTCGAACGTATCACTTGGGACGACGCGCTCGACATTACCGCCGAAGCGTTTCTGAAGGCCGAACGCCAGCATGGTGCCGAAGCCGTCTGGCCGTATTATTATGCCGGGACCATGGGGTTGGTGCAGCGCGACGGCATCAATCGCCTGCGCAACGTCAAGGGCTATTCGCAGCAGTACTCGACCATCTGCACGACGCTGGCGTGGACCGGCTACATCGCCGGCACCGGCAAGCTTGCCGGTCCCGATCCACGCGAAATGGCACTGTCGGATTGCGTGGTGATCTGGGGCACGAACCCGGTCAACACGCAGGTCAACGTGATGACGCACGCGGTCAAGGCGCGCAAGCAACGCGGGGCCAAGATCGTCGCTATCGACATCTACCAGAACGGCACCATGGCGCAGGCCGACCTGGCGTTGTGCCTGAAGCCGGGCACGGACGGCGCGCTCGCCTGCGCGGTCATGCACGTATTGTTCCGTGACGGTTACGCCAACTGGCCCTATCTGGATAAGTACACCGACTGCCCCCGGGACCTCGAAGCGCATCTGCAAACCAGAACACCGCAATGGGCGTCGGAGATCACCGGTCTGACGGTTGCCGAGATCGAAGCTTTCGCCAAACTCGTCGGTACTACGCCGCGTACTTATTTCAGGCTGGGCTATGGTTTCTCGCGTCAGCGCAACGGTACTGCGAATATGCACGCAGCCGCCTGCATCGCGTCGGTGACGGGGGCGTGGCTCAACGAAGGCGGCGGGGCCTTCCACAACAACGGCGCGATCTTCCACTGGAACAAGAGCATGATCGAGGCGGGCGACCGCATCGATGCGAAGACGCGAACGTTCGACATGAGCCGGATCGGCGACGTGCTGACCAACAACCCGCACGACATCGGCTCTGGTCCGCCCGTCACCGCGATGATTTTGCAGAACACCAATCCTATTCAGGTGGCGCCCGAGCAACGCAAGGTGAAGGCGGGGTTCGCACGCGAGGATCTGTTCGTGTGCGTGCACGAGCAGTTCATGACCGCAACGGCCGAACTTGCCGACATCGTGTTGCCCGCCACCATGTTCACCGAACACGACGACATCTACCAGGGCGGCGGCCATCAGCACATTCTGCTTGGCCCAAAGCTTGTCGAAGCCCCCGGCGAATGCTGGTCGAACCACGCCGTAAACAATGCGCTGGCGCGGCGCGTCGGTGCCACGCATCCGGGTTTCGAGATGAGCGAGCGCGCACTGATCGACTGGACGCTGCAAAACTCTGGCTGGGGAACACTCGAAGCACTCGAACAAACGAAGTGGATTGATTGCCAGCCGGATTTTGAGACGGCCCACTATGTGAAGGGGTTCGGTTACGCCGATGGCAAGTTCAAATTCCGGCCTGACTGGGATAACGTGCCGTCGTCGCGGCGCATGGACCTGGGGCTGGGCAAATCAATGCCTGCGCTACCAGACCATTGGGACGTCAACGAAAAGGTGGATGCGGAGCACCCGTTCCGCATGGCGACCAGCCCATCGCGTGGGTATCTCAACTCGTCGTTCAACGAGACACCGGGCAGCCGAAAGCTCGAAGGCAAACCGCGCGCGAAAATTCACCCCGACGACATGACTGCGTTAGGTATTGTCAACGATCAGAAAATCCGCATGGGTAATGAGCGCGGCGAAATCGGTCTGTGGGCCGAGAGTTATCAGGGGGTGCAGCGCGGCGTCGTGATCGTCGAGGGTATCGCGCCCAACGACCAGTTCGACGGCGGCGAAGGCATCAACACCCTCACCAGCGCCGTGCAGGGCGCGCCCTACGGCGGCGCGCCGTTCCACGACAATCATGTGTGGATCAAGGGCGGGTGACTTGGCTGGCTCGGTTCGAACGGGGGCAGCAGGGGCCGGCCCTCGTCGAGCAGCACACGCCGCCGCGATCGGAGGAGATCACCAAGCTCCCGGTCGGCGGGTCGAGCGTCGGTCAGCGGCACGTAACAATCGCTGACGAGTGACCAGTCGGCATAAAAAAGGTTCGGCACCGTCTGCACGGCGCGAAATTCGCGACGATGCTCGAACAGTACCTTGCTGATCTGGTGGTCGATATGCCAGCGCGGCGGCGTCAAATGCGCGGCCAGGCTATGGCACGCAGCGCGCGTGATGAGATACGCGAACGTGCCGTTGAAATAATAGACCCGCGCGACGCCGCCATCATCAGGTCTGTCAGCCAACCCATCCATGATGCGGCAGCCGAGAAAGACCAGATCGGAACCGCCGTCGATATGACGGATCGCTGCCCGCAATTTAACGGCATCGAAATCGATCTCCGGCACGGCGTCGTCTTCCAGCACCAGCACCCGCGATAGATCGTGTTCGATCGCCCACCGCCACACCGCCAGATGCGAAAGAAAGCAGCCGAGCGCTGGCAGCGTCAACGTCAGGTGGCTGTCCGGCGCTCTGTCCATAGCGAATGCCTGCGAACCCAGCACGCGCCCCACGACATCGGGAGCAAGAGCGGCACCGTTGACCGCTGGCGCACGTATCAGCTTGTCGATCCCGACGGACGCCAGCCGTCCCGACGCGGCAGCCATTCTGTCGGGACGGTGATCGAGGTTGATGACGACGACGGGAAGATCGACGGGAAAATCGACGCCAAGAGCCTGCCGACAGTCGCCGGGTCCGGCGATCGCGATCCTCGGGACATGTTTCAGCAGTAGAGGCAATGTCGGTGACTGCATCGGAAACCCGCTGTTGAAGCGCCGGCGGAGAGTATGTGGCGTGACAACGCGACAGCTGTACGACAGTTGCATTGAGACCAGCGGCGGCAGGCGAAGGCCGCAGTACGGCGGAGCGCTATGGCAGACAACCGTACCGAACCAGGGCCAATCCGCATGAGGGCTGTCCGAACCAGGGCTGAACCAGGGCTTGTGCCGCCGACCAAGGGTGCCGCATACTGGCGTAGTTTTCCGCACCAACGAGACCCACCCGATGACAGCCCAAGCCTTGCCTATGACTGCAACTCAACTGCGGGCCAAGATGCGCATTCCGTTGATCGGTGCACCGCAGTTCATCGTCTCTGGGCCGGAACTCGTCATTGCCCAGTGCAAGGCAGGCATCGTCGGTTCATTCCCGGCGCTGAATGCGCGTCCCTCGACGATGCTCGACGAGTGGCTGCATCGCATCAAGGAGGAGCTGGCCGCCCATGACAAAGCGCACCCGGAGCGTCCGTCCGCGCCGTTCGCTGTCAACCAGATCGTGCACAAATCCAACGACCGCCTCGATCACGACGTGGAAGTCTGCATCAAGCACAAAGTGCCGTTGGCGATTACGTCGCTCGGCGCGCGCGAGGATGTTTACAAGGCATTCCGCGAGGCCGGTACGCTGGTGTTGCATGATGTCATCAACGTGAAGTTCTCGGAGAAGGCACTTGAGAAGGGTGCCGGCGGACTGGTCGCAGTGTGCGCGGGTGCCGGTGGCCACGCGGGCAAACTGTCGCCGTTCGCCCTGATCTCGGAAATCCGCCAGTTCTTCAACGGGCCGTTGGCACTGTCGGGATCGATCGCAACGGGGCGGGGCGTGCTGGCAGCTGAAGCGCTCGGCGCAGACTTCGCCTATGCCGGCTCGATGTTCATCGCCTCGACCGAGGCCAATGCCGTCGACGGCTACAAGGAAGACATTGTCGCCAGCTCTGCCGACGGCATCATCTACACCAGCCTGTTCACGGGTGTGCACGGCAACTACCTGAAGTCGTCGGTCGCGCGCGCAGGCCTGGATGCCGAGAACCTGCCGGAAAGTGACCCGTCGAAGATGGACTTCGGCT
>JANYHG010000075.1 GCA_025359165.1 Hyphomicrobiaceae bacterium
AGGTGACGACCGTCGGGCTGCTCGATGTCGCCTCCACGACGGTCAAGGTGGCGGGTGCGTGTAATGCCGTCAAACTCGGTAGCGGCGGTGAACTCGTCGGCGATATGTTCGATGGCGAGGGGTTCGTGCGCGGCGTATCGAGGAAAGGCCGCACCCTCTTAGGTGCCAAGGTGCTGGTGTCGGGATGTGGCGGGGTGGGTTCCGCGATAGCCGCGTCACTTGGTAAAGCCGGCGTCGGCGAGCTTGCGATTTACGATGCGCATGTGCCCATGATGCATGCGCTCGCCGAACGACTGCGATCTAACTATCCCTCGCTGAGTGTGCGTACCGGGTCCAACGATCCGGCAGGATTCGACATCGTCGTCAATGCAACGCCCCTGGGAATGGTGGAAGGCGATCCGCTGCCGTTCGACGTGACGCGGATCGCGCCCTCCACGTTCGTGGGCGAGGTGGTGATGAAAACCGAGATCACGCCACTGCTTGCGGCTGCACGCGCGCGCGGCTGCGCCTATCAGATCGGCACCGATATGTTGTTCGAGCAGATCCCGGCCTACCTCGAATTCTTTGGACTTGACACCACGACGCCGGACGAACTGAGGGCGATCGCCAGAATAGATTATTAAATACCCCGCCTGATCCACCGCATCGAAAAAGACGCGACGCTTGCGCTGCAGCCCTTGAGATGGGCAGATTACGCAAAGCCTAACGCACGCAAAGGATGAGCGATGACCGAGATGACGATGGCGAAGCCGCAGGACGTCGGCTTTTCGACTGCACGCCTGCAACGCATCGAGCGGTGGATGCGCGAACAGATCGACGGCGGTCGACTTGCGGGCGTCGAAGTGATGATCAATCGCAAGGGACGCACGGCGTTTCATCATTGCGAAGGCAAGCGAGATATCGAACGCGGCACGGCGGCGACCGATGACACGATTTACCGCATCTATTCGATGACGAAGGCGATGACGTCGGTCGCGATCATGATGCTGTATGAGGAGGGCGCATTTCAGCTGGACGATCCGATTTCTCGCTTCGTGCCGGCATTCGCAAACCAGCGGGTGTTCGCAGGCGGTGGCTTCGGTGCGGTGCAGAGCGAGCCGGCACAGCGCGACATCACCTTCCGCGATCTGCTGACACATACCTCCGGTCTGACTTATGGCTTCATGCAGGCGAACCCTGTCGATGCGATGTACCGGGCGCAGAAGCTCGAGTTGCCGGGTACCGAAATGACGCTGGCCGAGTTCGCCGATAAGGTCGCAAAGGTGCCGCTGATCGCGCAGCCCGGCGCAGAATGGAATTACTCGGTTTCGACCGACATTCTCGGCCATCTGGTGGCGGTAATCTCGGGTCTGCCCTTCGATCAGTTTTTGCGTGAGCGGATCATCAAGCCTCTTGGCATGGTCGATACGGATTTCCATGTCCCCGCCGACAAAGTCGGGCGTTTTGCGGCATGTTACATCCGCGGTGCCGATGGCCGGCCCGCGCTGCAGGATGCGCCGGCGAAGAGCCGGTACCTCAAAGCGCCGATGGCACCATCTGGAGGTGGTGGGTTGGTTTCGACCGCGCGCGATTACATGCGGTTTTGTCAAATGTTACTGGGGCGCGGGGCGCTCGGCGACGTGCGTTTGCTGGGCCGCAAGACGGTCGAACTGATGACGCTGAACCATCTTGACGGCGACATGGCGGCCATGGGCCAGCCGCGCTTCGGGGAATCGAATTTCCACGGCATCGGCTTCGGTCTCGGTTTCTCCGTGACCCTCGATCCGGCGAAAGCTCAGATTGCTGGATCGGCGGGGGAATATGCCTGGGGCGGAATGGCGAGTACGGCTTTCTGGATCGATCCCAAAGAGGATCTCGCCGTTGTCATGATGACGCAGCTGATCCCATCGTCGACGTATCCGATTCGTCGGGAACTGCGCGTGCTGACCTATCAAGCGCTGGTCGATTGACGGTGCCGCAAGCTTTCCAGAAGCGCGTCGAAATCGGCGCGCTCGAACGGTTTGGCGAGATAGTCGTCCATACCGGCGTCCAGACAGCGTTGCCGGTCTTCGGCAAAAGCGTTTGCAGTTAAAGCGACGATTGTCGGGCGCTGTACTACATCCGGCATGGAGTCGAAGTGATCGCGGATGACGCGGGTCGCCTCGATGCCGTCCATGATGGGCATGTGCATATCCATCAACACAAGATCGAACATCTTTCCGCTGGCAGGTTCTAGTACGGCGGCTACCGCGTCGCGTCCGGTAGTGACGTGAGTGACGCTGCAATCGCTGCGCTCGAGCATCCGGAGGGCCACCAGAGCATTGATGTCGTTGTCTTCGGCAAGCAGGACGACGAGTCGGCGGCGGGCGGGACCGGTATGTTCGTCGGACAGCCGATCTGGAAGTGCAACCAGATCGCGATGGCGTGATGCCTCGCCGGCGATCCCCAGTACCTGTGACAACAGCGAACTCGGACGCACCGGGCGCAGCAAGTAACCCGTATATCCCAAAGTTTTGAAACGTTCATAGGCCGCGCGCTGATTGGCATCGAAGGTTACGATGCCGCGAACCTGCGTCTCGTCGTTGACCTTTCTTGCAAGAGCAAGCAGATCGCGGGCAGCATCCGGCACCACGGAGCCGTCGATGATGAGTACCGTAAACGGACTGCCGATCTGGGCGGCGGCGACCAACGCGTTGGCGGCACGGTCCAGATCGATGACCTCCACAGGCACGTGCGCACCTTCGAACGTCAACCGCATGGCCGCAGCAGCCATCGGGGCAAGTCCTGCAAGCAGGACATGCGGTGCCTCGAACGAGACGCCAGGCAAACGGTGTGCGAGCGATGTCTTCACGCGTTGGAGCGCGAGTTCGGCCGTAAAGCGCGACCCGTGGCCTTGCCTCGACTTGACGACGATATCGCCGCCCATGGCGCGAGCGAGCCGTCGCGAAATGGCGAGACCCAACCCCGTGCCGCCGTGCTGGCGGTGGATTGCAGGGTCACCTTGCTCGAACTCTGAAAATAACGTCGGAAAGTTTTCCGGCCCTATGCCGATGCCGGTATCTTCAACCGAGATCGCGAGCCGCAGTGGCGAGGGAATCAAAGCGGCGGACGTCACGTATGTCCGCGTGAAGTCCTGCAAACCCACCGTGACCAGGACGCCGCCGGTATCCGTGAACTTGACCGCGTTGCCGATCAGATTTGTGACGATCTGCCGGACGCGAATCTCGTCGCCGATCACCATCTCGGGTAACGATGGATCGATGGCCCAGGCAAGCTCGATGCCTTTTTCCGTCGCCTTCGGTGCCAGCAGTTCGACGACGGACTGGACGCAATCCTCTAGATTGAAGGTGCGCGCCTCCAATTCGAGTTTGCCCGCCTCGATCTTTGAAAAATCCAGGATCTCGTCGATCAACGCGAGCAAAGTGCGAGCAGATCGGTCGATGGCCTGGACGTAGGTGCGTTGATCCGCCGAAAGATCGGTTTCCTTCAACAGCGAGCCCATGCCGAGAATGCCGTTCATCGGTGTGCGGATTTCGTGGCTCATGGCGGCGAGAAAGCGCGACTTTGCCCGGTTCGCACTTTCAGCTTGGTCTCGCGCTTCGGCCAGATCGTTTTCTTGCCGACGTTGCTCGGTGATGTCGCGACCGACGAGTTGGGTTTCGAAAGTGACCCTGTCGCCGGTTGCAACGATATGTTCCTCGAAGTCGAACCAGCGCGGCCCACTGACGGTATGCAACTGGAGAGTGAAGCGTTGCCGGCGTTGAATGGAATGGGGCGTCAGCGCGGGTGGGCGCTCGCCGGTTAGCACGGAAGGCAGAAAACGTGTGCCGATGACAGAGGCAGGTGCGATCGCGAACGTGGTGCTCACGGCCGCATTGACGAAGGTGATGCGACCCTCGCTGTCGCAGCGAAGTATGACGTCTTCCTGGTTGTCTAGAAGGTCGCGATAGCGGATCTCGGTTTCGCGCAAGGTCCAGTCGATATCGCGCAAGTCTTCCGCTGCAGCGGGCAATTGCGACGTAAACAGCGCACGCGGCCGCAGTCGCGTACGGAACGCTGCGCTGGCGGCTGATACGGTCGGGAATTGAATTGCCATTGATCTGTTTTCGGGTTCCGACTTCAACCGCCAAGCAACCACGGCGATCTTGAGAAGCCCTTAGCCGAATTGATTCAATGCCGAACAAAAGTCTGTTACTTCGGACTGTCGACAATGGCCGATCAAAATCGGATCAGTCATTAAGCTTGCGCTGAATGCATCTGATAGGGGAGACCAGCATGGGACCGCTCAAAGGATTTGTGGTGATCGAGTTGGCGGGTATTGGGCCTGCGCCGTTCGCCGGCATGCTGCTGTCGGACATGGGCGCGACGGTCGTGCGCGTGGATCGTCGCGACGCTGCCGATCTGGGGCTGCCGGGACGGACACCCAAGTTCGATGTGCTCGGCCGCGGGCGCAAATCGATCGCGGTCGATCTCAAGAGTGCAGAAGGTATCGACGTCGTAAAGCGGCTCGTCTCGAAAGCGGACGCGCTGATCGAGGGTTTCAGGCCGGGAGTGATCGAGCGGCTGGGGCTCGGGCCGGACATTCTGTCGGCGATCAATCCGAAATTGGTTATCGGACGCATGACCGGCTTTGGCCAGGAAGGTCCGATGGCGGATCGCGCAGGTCACGACATCAATTATATTTCGCTGGCCGGCGCACTTCACGCAATCGGGCGCAAGGGCGAAGCACCGGTGCCACCGCTCAATCTGGTCGGCGACTTCGGTGGCGGTGGCATGTTTCTGGCGTTCGGTGTGGTCGCCGCGCTACTTGAAGCAACGCGTTCGGGCACGGGGCAGGTCGTCGACGCCGCCATGGTCGACGGCGCAGCGTATCTGATGGCGATGATGTACGGCTTTCGCTCGGCAGGGCAATGGCAGGACGAGCGCGGCGTCAATGTGCTGGATACGGGCGCGCCCTGGTATGACGTTTACGAAACGGCTGACGCCAAGTGGTTGGCACTCGGTGCCATCGAGGCGCGATTCTATAAAGAATTGCTGAAAGGGCTCGGGCTGGCCGACGCCGATTTGCCCAAGCAGCACGACCGCAAGCGCTGGCCGGAACTCCGCGCGATATTCACATCGATCATAAAGGCGAGGTCGCGTGACGCTTGGGTCGCGACCTTCGAAGGCATGGACGCCTGCGTGACACCAGTCTTGGCGCTCGACGAGGTCACGCATGATCCGCATATGCAACGACGGGCGACGTTGCAGACCGTTGATGGGGTCACCGCACCCCGACCGGCACCAAGGTTCAGCCGGACACAACCTGTTGCCGGAGATGCGGCGCGGGCAGTCGGTGCTGACAGCGTCGCGGTGCTTAAGGAGTTTGGCTTCTCAGAGACCGAGATCGGCGATCTCGGCGCGCGAGGCGTCGTGGGACAGCCGGCCTGAAGCGAGGGCTGCCCTCTATCAGGCGGCCTTGCGAACCGGCGACTTCGAGATCTGGGTCGCGATCCGATCGACGACGATCGACCAGTCGGCAGGCGCTACCGAAGCGTCGAGGCCGAAAGCTGCCAAGGCATCACCGGGCTTGCCGCCGTCGCGGAAGACGCGTGCGCACACGGAGCGCGCGTAGCCGACCGACTGCTGCCACTGCACCGGATTGACGTTGTTGGGGGTCATGATTGCCTGCCTGTTTGGGTTTGTGCTGTGGACTTGCAAAACTGTTCCGAGCGGAGGAAGCGGCAGGTACATCGAGTGCTCCTGTGTCACTACGCGAGACTTTGATATGTAACACTTTGGAGACGACGCGTGGTCGACACTCAACGCACCTGCCTTGACGTGGGACGCGGAAGATTCCGCGTCCAATCCTCGGAATCGGGTTTCGGCTTTGCGCAATGCGCACGCACGAACCTCTGTTTGAACTCACATTTTTTACGCGCACATTTTTGTAGTTTTTACGAACGCATTTACTTCATTTCTACGCAAACGCTACGCACGTTACTTTTCAGTTTCATGACTTGTGACTTCATGGCTGGCGACACGCGGGCGCAGGTTACGCAAAACATCGGACGCTGCTTGCCCAAGCGATTGCCACTGATCATCGGACTGCGACGCAACTGGGAACGGGATGACGCGAGATTGACTACGCACCGGAACTGAACTGGTCGGATGCACCGACGGACGCAAACGCAACGGCACCGAAGACGCAGATACTGAGGACGCATTTACTGACGACGCAGACGCAACTCGGAACATGGCTTGTCTTTCTGATGATGCTCGGCCGGGAACCAACAACGCACACATCCCGAAAATACGCATTGAACGCTACTTACTCGGACGCCCACATACCAACAGAGCCCGGTCGTTGAGCAAAACCTGCACGACGCAAACTATTGATGACGCGACGCAACAAACGCACTGGAATACTTTAAGATGGACGACCCACGATCACGGATCGCGACACACTATCGGAGAAAGGCGGACGAACCGCTCGCGCATACGCTGAAACACAATGAGAGATGCGGCTCGCTTCGACTTCGTCGTCATGGAAGATAGAACGCGCTTCAGATCATAATCACGTGACGCAAACTCTGCCGACGCAAACTGACGTGAACGATTTGAAACCAACAACGATCCAATGGGAATTGAACCGGACTCTGTTACGCTGACGCTACTGAATTTGACGCTGACGCTACGCTCGCCGACAGGACGCAACTGGATACGCAACTCACTCGCACTTAACTTACGCGCACTGGTTTTCGATCCCGACGCTTCGTACTGACGCAACACACGCTCGGCTGCCTGGGATCGAAAACTGACTTCCGCTGCTGTCGGACGAGAGAACTCAAACACTACGCAGCACCTCTCTTCGTCGACCGGTTCGCGGTGTGTTCCGTGAACAAGGGGACAATGCTGTTGCTTTGGGGCATCTTTGGGACGGTATTTTGCTCCATCGATGATATTATCGTGAGCCGTGGCTGAACGGCATCAACGATGCCGGGCGCAATTCGCTTGTGGCGATGCCTGAAATGATTACCAAGACGTTAATATCTAATGTAAAATTCAGTCAGTCGAATGTTCGTGTACGCATCGCTTCGCGGGCCGCTAAAAAAGAAGTTATCAACAGCCCGATTGATACGACGACGTTCCAACCTGCAAAAGACAGCCCCAGAAACCGCCAGCTTGCCTGATCGCAGCGAATGACACGGGCTGTTTTCAGACCTTTGAGCAGATCGGCTGGCGAATCGAGCGGTCGCAAGCCACCGGAACAGGTCGAAGGGCCCGGCCAATAGCCCCATTCGGCACCGGCGTGATAGCCGCCGAGCAAAGCGTTCGCCAAAAAGGCCAGACCGACCAGACAAAAGGCCGCCGCTGCCCAATTCGTGGAACGCGAGGATAATGCCGTCAGGCCCAGGAACAGGACGGGGATGGCGAAATAATAGGCGTAGCGCTCCTTGAGGCACAACTCGCAGGGCTCGTGGCCACCGACATACTCGAACGCCAGCGCGGTAAGAATGACGCCGACGGTGACGAGAAGGGTCACGGCACCGATCCGGTAGGCATCCTGATATCCAGGGAACGACGAGGTGAAACGCAACGGACGAACTCACTCTTCAAAGCAGGACTGCAGTCTGAGCCGTGCGCCGACGGCCGGGCGTCAGACCAGATATTTCAATACGACGAACCCGCCGACGAGGGCGACCACGAAGGCTGTTGTTACAAGCGTCAGACGCTTTTCCACGAACTCCCGGATAGGCTCACCGAAGAAATACAGCAGACCAGCCACCAGAAAGAAGCGGGCGGCGCGCGCAACGATACTGGCACCGACGAATGCGGCAAGGTTCATGCCGGCCCACCCGGCCGAGATGGTCAGCAGCTTGTAAGGGATGGGCGTCATGCCTTTGATCAGCAGGATCTCGACGCCGTAGTCTTGGAACAACTGCTTGAACTGTGTCAGTTTCGGGCCGAGCCCGTAGAACTCGAGGATCGGTTTGCCGATGGCATCGAGCAGGAAGTAGCCGATGCAGTAGCCGGCGACACCGCCGACGACGGAGGCGACCGTCGCGATCCCAGCGTACCACCAGGCCTTTTCGCGTCGTGCCAACACCATCGGCATCAGCATCACGTCGGGCGGGATCGGAAACATCGAGCTTTCGAGGAAAGACACCAGCGCCAGCGCGTAGGGCGCATTCCGCCCGGCCGCCATCCGCATCATCCAATCGTACATTTTACGCATGTGATGGGTCTTGGTTTGGCGCGGCGGGAGCCGCAAAAATGACACTCGCAAATCGGTCCGAAATCAGGATTTGGCGGCGAGCACGTCGTGGTGTCTTTTGAGAGCGGCTGTGGGATTGGCGTAGGCTTCCTGACGCTCCACACTCCAGTAACGCAGGTCGGCGACCGCGATGGCATCGCCCGTGACCGCACATCGTACGAAGTCGCCGGTGCCGATCACCTGATACTCGCCGTCGAGGTAACGGACGCGGGCCTCGCCCTTGAGGCCGAAAAAGCGTTCGATGCGATTCATGAGTGCTGACCTTGCGACGTGCGGGCATCCGGCAGTAACCGGTATGCTCCTAGCAAGCCTTGATCGATCAGAAAAGCGATCCTTGCGAGCCGCCGCCCGGCAAAGGCTTTTTAGTCGCGGACGCGCGCGGCGCAGACGATCGGGTCGCAGCGGGTGGCGCAGCGGAAGTTTCGGCCGAACCGGCAAGCGTTTGCGCGGCAATACGGCCGTCGGCAAACTCGATGTCGATCAACTGCCCAGACGACAGTGCGGAAGACTGGCGGATGGCGCGACCCTCGGCGTCGCGCACCAGCGCGAAACCGCGACGAAGAACGCTCTGGTAGCTGAGGCTTGCCAGCATATTGGCGCGCCCATCGAGCAACGCACGCCAGCGATCGAGCCGATTGAGAACCAGCTGCGGCGTGAGCCGTCCCGACACGCGTTCGAAGCGGGTCCGGCGAGTGCCCGAAATGCGACCCAAGGCATTCGAGCCTCGATGCCAGGCAAGATGCAGCCGCTTGTCGCACGCCTCCACACGTTGTTGCAGCAGGCGGACCTGAAGCCGTGGCGCAACCTTGGCCAGCCGACGGGCATGTGCTCCGGTATTGGCACTCAGGGCGCGGCCGAGCCGCTGGTGTATGGAATCGAAGCGCTGACGCGGGAGGGCCACGAGATCCTGGGCACGCGGCAGTCCGCGCGACGCGGCGCGCAAGGCGCTACGATGGGTTTCCAGGCCGCGACGCAGACCGACGCGGAGCCGGTCGGAAAGTTTTGCCGTCTGATCGATCAGTTCGGAGTATTTCGGCACCGCCCATTCGGCGGCTTTGGTGGGCGTCGGCGCGCGGGCATCCGCGGCAAGGTCGAGCAGCGTCCAGTCGGTTTCATGGCCGACCGCCGAGATCAGCGGAATGGCGCTGTCGGCTGCGGCGCGTACGACGATTTCCTCGTTGAAGCCCCAGAGGTCTTCGAGGCTGCCGCCACCGCGCGCGACGATGATCACATCGGGGCGCGGGATGGGGCCGTTCGCCGGCAGTGCATTGAAGCCCCGGATCGCTTGTGCAACTTCGGCAGCGCAGGTCTCTCCCTGCACGCGCACGGGCCACAGCAGCACGTGCGCTGGGAAACGTTCGTTGAAGCCATGCATCATGTCGCGAATGACGGCACCGGTCGGCGACGTGACGATGCCGATGACCCGCGGAAAGTGCGGTAACAATTGTTTGCGGGCCTCGGCGAACAGCCCTTCTTCGCCGAGTTTGCGCTTGCGCTCTTCGAGTAGCGCCATCAGCGCACCCGCACCCGCCGGCTCCAGCGCCTCGATCATGATCTGATATTTGGACGAGCCCGGAAAGGTGGTGATCTTGCCAGTGGCGATCACTTCGAGGCCTTCTTGCGGCTTGAACCGAAGAGCGCTGAAAACGCCGCGCCAGATCACCGCTTCGATTTTCGATTTCTCGTCCTTCAGGCCAAAATAGCAGTGTCCCGAACCGTGCGGACCCCGATAGCCCGTGATTTCGCCACGCAGGCGCACATACCCGTAGGTCTGTTCCAGCGTCTTTTTGACAGCGTTGGACAATTCCGAAACGGTCAGTTCGGCAACGTTCGTTCCCGAGGTCGCGGTGGTTGTGGTCTGGCGAAGTGGTGCGGGCATCGGCGGGTGCACTCTCGGCGCTGCTGGATGGAGCGACTTCGTGGCGTGTGTAGCGGCTTGTCGTGCGCGGCACCACCCCGTGCAAAACGAGCACTGGAAAACCGAGCGAACAGCATACTACATTCTAACCTGTGCGGTGAACCATACGGCGTAGGTGGTGATGGTGCGAACCAGAGTTCGGGCGAAGGCGCTGACGGTGCTGATGCTGATGGCATCATTGATGGGACCGACGACGGTGCCTTCCCTGCTTTCGGCGCAGGAATCGGCTGTGCCACAGGGCAAATCAGATGCAACTGACGAACGCGATGGGGGCGACGCGAAGGGTTCGAACGCGAAACGTCCCGATCGGGCGTCGAAGCTGCCTGTCGCCGTAGCGGTCCAGTTCGATCTCGGCCTTGTCGAATTGAAGCGCCGCGAGTTCAAAAAAGCCATCGAGGCCTTCGACAAGGTCATCGCCGTCGCTCCCGATCATGCGGCAGCCTACGCCGAGCGCGGCGGGGCTCGCATCGGGCTCGGCGCTAACGAACTGGCTGTGTCCGATCTTACCCATGCCTTGAGTCTGTCCGACTCGTCGTCGCCCGATCGCGCCCGGATCTACGGCAATCGTGGCTTGGCGTACTTGAATCAGTCCAAGCATGCGCAGGCGATGGCCGACTTTGACCGGGCCCTCGAGATCGACCCGAAGATGGCGTTCGCCTACGCCAACCGGGCGATGAGCCAGATGCAGCGCAAGAACTACGAACCGGCCTTGCGCGATGTGACGCGCGCCCTGGACCTGCGCCCGTCTTATGAGTTTGCGGTGCTGCTGCGGGCCTTCGTCAATATCGAATTGAAGCGCTTTGCTGACGCAGCCGGCGATTTCCGCCGCGTGCTGGTGCTGTCGCCGGACAATCGCGGTGCCATTCTCGGTCTGCGACAGGCCTATTTGGCCGGAAAAGACTCCGAGGAGCCGGCCAAGATCAAGCTGGTGCGGCTGGCGGATACGGCGTGCGAACCCGCGTGTCCCGAATGGATCGCGATCGATGGTAAGATCGAGCCAGGAGCGGCTGAGACGTTAAAAAGCGTCCTGAAGGAAACCGGCAAGCGGAAACTTCCGATTTTCGTAGATTCTGGAGGCGGATCGGTCAACGATGCCATGGAGATGGGGCGCATGATCCGCGCGCTCGGACTCGATGTCGTCGTGACTCGCACGGAACTCGTGTCGTGCGCGCGCGACGATGTGGCTTGCCGCAAACGCACCAGCAATGGCCGTGCCCTGGGAAAGCCGCAGAGCGTCGGCGCAATCTGCGCGTCGTCGTGCGGATTTCTGATTGCGGCCGGACTGCACAGGTTTGTGGGGGCGTCGACGCTGGTCGGAGTGCACCAGATCACGTCGTTTCAGACGTATCAGAAAGTCTATCGGCAGTATGAGGTCAAGCGGGCCTATCGCGACGGCAAGATCGTCGAAATAGATCGCCGCGTCGTGTCCGAGACGCTAGGCGCCAAAAAGACCGTGCAGACCGCGACCAAAGACGAGACCTATGTCAAAATCCGTAAGTATTTTACCGAGATGGGTATCGACGACGGCATCATGGGATTGCTCATCGCAGCACCGCCGAAGGGCATGCACTGGCTCAGCCCCGCCGAACTCAAAGCGACGGCCATCATGACGGATGCGGCGCAGGGCGAACAATTGATTGCGCGGGGCGCGATAAGTCGAGTGGGACCAGAGAGTGGAGGCACGTCTGCGACGATGGCGGCGATGCCGGCAACCGGCAACTCCAAGCCGGATGCCCCCGCGCCGGACGGGCCTGCGGATGCGTCAAGCTTGACTCGTGCCATCCAGGCTCAATTGGCACGTATCGGTTGTCATGCGGGCGCCGAAGACGGCAAATGGGGACAGGGCGTGAGGCGCGCACTGGACCGCTACAACGTGCTGGCCGGCAAAACGTTGAAGACATCCGCGCCGTCGCCCGAGACTCTGGAAGCGCTGACGGCACGCGTCGGGCTGACGTGCCCACCCTGACGCCCTTTACCGTCCTTTGCGGCGAAACCGTCATGCCGTGCGGAAAAGCGCTTCCCACACCGGCGCAACCACTTTAAATCGCCCCCATGAACATACTTCTCATCGGATCCGGCGGGCGCGAACACGCGCTCGCGTGGGCACTTTCGCGCAGCCCGCTGCTGTCACGCCTCGTTTGCGCCCCTGGTAACGCCGGCATATCGGAACTAGCTGAGTGCGTGTCACTCGACACCGGAGACCAGCCGACGGTCATCGCCTACTGCCGCGATCAAAAGATCGATTTCGTCGTGATTGGTCCGGAAGGGCCGTTGGTTGCTGGGCTCGGCGATGCGCTAAGCGCCGCCGGCATCAGGTATTTCGGCCCCAGCAAGGCGGCAGCCCGGCTCGAAGGCTCGAAAGGGTTTACCAAAGACCTGTGCCGAGACTTCGGCATACCCACCGGCGCTTATGGGCGGTTCCATGATAAAGCCGCTGCCAAAGCGTATCTTGCTGGCGTCACCGGTCGCGTTGTGGTCAAGGCCGACGGACTCGCTGCCGGCAAAGGCGTAATCATCCCCGAAACGACGGCAGAGGCGGAAGCCGCGATCGACGCCTGTTTCGACGGTGCGTTCGGCGCGGCCGGGGCGGAGGTCGTCATCGAGGCCTTTCTCGACGGCGAAGAAGCCAGCTTTTTTGCACTGTCGGATGGAGCCGAAGTGGTGGCACTCGCCACCGCTCAGGACCACAAGCGCGTGGGCGATGGCGATACGGGGCTCAACACGGGCGGGATGGGTGCCTATTCGCCCGCCCCCGTCATGACGCCAGCCATGGTCGACCGCACGATGTCCGAAATCATCCGACCGACGATCGCCGCCATGGCCAAGCGTGGCACGCCGTTCAAAGGCGTGCTGTTCGCAGGATTGATGATCGGATCGGAGGGCCCCAAGCTGATCGAATTCAATACACGGTTCGGCGATCCTGAAACACAGGTCTTGATGCTTCGTCTCGAAACGGACCTGCTGGCGGCTCTCCTGGCAGCCGCTGACGGCACTTTGAGCGGCCTGAAGCTCGGCTGGTCGGCGGACGTCGCGTTGTCGGTCGTCATGGCCGCCAACGGCTATCCGGGTGCCTATGCGAAGGGCACCGAAATCCGTGGTCTGGCCGAGGCGGCGCAGTGCGAAGGTGTACAGATCTTCCATGCCGGCACGGCACTCGAAAATGGCAAGGTCATTGCAACGGGTGGGCGTGTCCTGAACATTTCAGCACGCGGACGTACTGTCGCTGAAGCGCAGACGCGAGCTTACGCGGCCATCGATCGAATCGATTGGCCGGGTGGCTTCTGCAGGCGCGATATCGGCTGGCGCGCGGTGGGGCGTTCGTAACCGCATGCTGCAAAACGCTTCGATACGGTTAATGCGGACGAACTGACTAGGCCGCTGATATCAGGCGCTAACGCTACCCGTTTGCAAAACTTGTCATGTCGTCGAAATCTGAATAGCGACACAGCTTGAACGGGCGGCGCAACATCGGCTTACCGTCGTGGATGGCATCTGGAAGCGTAACGGGCGTATGCTCAAGAACATTGGCTCCAATTGGTTCTTGATGACCGTCACCGGACTGGCGACGTTCTTTTTGATGCCGTTCAACCTGCATCATCTCGGGAGCGCGCAGTACGGTGTGTGGCTGCTGATCTCGGCGCAGGTCGCCTATCTGGCGCTGCTGCATTTGGGCGTGCCGATGGCGTCGGTCAGGGAAATGACGCAGGCCATCGCGTCGAAAGATACCGAGAAGCTCAATCGCGTTATCGCCAGTTGTTCATGGCTCTACATCGGGTTTGGCTTGCTTGTCGGATTGCTCGGCATTCCCCTGATGCTCGACTTCGAGCGCAGCTACATGATCCCGGTCGAGATGCGCGGGGCAGCTCGCGTCGCATTCATGCTGTCGCTGCTGCAGATCGGCATCGGCTTCATCGCCAACATGCCGTTCGCAATTTTGTCGGCGTACCAAGCGTTCGTGCCGAAGAACATAGTATCGGCGATCGCAATCCTGCTACGTATCTTGGTCAACGTCGGCCTGATCTCGTGGTATCCCGATATCACGATGCTGGCCGTCGCTGTGGTGGCCTTGACGGCCATCGAAATGGTTCTGGGCTGGGGCTACGTGCTCTACCGCTATCCAGCCGTGCGGCCGCGCCTGCACCATTTTCAGCTGGCGACGATTTCCAGCATCATGCGTTTCAGTTTCTACGTGTTCCTGTTGGCGCTCGGCGGGCAGCTAGCGTTCCAGACGACGGCGCTGGTAATCGGGCGTTGGATGACCACAGCCGATGTCGTCACGTTCGCCATCCCCAACAGCTTGATGTTGATCCTGCTACAATTCGTCGGCGGCATTTCGTCGGTGATCATGCCGCTGGCGACCAATCTGCACACGCGCGGCGAAACGCGGGCGCTGCGCGATATTTTGTTCAAGTGGACTAAAATTTCGATGGCCCTGGCTTGGTGCGCCGGGTTCTTTCTTCTTGTGTTCGGGCCCGCATTTCTCGAGTTCTGGGTCAACAAGGGCTACACGGCGGAATCGGGCTCGGTGCTGCGGATCTTGATGGTTTCCTATCTGGTGCTGGTGCCGGTGCGAGGCGTGGCCGTGCCCATGCTGATGGGGATCGGCGAAGCCAAGTGGTTGACGATCGCAACGCTGGCTGCCGGCGTGTTGAACCTCGTTTTGAGCGTACTTTGGGTTGGACCGTTTGGCCTCCTAGGCGCGGCTTGGGCCACCTTCGTTCCTAATGTGCTGCTTGCTGCGGCGATGACTTGGCTGGCGTGCCGGACGTTGCATGTGCGGATGCTGGACTATCTGACGGCGACCGTGCCCTTGGCGCTGCTGGGTGGTTTTGCTGGCTTGGCGGTGCTCGAATGGTGGGAGCGGTTGTGGCATCCTGCCGGTCTGATCGGACTGGGTATTGCGGGATTGCTGACGATCGCGGTCAGCGTCGCTATTTGGACTGGGTTGGTGTTGCGGCACGATCCGCACGTCACGACGCCGCGGCTGTCTGATTTCATCCCGTGGCGATTGCAGTAATTGGCATTTATGGCGGCGTGCAGCCGTCGACAATAGATGATTGCAGCTGGGCGGGTATGACGGTGGCGGTTACTGCAGTCGATGTGTGGATCTGGTCGCTGACAGTGCCAGCCGACGTTTTGCTGCGCTTCGAACGATCGCTCTCCGACGATGAGCGCCAGCGCGCACGACGCTTCGTCTCGCCCCATCACGGTGAAAGCTATGTCGCCGGTCGCGGACGGATGCGGGAGATCCTGGCGGACTACATAGAACGCCGGCCGGACGAATTACGGTTCGATTACGGCACAGCGGGTAAACCCTTGTTGGAGGGCATTGTCGGCGCACCACATTTCAATCTTTCGCACAGCGGTAATTTTGCGGCGCTTGCGATTGCGGATCGCCCTGTTGGTATCGATATCGAACTCGTACGGTCGATCACCGATGATATCGCCGGACGTTTCTTCTCACCGGCCGAAGTGCACGCGCTGCGGAAACTCCCATCGAGCGAACAGGAAGCCGCGTTCTTCCGCTGTTGGACGCGCAAGGAAGCATTCGTGAAAGCGCTGGGCACGGGCCTTAACTATCCCTTGTCATCGTTTGATGTTTCCGTTGCCGACGAGCCGTATCCACGCGTTCTGCGCGCCGACGCGGAGGTAACTTCCGACGTCGCCTGCTGGCGTCTCGTCAATTTTGTTCCGGGACCTGGAATGGCCGGTGCCATATCACTGAAGGCGGACAATGCCACATCGACAGTCGAGGTGTGTTTCCATCGCTGATGCGTCGCATAACAACGCAGGAGTTGCGCATTTGATTAATTCTATTTTGCATTTTGAGTGGTTAATTTAGCGTTTTTGATATAAAAATGACACCGACCGCGATGCGGGATGTTTTGCTTGTGAAGCAGTCGCGTGAGCCAAAAATGGGCGTTGAGTCGAAATTAGTAAATTCGCTTTGGTCGTCTTTTGCCGCCGCTGCCGACCGCAGAAAAGCCGAGCCGGCTCTCGATTTCAGCGACGGTATCGTATCGTTCGAGCACCTTCACGCCGCAGCGCTGCGCGCAGCAGCCCACCTTGTCGACCTCGGAGTTGGCGCCGGTGACGTCGTGGCGCTTCAGCTCCCTAAGCGCCCGGTGACGTATGCGCTGATGCTCGGTTGTCTTCGCCTTGGTGTCATCTACTCGCCCTTGGACCCCAACAATCCGCAGGCGCGCACAGACGCGATGTTGGCGCGGCTGAAGCCGAAGGCGTTGTTCACGACCGGCGCGGCGACAAACCCGCATGGGCTTACGATCGGAATGACCGCGACGGAACCTTTTGCGACGCAAATCGGACGTTGGCCGGCGGCCTTAACCGATCGAATCCCAGTGGTCACCTCGGCGACCCATCCCGCCTACATTATGTTCACTTCGGGCTCAACGGGGGAGCCCAAGGGCGCGGTGATGCCGCAACAGGGCGCATCGAGCCTGATGCGATGGGCTGGCGGGCTCATTGTAAATGCCGATGCGCAGCGCTTTACCGCGATCAATCCCTTGCACTTCGACAATTCCGTTTTTGATTTTTATTGCGGTTTGGTTTCCGGTGCGACGCTGGTGCCGATTGAAACCAGCGCGATGCCGAACCCGTCCGACTGGGCAGCCCGGATCGCCGAAAGCCGCGCAACCGTGCTGTTTTCGGTGCCGACTTTACTGATGCTGCTGGACAAAATCGGCGCGTTGCGACCTGAGCGTCTGCCCGACATCACGACATTCCTGTTCGGAGGCGAAGGGTATCCGATCGACCAGTTGCGCACGCTACACGCGCGCTTTGGCGACCGAGCACAGTTGATCAATGTTTATGGACCCACCGAAACGAGCTGCATCTGCGCAAGCTCCAAAGTCGATATGCCCGCGCTGTCGAATATTGTCGGTACGCTGGTATCGCTCGGGCGCATGCACGCTGAATTCGACTATGCCGTGCTGGACGAGTCCGGAGAGCAGGTTGCGCCAGGTGAAAGTGGCGAATTATGGATTGGCGGCGCCAACGTCGGATTGGGGTACTACGGCAACGCTGAAGAAACCGAGCGGCGTTTTCGGCAGGATCCACGGCAGTCGGGTTACCGGTCGATCTTCTATCGCAGCGGCGACTTGGTGCGGGAAGACGAACACGGCGCGCTCTGGTTTCAGGGCCGCAAAGACAACCAGATCAAGATCGGTGGGCACCGCGTCGAGCTCGAGGAGGTCGACGCCGCAACCGAATCTTTGCCAACAATCTCCCGATCGCTGACCGTGCTGGTCAAAGGCGCTGCCCCGCAACTTGTGACGGCATTCGAAGCTGATGGCCCTGTCGATGTCGAGGCGTTGGCTAAGCATCTGCAAACGCGATTGCCGGTGTACATGCGACCGGCGCGGCTGCTGCAACTTGCCGTGTTGCCGACCAACGCCAATGGCAAAGT
This sequence comes from Hyphomicrobiaceae bacterium, assembly GCA_025359165.1. GTDB lineage: Bacteria > Pseudomonadota > Alphaproteobacteria > Rhizobiales > Hyphomicrobiaceae > JABFRJ01. The sequence continues at coordinate 17,581 of JANYHG010000075.1, forward strand.
CGACCGTCTGGCGATCCAGCGGATTGCGGATGCAGCAGTGGTGACGGTCTCGCACGGCGATGCAACCATTGCACCACAGACAGCAGCGCAGGTGAGAGCCGCGTGGAAAGCAGCGCTCGGTCACGACCGCTTTTCAGATACCGAAACCTTCTTCGACCTCGGCGGCACGTCTCTTGCTCTGACACGGGTTCACGCCGAGCTGTCGGCGCATCGCCCGGACGCAATCTCCATGACCGACCTGTTCGCACATCCGACGATCGCGCGCATTGTGGCGTTCCTCGACCCGACACCAGTCCGTGCACCTGATCTCGCGACGGCAGATGCATCTCGGCGTGCCGATAGGCAGCAGGCCATGCTGGCGCAGATGCGCACGCGCGGCGCGAGGACGAAGTCGTGACGGAGATCGCAGCATTGATGCAGCGCGAGCCGATGCATCCGGGGTCTGTCGCGATTGTCGGCATGGCCTGCCGCTTCCCCGACGCCCCCGATGTCGCCACGTTCTGGCGCAATCTGAAAGCCGGCCATGAGGCCATCCGCAACCTGCGCTCGGACGAGATCGACGACGACTATGACGCAGCGACACGCGCAGCGTCGTCTTATGTCAAACGTCGACCGATACTGGACGGTATCGAAAACTTCGATGCGGCCTTCTTCGGCATGTCGCCACGAGAGGCGGCGCTCACCGACCCGCAGCAGCGCGTTTTCCTCGAATGCGCATGGGCCGCATTTGAAGATGCAGCGATCGATCCCGCCGCAGCAGCAGGCCCCATCGGCGTTTTCGCCGGCAGTGCAATGAATACCTATTTTCTGCGCCATGTATTGGGCAATCAGCAGCGGTGCCGCGAGTTCACCACCAGTTTTCAAGTCGGGCATTATCAGGAACTGCTCGGTGCCATGCAAGAATTCGTGGCGACACGCGTGGCCTACAAGCTCGATCTTAAGGGCCCCGCCGTCAATGTGCAGAGCGCCTGCTCGACCTCACTGCTTGCTGTTGCACAGGCGTGTCAGAGCTTGCAGCTCTACCAGTGTGACGCGGCCATTGCCGGCGGCGTATCCATTTCCGTGCCGCAACATCGTGGTTATGAAAGCCTGGATGGCGGCATGGTTTCACCAGATGGACGTGTACGTCCTTTCGATTCTGCTGCCAACGGAACCGTGTTCGGAAGCGGCTGCGGTGTCGTCGTTCTCAAGCGCCTCGAAGATGCAATAACTGACGGCGATCGCATCTACGCTGTCATCCGTGGGTGCGGAGTCAACAACGATGGCGGCGATAAGATCGGCTTTACGGCACCGAGCGCCGCTGGTCAGGCTGAAGTGATCCGGGCTGCACATGCCAATGCCGGCGTAACGGCCGATCAGATCGGATACGTCGAAGCACATGGCACAGCGACACCCCTCGGCGATCCCATCGAGTTTCGTGCGCTTGAAGCGGTGTTCGGTACAAGCGCTGAGACCGGAACCTGCACGTTGGGCTCGGTAAAAGCCAACGTCGGTCATCTCGATGCCGCTGCCGGTGTCACCGGTTTGATCAAGGCGGCGCTACAATTGCATCACGCCGAAGTTCCGCCGCAGATCAATTTCGAGCGCGCAAATGCGCAGATCGATATGGAGCATGGGCGCTTTCGCGTCACGACTTCAGGGCACCCGTGGCCGCGCAGCGCCACGCCGCGCATGGGCGGCGTCAGCGCGTTCGGTGTCGGCGGCACCAACGTGCATGTGGTCATCGAAGAAGCTCCGGCGCTTGTCGAAAAAAGTTTCGATGCTCCGGTTGCAGCCCATGACCAGCCAATTATTTTGCCGCTGTCGGCGAAAACCCCCGACGCCATTCGTGCCATGGCTGGACGGTTGGCATCGGCGTTTTCGGACCCAGACGCTCCCGCGCTCCACGACGCTGCGCAGACCTTGATGACCGGCCGGCGTTTACTTTCCCATCGCGCAGCTATTGCCGCGCGCGATGGTGCCGATGCCGTGCGTCAACTGACGTTGATCGCCAACTCGTCGAAGCAGCTGAATGCGGCGCACGACCGCGGTGCCGTTTTCATGTTTCCCGGTCAGGGATCGCAATATCCCGGCATGGCAACCAAACTTTATGCGAGCGAGCCGGTCTTCGCCGAGTGGATCGATCGCGGCGCCGCACTCGCCGCACCGCAGCTGGGTCGCGATATTCGTGCGCTGCTCTTCGATGCCGTCTCCGGCGACGAAGCGATGCCGCATGCACTTCGCGACACGACTTTAGCACAACCCGCGCTGTACATCGTCGAATACGCACTGGCGCAGCTGTGGCTCAGCCGCGGCGTCGCGCCTATTGCTTACATCGGCCATAGCCTCGGCGAATTCGCTGCAGCGGCATTGGCTGGCGTCTTCTCCTACGACGACGGTTTGGCGCTTGTCGTTCAGCGCGGTCGTCTGATGCAGGCGCTCCCTCCTGGCGGCATGATCGCTGTACGCGCGTCGCTGGAAGCCGTCACCCTGTTGCTATCTTCCGATATCGAAATTGCAGCTATCAATGCGCCGAACCTGATCACAGTTGCAGGACCGAATGATGCCCTCGTGGGCTTCGAAGCGCGCGCCGAATCCGCTCAATTCGCCACGCGCCGACTGCACACCTCGCACGCATTCCATAGCGCCATGATGGACCCCGCTATCGCCGAGCTTATTTCGTTGGTTTCGAAAGTGTCGCTATCCGCGCCGAAAATCCAAATCGCCAGCTGCGTGACGGGCACGTGGCTGACAGACGAGAACGCGACCTCGCCGGTCTATTGGGCCCGTCACTGCCGCGTGACGGTCAAGTTTGCGCAGGCATTGCAAACGGTGGCGGCGGATACGTCCGCAGTATTGCTCGAAGTGGGACCAGGCCGCACCCTGACGACGTTCGCGCAGCAACAATGGCGCGCGGACCAGGCGCGAACACTGATCGCGTCGCTCCCCGAATTCGCTGATCGCGGCGACGACCGGTTGGCGTTTGCGGCCGCAATGGCGCAGTTATGGACCAACGGCGTGCCCATCACGCTGCCGCCAGTGAAAGGTGGACGTCGTGTTTCGTTGCCGACCTATCCCTTCGCGCCAACGCGGCACTGGATCGATCTCGCTTCAATGCCAGAGGTGTCGACGCCGCCAGCCACCGCACCCACGATCGCGTCGCCGACAATGCCGGCTTCCAGTGTTGTTCCATCCCGAATAATTTCCAGCGAACCCAGCATGACCGATCATACCGCGTCGCTCCGCCGAACCGTGACCACAATTCTGGAAGAGCTGTGTGGTGAAGTCATCGACACCGCTGCTGCCGAACAGACATTTCTCGAACTCGGTTTCGATTCGCTGATGCTGGGCCAGGTGGCGCAGCGGATTCAGAAGGCAACCGGCGTCAAAATTGCGTTCCGCCAGTTGTTGTCTGATCTGCCGACGATCGCCGCTGTATCCGATCTTCTCGCCGCCCGCGTGCCTCAGCCGCCCGTTTCTGTCTTGGAAAATTCCACGACGGCTTCTTCGATGCGGCCCGAGATCATCGACGACTTTGCGCCTGCCCCGAGCGATGTGGCACGACGTGATCCGCAGAGCCTGGACGGGCTCATGCGGGAGCAACTCGCAGCAATGGAACGCGTCATTGCGCAACAATTGCAGGCTTTTGGTTCGCGTGCTGTTGACCGCTCGCCCATCACGCGGGTGGCACCTGTAACGGCACATGCAGTGGAAAAGTCGGCACCTGCAGAAAGCATCGGCGCGCTGCTTGCACCCGTCTCTTCTGACGATGCCATTGGCGCCGAGCGCTTCCGCATGTTCGAGCAGCGCCCCCGTGGCACCGCCAACGGAACCGCGCTGACGCGGGCGCAAAAGGCGCTGATCGAAAATCTCGTTCGGCGCAGCAACGCCAAATTCGCAAAGTCGAAGGCCGATACACAGGCGCATCGTCAGGTGCAGGCCGATCCTCGATCCGCCAGCGGTTTCCGCGCCGAATGGAAAGAGCTGGTGTATCCCCTCCTCGTCGACAGATCGGCAGGTTCAAAGCTGTGGGATGCGGACGGCAACGAATATGTCGATGTGGTCAACGGTTTCGGCCAGACGATGTTCGGGCATTCGCCGTCATTCGTGACGGACGCCGTAAAGGCGCAACTCGACATTGGATTTGCGATCGGCCCGCAAACGCCTCTCGCTGGCGAGGTTGCGCAGTCGCTTGCCAAGATGCTGCAGCACGAGCGCATCGCATTCTGCAACACCGGTTCCGAGGCCGTGATGGCCGCGATGCGGGTGGCGCGAACGGTGACTGGCCGCAACAAGATCGCATTCTTTGGTGGAGATTATCATGGCCAGTTCGACGAGGTCCTGGCGAAAGGTCTGAGCCGGCGCGCATCGAAACCCGGTGCTCAGCCCGCAGCGTCTGGCATACCGCCTGAGGCCGTGGCGAACATGATCGTGCTAGCTTACGACGCGCCAGAGAGCCTCGCTTACATCCGGGAGCATGCCGAAGAGTTGGCGGCCGTTCTGGTAGAGCCGGTGCAGAGCCGACATCCAAGCCTGTTGCCGACCGCGTTCCTGCACGAACTTCGCCGGATCACTGCAGAGACCGGCACGGCTCTGATCTTCGACGAGGTCGTGACCGGCTTTCGTGTGCATCAGGCCGGTGTACAGGGACTGATCGGCATCAAGGCTGACCTTGCCACCTACGGCAAAGTGCTTGGCGGCGGTATGCCGATCGGAATTCTCGCCGGTTCTGCGGCGTTTCTCGATGCGCTCGATGGCGGGCAGTGGTCGTTCGGCGATACCTCCGTTCCCGAAGTGGCACCTACTTTCTTCGCCGGCACCTTCGTGCGCCACCCGTTGACGCTGGCAGCCGCAAAAGCCGTGCTCGCACACATGACGGCTGCGGGCCCGCAGTTACAGCTGGCTTTAACGGCGAGCACCGCAGCGTTGGTCGCCCGCTTGAACGCGATACTCGAACAGCGCGGCATCCGCACCCGCATCGAAACCTTCGCCAGTATCTTTTATTTCAACCTCGCCGCCGAAGATCCGCTTGCCGGCCTGCTTTATCCGCTCATGCGTTTGGACGGTATCCACATCGCCGAAAGCTTCCCCTGTTTCCTGACGACCGCGCATTCCGCAGCCGACATCGATCGCATCGTCGCAGCGTTTGATGCAGCGCTACAAACGTTGCAAGCCGCCGGAATTCTCTCGCCGATCACCAATTCAAACGTCACGCAGCCGATCGTTGTCGCATCGCCGCAAGCGGACACAGTGCAGTACGCACCGACCGAGGCGCAACGCGAAATCTACCTTGCCGCACAGTTCGGCGATGCCGCGTCGTGCGCATTCAACGAGTCCGTCAGCGTCTCGATCGCCGGCGCGGTCGATGCCGCACGTTTGCGCGCATCACTCGAGTCTGTCGTGGCGCGACACGATGCCTTGCGCATCCACTTCGGTGCCACCGGCGAGACGCTCACCACCGCTCCGATTTGCGCGATCGGGATGGCGTTAACTGATCTGGCCGATAGATCGGACGGCGATGCAGTCTTCGCCGCGCTGCTGGCGAAAGATGCAAGAACACCGTTCGATCTCGCAAAAGGCCCGTTGCTGCGTGCGAATCTCGTATCATTCGCAGCGGATCGAAACACGTTGGTTCTCACAGCCCACCATATCGCGTGCGATGGTTGGTCACTCAACGTCCTGATCGCCGAACTCCTCGAGTTTTATCGCGCGTCTAAGGCATCCACCTCGCCGACCTTACTGCCTGTGCTGTCGTTTAGCCAGTTTGCGCCTGATCTTTCGATGCCGTCCGAAGACGCGCGAAAGACCCGGCGATTCTGGTCATCGATGTATCGCGATATCCCCGCAGCGCTCGAGTTGCCGAGTGACCGTCCTCGCCCCGCACAACGCACTTGGGCAGGTGCCACTTTGACCGACACGATCCCCGCAGACGTTGCGCACGCGTTGAAGCGAACGGCGGCGAAGAACGGCGCGACGCTGTTTTCCGCGCTGTTCTCATGTTTGCAAATTTTGATGGGACGCCTTGCGGCATCGGAAGATGTTGTGCTGACAGTGCCGATGGCTGCACAGACCAAGCTCGAGGACCAAAGCCTCGTGGGGCATTGCGTCAACTTCTTGCCCATTCGATGCGCGTTCACATCTGACATGTCGTTCGCGACGCATCTCAAGGCGGTGCATGGCACCGTGCTTGGAGCGCTGTCACATCAGGACTATACGCTTGGTACGTTGGTGCGCGACATGAACCTCCCGCGCAGTATCGGCCGCACGCCCTTGAGCGACGTGCAATTCAATCTCGAACGCCTTGCTGACGATTTGGAGTTGGACGGCGCACGCGTCTCGATTGCGCCCAATCCGAAGGCTGCAGTCAATTTCGATCTGTTCTTCAATTTCATCGAGAGCGCGCAGGGTCTGCGTGTCGATGTCGACTTCAACACCGATCTCTACGATGCGGCGACGATTCGGCGCTGGATCGGGCACTTCCGTACGTTACTGAAGGCCATTTGCACGGATGCGCACCAGACGATTGCGCGGTTGCCGATGCTGAATGCCGACGAAGTCAAATGGCTCATGAGTGAGTTGAACGCGACGGCAAAGCCGCTGGCGGCCGATGCGAAAGTGCATGCCCTGATCGAAGCGCAGGCACGCAGGACGCCCGATGCAATTGCGATCCGCGCAGCCGGCCGGACGATCAGCTATCGCGAACTGGATATGGCCGCCAACGGGCTTGCCCACCATCTGCTGACCGTCGCTCCCGGCGGGAATGGGCGCATCGCCGTGGCTGTGGATCGCTCTATCGACATGGTGATTTCGCTGTTGGCTGTCATGAAGTCGGGGCATGCGTATGTGCCGCTAGATCCGACGCATCCTCCTGCACGGCTCAAACAAACCATCGATGCAGCAAGGGTTTCTGCGCTCATTGCGACGGACGAGCTTGCTGTTGGCTGGGCCGGTCGAGACGCACCTGTGGTGCCGTTGAAAACGTGGCGGACCGAGGCGGCTCCACTGCCGCCCCAAGACCCGCCGAACGCCACGAGCGCCGATAGGGCCGCGTATGTGATCTTCACGTCGGGTTCGACCGGCACGCCGAAGGGTGTCGAAGTCGGCCATCGGTCGGTTGTCAATTTTCTGCAGTCGATGGCTGAAACGCCCGGCTTCACCTCGCGAGATCATCTGCTGGCGGTGACGACCGTGTGTTTCGATATCGCAGGGCTCGAACTGTTTTTGCCGCTTGTGACAGGTGGTTCGTTGACCATCGCCAGCCGCGACGATGTGCAGGACGGCTTCGCGCTCGCGCGCCTCATCGACGGTTCTGGTGCCACCGTCGTGCAGGCGACGCCGTCGCTATGGCAGATTTTACTCGAGGCGGGTTTTAAGCCGCATGCCGGCTTGAAGATGCTGTGCGGCGGGGAACCGTTGCCACGTGACCTCGCCGATATCCTGATCGCAGGCGGCGAACTCTGGAACCTCTACGGGCCGACCGAGACGACGATTTGGTCGAGTTGTGTGCGTATCGGGGCAGGGCCGATCGCTATCGGTGCGCCCATCGCCAATACTCGAATGTACGTGCTCGATGCGCACGATCAACTGCAACCGATCGGCGTTGCAGGCGATCTGTACATCGGCGGCGAGGGGTTGGCGCACGGCTATTTCGATCGCCCTGATCTTACTGACGCTGCCTTCCGCAATGTCGAAATAGCAGGCGGCCAACCGCAACGGCTCTATCGCACCGGTGACGTCGCGTGCCGGCACCCCAATGGATCGCTGCAGTTGTTCGGGCGTCGCGATCAGCAGATCAAGTTGCGTGGCTATCGCATCGAGTTGGAAGAGATCGAAGCCGTGGTGCGTGCTTCGCCTGATGTAGCCGGCGTTGCGGTGGCCATGCGTGAAGACGGCGCAGCCGGTGCACGGCTCGTCGCCTTCGTCGTACCAAAGGCGAACGTGGCATGGCACCCTCAGGCCCTTGCGGCACAGGTGGCGGCACGCTTGCCCGCATACATGGTGCCTGCGCAGTGGATGAGCTTGCAACGCCTGCCGCAAACGGCGAACGGAAAGCTCGATCGCAAGGCGCTGGCGACGTTGCCGATGCCCGGGCGGAGAGACAGCGACGCTGCCTCACCCACCGTCTTGCCCACCGTCTTGCCCGCCGTCGCGAACGCCGCCGCACAAGTGGCGACACTGACCTCGACCGAGGAAACGATCGCCGCCGTGTGGCGTGAAGTCCTGGGGCTGAAGTCTGTCGCATCAGATGTGTCGATCTTCGATCATGGTGCCGACAGCTTGCACATTTTCCGCATTGCTGCGCGCTTGCATGCGCGGGGATTGCCGGTACAGGCACGCGATTTGCTTGCTGAGCCTACGGTCGCACGGCAGGCTGTATTAGCCGATCGTGCGCTCGCAGCGCTTGCCGCCGAAGCCTCGCAGTCTGGCGCGACGCAAAACGATGTCCCCTCGTTATCGGCCTATCGTGCCGGCGCGATGCGAAACAGAGCGACCGTTCGATGATGACCAAGCAAGTGCCGACGGTCCACACCAAAGCAGCTGATGTCGCAGCCCTGCAGGCGTCCGACGTAGCATTGCCGTGCTCCCTGGCACAGCAGCGCTTTTGGTTTCTGGAACAATTCACTCCAGGTAATCCCGGGCTCAACGTTGCGGTGCGCTGGCAGTTGCGTGGCGCAGTAACGGATGCAGCCGTCGATCATGCCTTTCAGACACTGATCGCACGACATGAAATACTACGCACGCGGTTCATCGATCGTGACGGCGAGCCGCTTCAAGTGGTCATGCCGACACAGCATGTGAAGATTACGCACGTTGATCTCACGCGTCTCACTCCTGAGCAGCGCAACGCCGAACAAGATGCCATCGGGCTTCGCGAAGCGCAGCGACCCTTCGATCTCGAAACGGGGCCGCCGGTGCGGCTGGCTATGCTGCGGCTGGATGAAGAAGCGGTTGTCATTTTGCTGACGATGCATCACATCGCGACCGACGGTTGGACCATGGGCCTTCTCAGTCGTGAGTTCGGCTTGCTTGTTTCCAATGCGGTAACGGGCGGCTCGTCACCGCTTCCGGAAATCGAAATGCAGTTCGCCGACTATGCGTTGTGGCAGTCCGATATGATTGCAGCCGATTCCTTCGCAGCGGATGCCGAGTATTGGCGTCATATGCTCGCCGACATGCCACGGTTCGAAATCGCGCCTGATAAGCCACGGCCGTCCGTTCTCGGAACTGCGGGCGATTTCCGACTCCGCAATCCCGCGCCGATACTGATGGACGCCGTCGAGGCAATGGCCCGGCGTCAAGGTCAGACGATGTACTCTCTCGCCGCGACGGCGCTGGCGATGGCGCTTGCGGCTGACAGCGGGTCTTCTGAGATCGTCATGGGTACGCAGGTGGCTGGTCGCGACGACGTGTTGCTCGAACCCATCGCCGGACTGTTCATCAACACGCTGGTGCTGCGCTTCGATTTGCGCCGGGCGACGTCCGCCCGCGATGCGAACGCGATTTGCCGGCGCGCCGTCGACGGCGCTCTCGCCCATCAGCGCTACCCGTTCGAGAAGTTGGTGGAAACTCTGAACCCGCCGCGCGATCCCTCACGCACGCCATTGTTCTCGGTCAATTTCACGCTCATTCGCCCTGTCGTGCAGTCAGAAACTTTTCCAGGTGTTGAACTCGTCTCCTTGCCGTCGCAATTGACTGGCGCGCAATACGACCTGCTGTTCTTTATGGTCAAACGTGACGACGGATGGCGCATGGTCTGCGAATCGAGCCGGTCGCTCTACGAAGCGTCGACGCCGGATCGCATTCTCGCACGCTGGGAGCAGGCGCTCCGACAGTTGCTGGAAGCGCCTGACGCGGCCCTGCATGCACCCGCGATAGCCGAAGCTTCGCAGGCAGCGGGCGGCGATCGGCTTGATGAAACACCGGTCGGCGCACGCGATACTGTGACGCTCGAAGCAGAAGTTGTGGCGATCTGGCGAGATCTTCTCGGACGCGGCGATGTCGAACAGACGTCGCATTTTTTCGAGAATGGCGGACATTCCCTGCTCGCTCTGCGGATGCTCGCGCGCGTCGGTCGTGTCACCGGCAAACCGGTGCCGGTTGCGGTGCTGTTTCAGAACCCGGTTCTCGCCGACTTCGTTGCCGCTATCGGTGGCTCTTCGTCGATGTCAGTCGATGCGGAGATCGCGCGGATACAGCCATTGGGTGCGTTGCCGCCCGTCATCGTCATCAATGACGGCGCTGTTTATCATGCGGTGGCCCGGCACATCGGCCTGGATCGACCCACCATCGACATCAATCTGGCCTATGCCGGCGGATCGTTCGACCGCGCGCACGACACACTCAAAGACTACGGTGCCATGGCTGTTCGCCTCATCAAGCGCGCGCAGCCGCATGGACCATATACACTGATGGGGCACTGCGTGCTCGGCACCGTCGCCTTCGAGGCGGCGCAGCAGTTGCGGCGCGCCGGAGACACGGTATCGCTGCTGCTGATGTTGGATGTGCTTGCGCCCGGATACGTCGAGAACATGCCGGCACACGATCGCATTCTCAGGCGTTTTATGCTGCTCGGAAATTCATGGCGTGATCTGAAGGAATGGAAAGCAAAAGTCGAAACCGGTGAGATCACATGGGCCGACGCATTGTTCCAGTATGGCTTCATGCGCCGCAGTGGAGCACTCTCTGCGTTGCAGAAACTTGGTATCGTCGGCATGCCCAAACAGACGCCGCAGGATTTTACCGAAAACATATTCACCAACCATCTCCTCGATGTTCGCCGCACGTACCAGGCACAACCGTACGATGGCGACGTCGTGCAATTTCGGGCCGAGACTGCGCGAGATGGCCGACTGTTCGACAAGGGCTTCGGTTGGGGGCGTTGGTTGACTGGTCGATATGATATCGTTCAAGTGCCGAGCGATCACTTGAACATGATGCGGGAACCCGCCGCAGCGGTGATCGGCCGCGAGGTCGCTCGACGCCTTCTCGAAATCGAGGCGAAGCGCAACCCGCAATAACCTCACCAGAGGCACAGTCGACATGTCCGTCTCACGAAGCCCGATGGCGCGACGGCTGAAGCACTTGGCTCTCGGCGTACTGGTGGCGCTGGCGGGTGCCTGGCTGACCAAACCGATGGCGCGCTTGGGACTGATGGCCGTGGGCAGGCCGCAACCCAGCGGACCGCTGCAGGTGACGACGACGGATGTCGCTGTGCCCTTGCGGACGCCTGGGGGCGGTGAACCGGCGTCGGTACGTGCGCGGATCTGGTACCCGCGAAACACCACCACCGCCGCACCGCTGCTGCTCTACGGGCCCGGCTGGGGCGGTCGGTTGGACGACAACGTTGTCAGGCTCGCCGAATTGGCCAGCCACGGTTACGTGATCGTGGCCTACGACGACATCGCACACGATCCGGCGGTGCTCGATGCCTCGCCTGAAGATGCGGATGCGCGAACGACGTCGTTCGATCTCGGCACTGAGGCGTCACGCGCACACCTCGAAGCCGTGTTCGATCGCCGCGTCCGGTTGGCAGCAGAAAAGGTTTTGGCCTTGCTCGATGTACTCACGAGCACACCGGCGTTGTTACCGTCGGAGGTACGGTTTTCACAGCAACGCATTGGGATCTTCGGTGCGTCTTTCGGCGGCGCGGTCGCGGCGGAAGCCGCGCAAAGTGATCCGCAAAAACGCATGCGTGCCGCAATCAACTTTGACGGTTGGATGTACGGCGAGGTTGCCGCACGCACGGTCGCGGTGCCGTTTCTGATGTTCAACAGCACGCGTGGCGTGTCCAAGCCGGATTGGGCCACGTCCACCGACCCGCAACGTCGATTTCTCGAGCTCTACGATCGCCGTGATCGAGCGACCATTGAACGGCAGCTGGCGACGCGGCACGATGCGATCGATGTGACCATCGTCGGTTCAGGCCACAGCGATTTTGGCGACGATCTCTATAACCCGCGTCGTTGGACGCAGTGGCGGCCGTGGCGAGAAAACATGATCGCGGTCGACCGAATGCGCACCATCGTCGATGCATACGTGCTGGCCTTTTTCAGGCAGCATCTCGAGGGCGTGCCGCAGCCCTTGCTGCAAAGCCCCCAATCGCCGTATTCAGAAGTGAAGATTTTGCTCGGCAACGGCACGCCTGCGATGCCGCCAAAACCGGACTGACCCCGGCAGCCGTATCTACGAAGTCACAACACTTGAACTTAGCGAGGCCGCCATGTCGATCACGTCAGCACCTGCAACAGGCGACGTCCTTTACGATTGCAAGGACGGTATCGGGCACATCCAGTTCAACCGTCCGCAACAGCGCAACGCGCTGACCTTCGAAATGTACACCGCGCTGGCCGACATCTGCGCCTCCGTACCAGCGGACGGATCGGTTCGCGTGTTGGTACTGTCCGGAGCTGGCGGTAAAGCATTCGCAGCCGGCACGGACATTTCGCAATTTCGCGATTTCAAAGGCGCCGAAGACGGCTTGGCCTACGAAAAGCGGATGGAAGAAATCCTTGGCAAGATCGAAGCGTGTATCGTGCCGACGATTGCCGCCTTGTCCGGGGCTTGCACCGGTGGCGGCGCGGCCATTGCTGCATGCTGCGACCTGCGGATCGCGTCGCAGGACTTGAAGTTTGGTTTCCCCATCGCACGCACGCTCGGCAACTGTTTGTCAGCAGCCAGTCTGGCAAAACTCGTGTCGTTGATCGGGCCGGCCAAAGTGACGGAGATGATCTTCCTGTCGCGCCTGCTTGATGCCGAGGAATCGAAACAAATTTCTCTCGTCAGCGAGATTTTCCCGTCGCACGACGCAGTAGTGGCGCGGGCCTTGGACATGGCCGCAGACATATGCAGGCTTGCGCCCCTGACGCTGCGGGTGACCAAGGAATTGCTGCGACGCGTTCGGCTCGACGGGGCGGGTGCGCACGATCACGATATGGTCGCGCTCGCGTACGGCAGCGCAGATTTTCGCGAAGGGCTCGAAAGTTTCCTGGCGAAGCGTCCGCCGCAATGGCGCGGACGGTGAGACGTTGGCGAGTCCAGTCGTCGTTGCCCTCGTCTCAGGCGGCGTGGCTGGTGAGGGGCTGGGTCAGGACAGCATGCAACGATGCCTGATCCTTAGCCGCCCTGAGTTGCAAAATCGTCTGCGGCTCGCGCATCAGTCGTGAGACCCGCGCCAGCGCCTTGAGATGATCGGCACCGGCGTCTTCGGGTGCCAGCAGCAAAAACATCAAGTCCACCGGGTTTCCATCCATGGCGTCGAACGGAATTGGCGCCTCGAGACGCGCAAAAACGCACGCGATCCGCTTCACGGAGGGATGCCGGCAATGCGGGATTGCGATACCTCGGCCTATACCGGTAGAACCCAACCGTTCTCGCTGCAGCAACGCTTCGTAAATGTCTCGAGACGGCAACTTCTCGAGTTTTGATGCACGCACGGCCAGTTCTTCCAGCGCTTGCTTTTTTGATTTGGAGCGAAGGTTTGGAATAACCGCGACTTGAGGGATGAGGTCAGCAAGTGTCAGTGCCACGTTGATGTCCTTGATGGTCTGGCGCGTCGATCTGATGATGCAGCCAGCACACGAAAAGCTCTGGTCGAACCAAAGCAAGTGTCACGCCTGTAAACGCTTCAGAAAGCTGTGAAGTTTCCCCATGCAGGCTTGCCGGCAGCAGCCCCTGTCGCCTCGCACCATCGAAACACCGGCTGAACCACGCCTTTGACTCAACATAAATCGAAACCTGTGAAACGACGTAGGCTCCGGCCAAGCCACTGTCAAACCCCGAGTTGTCATGTCAGCCCCGGCTGAAGTGCACTGACGTTGAACAGCCTTTTCATCCTGCAAGAGTGCCTGTCACGCATGCGCGGCCGCCTTCTGCCGGTCGCGGTCGGCACCCATCATCTTTTCGCGCCGACGCTGTACCGACGACGATATCCGCATGCCCTCGCGATATTTCGCGACCGTCCGTCGCGCGATATCGATCCCCTGTTGTTTCAACTTGTCGACGATCTTGTCGTCGGACAGGATGGCTGTGGGTTTTTCCGCATCGATCAATTGCTTGATCCGGTAGCGAACGGCCTCGGACGAATGCGCTTCGTTCTCGCCGTCGGCCGCCTGGATGGCCGACGTGAAGAAGTATTTGAGTTCGAAGATACCTCGCGGCGTCGACACGTACTTGTTCGACGTCACGCGGCTGACCGTACTCTCGTGCATCTTGATCTTGTCGGCCACGGTTTTCAGGTTGATCGGCCGCAAGTGCTGGACGCCATAGGTGAGAAACGCGTCCTGTTGGCGGACGATTTCCTCGGCGACTTTCAGGATGGTGCGCGCGCGCTGATCCAGACTTTTGACCAGCCAGTTGGCGCTCTGCAGGCAATCCAGCAGGTAGCCCTTGTCGTTGGCGGTGCGGGCCGTGGAGCTGACGACCGCATAATAGCTTCGGTTCACCAACACGCGCGGCAGCGTGTCGGTGTTCAATTCGACATGCCAGCCGCCATCTCTTGTCGCGCGGACGTAGACATCGGGCACGACAGGCTGGGTCATGACGTGGCCGAAGCGCAGGCCGGGTTTGGGTTCGAGTGCGCGCAGCTCCGTGATCATTTCAGCCAGCTCTTCGGCATCGACGCCGACCGCTCGGCGCAGAGCCGGAATATTGTGCTGCCCGAGCAAGGCGAGGTTGTCGATCAGGCGCGCCATGATCGGATCATAGCGGTCCCGTTCGATGAGCTGCAGTTTGAGGCATTCTGCCAGCGTCCGCGCACACACGCCCGTCGGATCGGACCCTTGCAGAACGCCCAGCACCCGCTCGATCCGAGCGCTCTCGACGCCCAGTTTTTCAGCAAGCGCTGACAAATCTCCGTCGATATAGCCGGCCTCGTCGACCATATCGATGATGTGCGTGCCAATCAGGTGATCGATCCGGTCGGGCAAGGCGAGCCCGGCCTGCATCAGCAGATGGTCTTTGAGCGATGTCGCGCCCGAAAGCTGATCTTCGGGGCTGTTGCCATCTCCCTCGGTCGAGCCGTTACGCTGGATCAGCGTTTCCCAGCCGGAGCTCTGCGGCCCGTCGGCGATTTGGCCCGGCAGTTCGCCGTTGGTGATTTCGATGGGGGTGGCATCGGGGAACAGAGCGCCGCTGTCGCTGTCGATCGCATCCTCGGCGGCGGTTGAGACACCGGTGAACTCCAGGGCGGCCAGACCGTCGCTGTCGTCGGATGTAGCGACGGCCTCCGGCGAGGGCTCGGCGAAATCGTCGGCCTGATCGTGCTCGAGCAAAGGGTTGCGCTCGAGCTCGGTTTCCACGAATGCAGCCAGCTCGATGTTGGAATATTGCAAAAGGCGGATCGCCTGCTGCAACTGGGGTGTCATCACCAGTTGCTGGCCGTGCCGCATCTCGAGTTTTGGCGAAAGTCCCATAAACGCCCAATCGGCCCCCGTAGAAGATCCTAAGGCGGTATCTTTAGGTGACGGCTCTTAACCGAACATATCTCCGAGATAGACGCGGCGCACGTCTTCGTTTTGTATGATTGCCTGAGGGTTACCGTGTGTCAGAACTTGACCATCGGCAATCACATAAGCGCGGTCAACGAGGCTGAGCGTCTCGCGTACGTTGTGGTCTGTGATCAGCACACCAATACCGCGTCGCGTCAGGTGGCGCACCAGATCCTGAATATCGCCGACGGCCAGCGGATCGATGCCGGCGAACGGCTCGTCCAACAGCATGAACGCCGGGTCCGACGCCAACGCGCGCGCGATCTCGCACCGTCGCCGCTCGCCGCCCGACAGAGCCATCGACGGGCTCTTGCGCAGGCGGGTGATCTTGAACTCCTCCAGCAACTCGTCGAGCTTTTCCTTGCGCTTTTTACGCTTTGGTTCGACCAGCTCCAGCACCGCCATGATATTCTGCTCGACCGACAGGCCACGAAAGATCGACGCTTCCTGTGGCAGATACCCGATACCGAGCCGCGCCCGCCGGTACATCGGCAGCTTGGTGACATCGCGACCATTGATGGTGATACGGCCGGCGTCCGAGGCGACCAGGCCGGTGATCATATAGAAAGTGGTCGTCTTGCCTGCGCCGTTGGGTCCCAGCAACCCCACCGACTCCCCGCGCGCAACCGCCAGGCTCACGCCTTTGACAACCTTGCGGCTTTTGTAGGCTTTCTGCACATCGTATGCGGTCAGCAGGCCCTCGCCACCATGATAAGTGGTTGAGGCATCGTCGGCGGCTTCCTCTTCGGCGGAGCGTCCCTCGTGCGCACCGAACGCCGGCGCGTACGCCTGATGTTGGGTCGGTTGGCGGCTGTACTGCTGATCGTAGGCTTGATCGTAACCCTGCGCATAAGCCTGTTCATGCCCACGATCGGTCATATCAGTATCAGGGTAGGTCGGGGCAGGTGCCAGCGTTGGCGGGTAGGGTTTCATATGTCGACCTTGCTCGGGTATCCGGCGCGCGCCGCGTATCTTACTTCAATCGCAACGAAACCCGGCATCAGTTGGACCGGTACACGGTGCTAGGGCTGATTTGAGGTTGCACCGGCGCGCCCGCCGGCTTCGGCGACGCGGGAGCCGGGACGCCTGTTTTCTTGGTACTGTTTTCATTCGCCTGTTTGAACTGGTCGGGGTGCAGGATGGCGCACATTTTTCCCGGCGGGCAACCGGTTGGCTGGGCGGGGGGCGCGACACCCGGCTTAGCCGAGATGCTCAATTGCGCAGCCGTAGGTGCAGTGTTGGTCTGTCCGCCGGTTTCACAATGAAACTCGCCTTTGTTCATGTCCATCTTCAGGCGCGCGCAGTTGATCACGCTTTGACCTTGCTTGAGCACGACCCCGTTAGGCCCGTCCAAAGTTGCTTGGTTGGACTTCAAATCGAAATGCGCGTTGGCACCCTCGGCTTCCTGACCGTCTTTGGATACGATCTTGGTGCCGCCTTTGGTTTCCAGATGTGTGAGCTGCGCGCCGCCTGCGCCTTTGCTTTGACCTTCCGCGCCACCCGACATGATCCCGGTTTGGCCGGTGTAGTGGGCAATCATTTCGGCGGTCTGAATGACGTTGTCGCCCTGTTTGGCGATGACGCGACCACGAAACGATGCCTGTTTGGCAGGATCGTTGACTTCCAGGCTGTCGGCGTCGATGTCGGTAGGCGCGCTGGGATCGCTGCGCATGGTGCCGAACGGTCCCGGCACATCCGCAGTTGCTGTGGCCTTGGCTTTCGCCACCGCAGGTTTGGCCGGGTCTACAGACTGCACCAGCGTCGCCGCGATCCGACCGGGTTGGCCCTTGGTCGACGACGGCGGCGTATCCAGCCTGCTTTTACCAGCCTTGCGGTCGACGAACAGCCGGCCGCCGCGAAACACGTTCCTGGCCTGTAGCAGTTCGACGTTGCCGGTGAACAGCGCCGTATCCGCCTTGACGTCGAAATCGACGACTTCGGCGACCACGCGGCGGTCTGTGCCCGCCGTCAAAACAACCCCGGTGCGCGCCACCAGCCGAGACATTTGCGCGCCGCCACTCCCCGGTGCAGCTTGCCCGCCCCTGCCCGCTTGGGAGCCTGGCGCGGTTCCGTCCAAGCCAGCTTGCGCGCTCGCTTGGCCTTCGTAGGTGACGTGTAGTTCGGGGGCCGTCAGCTGTGTTTCGCCCTGCCGCGCAATGACCGTGCCGCGAAAATCCGCGAGTGACTTGAGATCGTCGATATCGAACTCGGCGGCCTGGATATCGACCGGTTGGCGACCGTCGCCGCTCATGCCGATACTCGGCCGCGCCCCTGTCGTAGTCGGCGTTTGAGTGAGGCGCAAATTGACGTTGCCGCGAAATTTACCCGTCCGTTTGTCGGTGGAAAAATCCATCGCGTTGGCGGTCAGCGTGCCGGCAGGCATGACGGCGCGCACCGGATCGGTCGTCACGACGCGGTGCTCCTTGGTGAAGATCATCGCGCGTTCGAGTTGCGCCCGCATGCCGTTCGAGGCGTCGACGTCGACGCCGTCGAACAGCTCGAGTTCACCCTTCTTGTTGTCGAGATTGCCGCGCGTCGCTTTCAAAATAGTGCGAACGCCGTTCGCCTGTACGAGATCGCCGTCGATGCCCTCGAGTTTGACAGGGCCGGTCATGGCCAGGTCGACGGCGGCCTCGCGCGCGCGGACCTCATATTTGCCGTTCTCTTTGGTCACGCCGAAATACGAGGGATTTTTCATTTTCAGATCACTCGAGGTGATCTCGATCTTGCCGGTGCGCAACTTGCCGTCACCGACGCTGAAACTGGTTTTCAGGACCAGCCCGTAAAAGCCGAAACTGGCCAGGATAGCCAGCGGAAACAGGACCTTGAGTGTCTTAACAAAAATGGAATGGCGGCGTGCGGCACGGAACAACGTATCGCGCAGGCGCAGCGCCGCGCGTGCCGCCTTGGCATTCGTTCTCGCACCCGTGGCGTCGATCGCCGTCATGCTCTGCCCTGATCGCCCCCCGCTCGCGCCGAATCTTTGCGGTTGCACCACACCACGGGTGAGCTATGCGGCGCAATTGGGGTCGCATTGGGACCTGTGGGGGATCGGGAGCTGCCTGTGGGTCCGCTAGCAAGCTCACCCATTGTCACTTGCTGACTGCTTTTGCTGCTTTATCATAATCGATAGGCTTGAATATCAGCTTGTCATCTTTGCCGAATGCAAACGGCACGAGCCAGCAGTCCCCTGGTTTTGAATTACCAATGGCCGCTTCGATGCTGGGCCACCAAAAAATTACATTAGCAGCCTGCTCGTGACGTCGCGAGACAGCCCATTGCTCGGATAAAATTACGCAAACAAGTCCAGCATCTCTCACCGCAATTAACTGATGCGGTCTCTTCAATATCCGACCGTCGGCCGACAAGAAGGCTACTCCACCATTGGCAGCAAAATGCGGCAACCACGTCTCATCCGCCGTTTTCGCGGCGTGTTCATCGCGAACGTGACTTAGCTCGCAACCTTGCACCAAGCACACCAACTGGATCGCCTTTACGATCTTGAAAGATACATTCTCGTCGGCTCTTATTTTCAACTCGACAGCCCAAGCTCGAATTCAACAGCCTCTTTGGCAACCGCTTCTTTGATGTCGAACCAGTCGCATACAGCTGGGTAGCTGCCATTTTCCGCTCGCCAGGTATTGTAAATTGCAGAAGTTGGAACTCGATCGCGAAGCACTACGGGCTGACCAAACGCGATCAACGGATTCAAAGCTATGTCTGGATATTCTTTGGGTTTAGGATGCCATTCCCGCGCAACGCCAGTCGTCGGGTCAAAAGCTACTCCTCGGGCCAGGATGTCCTCCATCACAACGTACATTTCATACTGCTTACTCACCAAATTCAGCAGTATCCTATCCTTCAAAGTTTCAGCGGTTTCGTAAAATACGTCTTTCCTGTCCGTGAGGAATCGGACGTTCGAAGTTGCGAATGGGTGAGGCTGGCCAATCACGTCACGCAGCGTATCGGCGGCTTTGCGAAGAGATTGCAGCGATACTCCTTGACGTCTGAAATGCTCCACGAACCGTACCTCAAGCAGGTCCAAGAAACTCACTTCCTGGACGCCAGCAATCGGAATGTAGTTGCGTTGCAGTATCGGGCCGGACGCGCTCGTTTTGTGGCCTTGAAGCCAGCCAACAACCTTAGTTGTACTGTTAATCCCCAATAAACGGCATGCCTCACGAACGGTGTAGTAGCCGCCCGCGATTGGGTCTGCCTCCCGGTTCAGCTTACGTACCGTCGCCGCCATTACGCATCCGTTTCGCTATCAGACTAAAGGGATGTTAGCCACTTTCCAAGCTCAGTCTCAAGCACTTTAACGGCGTTGTGGCTTGGTCGACGTACATGGAACTCAAGGTGTTACACTTGCGGTGGACGGGCTGATTGAACAGGACTCAGTGCGAAAAGATGTCGGTGTCTTCGAAGCCGGCGAGATCGAGCGTTGCACGCGTCGGCAGGAACTCGAAACACCGCTGCGCCAGCGCCACGCGGTCCTCGCGTTTGAGCATCAGATCGAGTTTGGCACGCAGCGCATGCAGGTGCAGCACATCGGACGCCGCGTAGGCTTTTTGCGCATCCGATAGCGTAGCGGAAGCCCAATCCGAACTCTGTTGATGCTTCGACAACTCGATGCCGAGCAGTTCACCCACCAGATCTTTCAAGCCGTGCCGGTCGGTGTAGGTGCGCACCAGCTTGGAGGCGATCTTGGTGCAATAGATCGGTCCTGTGACGACGCCGAGATATTTCGAAAGCACCGCGACGTCGAAGCGCGCGAAATGGAATATTTTCGGTATCGCCGCGTCCGTCAGCAGGCGCTTGAGGTTCGGCGCGTTGTAGGACTTGCCATCGAACTGCACGAGATGTGCCGTGCCGTCGCCCGCCGAAAGCTGCAGCACGCACAATCGGTCGCGGTGCGGCTTGAGACCGAGCGTTTCGCTATCCACGGCGACGCCATTAGGAAAGGCGAGACCGTCAGGCAGATCACCTTTGTGCACTGTGATTTTGGACGCCATGTGCGTGTGCTCGCTGGTTCGTCACTCGGCCGCGGACCAAGACCGGCGACACCCCGACGTGTTGCATGAAGGAAGCGTGAAACTCTCAAGTGGCCGCCGATTGAACTGCCCGACCGCAGTGTAAGCGGGACCGACACCGATTGAAAAAGGTGGCCGGACGCGACGCCGTACTGTTGACGGTAGGTAAAGAGGCGATCTCTCGAAAAGCGATCACCGGATCAAATCGAGGGTTCGAAGAGTATGGTGCGGTCAAGAGGACTCGAACCTCCACGCCTCGCGGCGCTAGTACCTGAAACTAGTGCGTCTACCAATTCCGCCATGACCGCATCACGACAAAATCACTGGCGGAGCCTTGCGGCTGTCCAGCAATCCCGCCCGTGTAGCAAACTCATACGGCGCTTACAAGGGGCTCCAAAGGACGGGCTCCAAAGGACGGGGGCTCCAAAGGGCAGTCGTGTGTCACGCCTACGGGCAGATAGGACCTGGTTGGGTGCCATCTATTCGAAACGCTGTAGACATGATCATAAACGTGGGGAAGAACTCAAACTCATTTCAAGCGGGGAAATGCAGCAATGGAATTTGATGACGTCATTCTCGGCCGGCGCAGCATTCGCGGTTATAAGCCCGATCGCGTTCCGCAGGAATTGATCGAGGAGATTTTAGCGCTGGCGATGCGTGCGCCATCGTCGATGAATACCCAGCCCTGGAATTTCTACGTCATTACCGGCGCGCCGCTGGATCGCATCCGCAAGGGCAACACCGAACGCAATCTGGCCGGAGTGCCGCACTCGCGCGAGTTTCGCATCGGCCAGCCATTCGAGGGCGTGCATCGCGAACGCCAGATCGGCGTTGCCAAGCAGTTGTTCAGCGCCATGGAAATCGCGCGCGATGACAAGCAGCAGCGACAAGACTGGGTGCTGCGCGGCTTTCGCCAGTTCGACGCGCCCGTGTGCGTGATCATCACATATGATCGCGTACTTGCCACCAGCGATGATACGGCCTTCGACTGTGGCGCCGTGGCGACCGCGCTCGTCAACGCGGCTTGGTCGCGGGGGCTGGGCGCCGTCATCAATAGTCAGGGGATCATGCAATCCCCCGTGGTGCGCGAGTATGCGGGGATCGCGGACGATCAGGTGATCATGAAAAGCATCGCGTTGGGCTGGCCGGATCACAGTTTTCCCGCCAACGCCGTGGTGTCAGTCAGAAAGTCTGTCGACGAAGCAACGACGTTTGTGGGGTTCGCGGATTAAATTTGACCTCTGGGCCCCCGTGGACCCGAGCCGCAGATTGGCGATGCCTCCGCCTCGTCAGTCACGACAACAGGGCGCGATGTCCCCCGCGCGCCCTACTGCCCGGTCCGCTTCAGCCATCGCTTGTCCATCATGACGTGGATACCTTTGTTGCCGTTGACGACTTGCGTCACGCGAACGTCGGCCGCCAGGCTGGCGAGCGCGTAGGCTTCCTGCCGCGAAATGCCGACGGCCTGTTCGATCACGTCGAGCATCTGCCTGAGCGCAATCACGACGCACTGGTCGAGATCGGGATCGAACGCCATCGTGATCATATGCGTGGGTGTTTCGGCGCGTGGCCACTCCAGTTCCATGTCGTCGCGGACGATCAGCCGAAACGTCCCGATCAGGCCGGTTTCAATGGCCGTCACGCACACTTCGCCATCGCCCTGCACGCCGTGGCCGTCGCCGACAGAGAACAACCCGCCGTCGACATGAATAGGCAGATAAAGCGTGCTGCCGGCGACCAATTCTTTGTTGTCGAGATTGCCGCCGTTACGGCGTGGCGGCAGCGTCGAAACTTTGCCCCATGCGCGTGGCGGCGCTGTACCCATGACTCCGAAAAACGGCCGCAGTGGCAGCTCCAGCCCCCACGGCAGACGCCCCGTCATCGCTGCGCGATCGAGCGGGATGTGCATCAGATGCATCTCGGGAAAATCGTCTGGCAGAGCACCGGCGAGTGGCCTCGAAAACGTGTAGCCCCAGTCGTAGTGCAACTCGATCTGCTCGATGCGGACTTCAAGCACTTGCCCCGCACGCGCGCCGCGAATGGCGACGGGCCCGGTGCACATATGGCCCGGCAACAGCGGCGACAGATAGGCCTGAACATCCGCCAGCGCCGCAGGCACCTGCAGCGGCGGCGGCGGCATAACCTCGCGACCACCCGATACCGTCGACATCACGACGGTGTCGCCACTATCAATCGTCAGCAGCGGCGGGAGCGCAGCATCGAAGTAGCCCCAGTGGACCGTCTTGGCGGCAGCATCGATACGATGTGTCTTCGTCATTAAAGTGCCATCCCGCAATCTGTTCCTGCAATCGCCGACGTCAGCGCTCGATCTCGCAGCCGAGCCGTTCGAGTGTAGCGTCCACCCAGCTGCGGTCGCTTGTGCCGGCCGCGATTTCGGCAAGCTGTTTGTGTTCGGCGGCCTGTTTCGCTTGCGTCGCCTTCAACACGGTTGCCAGCTGATCGAACGGCACGCAGACCAGCCCGTCGTCGTCGCCGAGGATAAGATCGCCCGGCTCGATCACCATGCCGTCGATTGCCAGGGCCACGTTGATTTCGCCGGGTCCGTCTTTGTACGGCCCGCGATGTGTGACGCCGGCAGCGAACACCGGAAACGAACTGGCGCGGATGGCGGCTGCGTCGCGAATGGCACCATTGATGACGATGCCGCCGAGTTTGCGTTTGATGGCGTGCGACGTCATGATTTCGCCGATCAACGAATTGGTCAGGTCGCCGCCGCCGTCACAGACGATGATATCGCCGGGCAGTGCAAGATCGAGCGCCTTGTGCAGCATGAGATTGTCGCCCGGGCGCGTCTTGACCGTCAGCGCCGGTCCCGCCAGCACGCCGCCAGCATGCATCGGCCTCAACCGTGGCCCCGCCGACGTCATGCGCGACATCTGATCGCTGACGTTGGCGACCGGTAGTTGGCGGAACTGCGCGATCATGTCCGCGCCCGCCGCGCGCTTGCGCTTCAAAATACGAAATCCGATCATGACAAAACTTTCTGCTGTGCTTGTGTTCAAGCGGCTGGGTCGATGATAGCGCAATCAAAGGCGAGCGCTGTCCATAGTGCCTCGGGAATGGGCGTCGTCATCCAGGCGACGTTCTGTTGCACCTCGTACTGCGTTTTCATGCCCGCGAGCACGCACGCTACAGCCGGATGACGCAACGGATACTGCAGGGCGGCAGCCTGCAAGGGCACACCATGGCTCGCGCAAACGCGCTCGATTTGGACGACCCGTGCAAGGATGTCGGCGTTGGCGACCTGGTACTGCGAGCGCGCGCCAACGACCGCGCCGGTTGCGAGAATACCGCTGTCGAACGGCGCAGCCGCGATCATCGCTGTGCCGTGCTTCAGACAGATATCTAACAAACCCGACGTCAGCGCGCTCTGGTCGAGCAGCGTCATGCGACCGGGCACCAGCGCGACATCGATATCGCCGTCTTCGATGAAGCGCATGGCGATATCTGTATCTTTCAGGCCGATGCCGATGGCCCGTACAGCACCTGCGTCGCGCAAGTCATGTAGCGCACGAAGCGCACCGTTGAATGCTTCGCAGAAGGCTGCCTCGATGCCGTCGTCGCCGTGAAAGTGGCGTGTCACGTCGTGGATCAACAGCATATCGGCGGCGCGGCCACCGAGACGCGAGCGGCTGTCGTCGACGATGCGGCGCGTGCCGTCGTAGCTGAAATCGAACGCGATCTCCGCCTCGTTGCCGCCAGGAAAATGCAGCGCACGCTGGGCCTGCCCGCCCGAGCCGCACGGTACGATCTTTTTGCCGACCTTGCTCGAAATAACCGCATCGGACATCGCGGCAGACTTAAGGGCTTGGCCCAGGCGCTGTTCGGCCAGCCCGCAACCGTATTGCGGCGCCGTGTCCAAAAACGAAATACCGGCGGCATATGCAGCGATCATCGTCGCGATCGCTGCGGCATCATCGACATCCGTATACTGCCCGCCCACCGCCATCGTGCCGAACCCGAGTGTCGAGACGGCGAGGCCGGTCGCCCCGATCTGACGGCGGGCGAGCGGTTCGCTCATTTGAGCACCACCAGCGCATCCGCCGCGACCGCACCCTTCTGCCCGACGAACACGGGGTTGATATCCATCTCCGCCAGCCGATCCTTCATCGCATACGCCATGCCCGACACCTGCACCAGCATGCGCGCCAGCGCTTCTATGTCGACGGCGGGCTGGCCACGATAACCGGCGAACAGCCGTGCGCCTTTCAGTTCGCCGATCATGTCGCGGGCATCTTCGATCCCGAACGGAGCGATACGGTAGGTCACATCGCGGAGAACTTCGGTCAACACGCCACCGAGACCGAGCGCCACGGTGGGACCGAAGCCCGGATCGTTGACCACGCCGATCAGCACTTCCAGGCCGGTCGCCATTTCCGAGACCAGCACGCCCTCGATCTTGGCATCGGGTTTAGCACGGCGTGCGTTCGCCACCACTTCGCGTGCCGCAGCTTCCGCACTCAACACGTCGCGCAGTCCGAGCTTGACGCCGCCGACGTCGGATTTATGCGCGATGTCGCGTGAGACGACTTTGACGGCGAACGGCGGGCTGAGTTTGGCGACTTTGGCAAGCAGGCTGCCGCCTTCGGGCACCACGACTTCCTGCGTCACGGCAATGCCGTACGCCGACAGGACATCTTTGCTTTCGGCCTCACTCAGCGTCACCGCACCCGCTGGCAGGCTCAGCGTCACCGGCTTCGTCGGGGCCGGTGCTTTCCGCGTGCCGAGACGCGCGCGATCTTCCTCGAAACGGGCGAGCACGGCCGCCGCTTGCGCTAGCCGCACCGGCGTCGGGACGACCGGCACCTTACCGGCTTCGAGAATGCGATAGGCGGCTTCCGACTTGCTGCGGCGGCCCGACCAGGCGACGTGCACGGGCTTGTCCGTTTTCGCGGCGGCGGCGACGATGGCCTCGGCGGCACGCGCGGCGGGCGCACCAGGAATGGAGGCCAGCATGATGGTCAACTGATCGATACCGGGATCCTGCAACACGATTTCAAGCGTTTTGGTGAGCAGGCCCATGTCATTGAAGATGCCGGCGGTGACGTCGGCCGGATTCTCGCTCGAGCCAAAGGCCGGAATGATTTTGCGTAACGCTGCGACCGTAGACGCGGCGAACGGCGGCAGCGTCAATCCTTCGCGCACGCAGCGATCGGCGAACACGATGCCGGAGCCACCGGAGATCGACAGTGCGCCGATGCGCTTGCCTTTCGCGCGGCGGCCTTGCGATACGAGCTTGGCGATGTCGACGATCGGTTCCACGTCGTCGACTTCGATCAGCCCGCTTTGGCGGAAGGCGGCGCGGAACAGGTCGGCCCGGCCGGTCATGTTGGCGGTGTGGGATGCGGCAGCTTTCGCGCCGGCTTCCGTATTGGCGCTTTTCCAGATCAACACCGGCTTACCCGTTGCCAGCGCCTTGCGCCCGACGTCGAGCAGGCGGCGCGCATCCGGCGTACCCTCCATGACGGCGAATGCCATTTTGGTGCCGGGATCGTCGAGAAACGCTTCCAGCATTTCCGGTGTCGAAAGATCGGTCTCGTTGCCGCTTGAGACACACGTGCGAAAACCGACGCCTTGCAGCTCCGCGAGATTGACGATGGCATATCCAAAGCCGCCGGATTGGAAGACGCAGCTGACGTCGCCTTCGGTCAACTCGACTTCCTCGGAGATGCTGCCGAAGCAGGCCCATACGCGGCTCGGCACGGCGACCATGCCCTGACAGTTCGGCCCGACCATGCGGACGCCGGCTTCGATCCCCGCGCGCTTCAATTCGGCCTCGAGATTGACGCCCTCGGCGCCGGTTTCGCGGAAGCCTGCCGTCAGCACCACGGCATACTTGATGCCGGCTTTGCCGCAGTCGCGGATCGCATCGGCGACGCCCGGGGCCGGCACGGCGACAATCGCCATGTCGACGGGCGCATTGATGCTGGCAGCACTCGGATAACACTTCAACCCGTGCAGTTCCGGGTACTTGGGGTTGACCAGATAGATGTCGCCTTTGTAACCGGCGGCTTTCAGCGCCTTGATCGGCTGGCCGGAAATGCGCGTCAGATCCTGCGATGCACCGATCACCGCAATCGCACGCGGATGAAACAAGGCAGAAAAGTCGGCGGCGGGTTTGGTGACGGTCATACGGGCAAGATCCTTGAGGCGGGTAGTGGCGCGTCAGTATCGGCGAGCACCGGGTCTGGGCACAAGTGGTTTGGCACAGACTGGTTTGGTACAGACTGGTTTGGCACAGGCGGTCGGAACGTGCGCATACGTCAACACCAATCGCCCAAGACAGCGTTGACCACAGCCAACGCAGCAACTGCCGCGGTGTCGGCGCGCAGGATGCGCGGGCCGAGGCTGATCGCATGGGCGAATGGCTGACCTCGGATCGATTGGCGTTCGGCTTCCGAGAAGCCGCCTTCCGGGCCGATCAGCACTGCGAGTGGACCACGTGGAATAGCCGCCAGTGCGCCGAGCGGGCTTGTTTGCGACGCGCCCTCGTCGCAGAAGATTAACGCCCGCTCGCTCGGCCACGTCTGCATCAGGACCGCGAGTTTGACGGGATCGGCGATGTCGGCGATGCGCAGCACACCGCATTGCTCGGCCGCTTCGACCACGTTGGCGGCCATGCGGTCTACGTTGACGCGCTCGGCGACGGTGTGTTGCGTCAGAACCGGCACCAGCCGGCTCGCACCCATCTCGACGGCTTTCTGGACCATATAATCCAGTCGCGACCGCTTCAGCGGCGCAAACACGTACCAAAGATCAGGCCCCTCGTCTTGCGCGCGGGTCATCTCCCCGATGTGCAACGCAGCGCCGCGCTTGCCTTGATGCAGCAAGTGCGCGCGCCACTCGCCGTCCCGTCCGTTGAAAACCAGCAGTCCACTGCCGTCCTCCATGCGCAACACCGACCGGAGATAACTGGCTTGATCGTTCGAGCACGCGATCTCCACCCCGGTCGACAGCGGCGAGTCTAAAAACAGACGTTGCGAGGAGAAGTCCCTGATAGCCATGCGTTGGATCGTTTCGTGCCGACTGTGGATGAGACGATGGAAATGGAACTTTCCAACATTATGCACGCTTAATGGCTGCTGGAACTGCCTTCGGCTCTGGAGATTCGCCCGTGCGCTACGTGTATATCATTCTCGGCGTTTTGATGCTGGCTGGCGTTGCCATTTTCGGTTTGTCTCGCGGCGATACCGCCAGGTTGCCTTTCGCGGCCGGCACAGGGCCGAACCCGCAACTGCCCCAGCCGCGCCCCACCCTGCTCCCGACCGTGCTTATCGCGCCGGCCAAGGGCTGGCCGCAAGGTGCCAAACCTAAACCGGCAGAGGGCCTTGCGGTGCAGGCATACGCGATTGGCCTCACGCATCCGCGTATGCTCCACGTGCTGCCGAACGGCGATGTGCTCGTTGCCGAAAGCAACGGGCCGGAACGGCCCGACGACGGCAAGGGCGTCAAAGCGTGGATAACGTCACTGGTGCAGCGCCGGGCGGGAGCTGGTCCTAAAAGCCCCGATCGGATCACGCTTTTGCGCGGGCTGAAGAGCGATGGTACTGCCGAGTTGAAGACCGCGTTTCTTGAAAATCTACACTCGCCGTTCGGGATGGCGCTTGTCGGCAACGATTTCTATGTCGCAAACACCGATTCGATCGTCCGCTTCCCCTACCGCGATGGCGATACGGTTATTACCGCGCCCGGCACCAAGCTCGCGGATCTGCCGGCCGGAACGATCAACCATCATTGGACCAAGGATCTTGTCGCCAGTCGCGATGGCAAGAAACTTTATGCGTCGATCGGTTCGAACAGCAATGTCGCCGAGAACGGCATCGACAAGGAGGAAAATCGCGCCGCGGTGTTGGAAGTCGATCGCGTCTCGGGACAGTGGCGCGTGTTTGCATCGGGACTTCGCAACCCGAATGGTTTGACGTGGCGGCCGGGGTCGGACGAACTCTGGGCAGTCGTCAACGAACGCGACGAGCTCGGCAGTGATTTGGTGCCCGATTACATGACTTCAGTGAAAGACGGCGCATTCTACGGCTGGCCTTACAGTTATTTCGGGCAGCATATCGATACGCGCGTCGCCGCACGGCCCGACATGGTGGCGAAAGCAATCATGCCCGATCACGCTTTGGGCACGCACGTAGCGCCTCTGGGGCTTGCCTTCAACGACGGCAAACTGCTGCCGCAGCGTTTCGCGAGCGGTGCTTTTGTCGGCGAACATGGCTCCTGGAATCGCAAGCCACGCAGCGGCTACAAGGTTGTTTTCGTGCCCTTCGCGGATGGAAAAGCCCAGATCGAGCACGAGGACGTCCTGACCGGTTTCGTCGATGCCGGCGGCAACGCTTTGGGGCGCCCTGTCGGCGTTGCGTTTGACAAACAGGGCGCGTTGCTGGTCGCCGACGACGTCGGTAATACGATCTGGCGTGTCACGCCCTCGAGCGGCCAAGCAAGTCGCTGAGTGACCAATCAATCTGTGATTTCGAGCGCGTGATCCTGCCCGAAGTGCAGCATTGCGCGTTCCGCGAGGGCGGTGATGGTCATGAGCGGATTGCAGCCGAGGGAACGCGGAATGATCGAGCCGTCGATGACGTAAAGGCCCTCGTGCACGGCCGTCGAACCTGAGTGCGCAGACCCGTCGAAAACACGGCATTTGTGATCGACCACGCCTGCGCCGACATCCGCTCCCATCGCCGCGCCGCCGAGCGGATGCGCGGTTGCGGGTTGGTGACCCATCACGGTGCCCGCCAGTGGGTTTTTGACGTAACTGCCGCCGACGTTGCCGACCAGCTTGGTTAGCATGGCATCCAGACGCGCGTAGACAGGTTCGTCTTTGGCGCCCGGCCATGACAGGGCCAGCTTGTCGTCACGCAGCGAAAAACGGCCACTGGCGCTATCGTGTGAAACCGCAAAAAAAGTTTGCAGGCTCGCGAACGGGCCTTTGTAGACACCTGATACGAGCGAGTGCAGCGCACCGAGCAGGCGTCCGTTCGGGACGAACAGGACGGGCAGCATCGGGGCGAGCGCCGAGGGCACCGCACCTTCCTGGATGATCATTTCTCGCGAAAGATCGTCCACGTCGCGAATTTCGAGCTGACCGGAAACCGCAGCGCCGATCTCCATGTCCGGCACCTTCGACGGGTAGCCGACGCCGATACTGCCGACAGGGATTTTTGCGCCATAACCGAACGCGATGATGTCGCCGTTGGCCGAAAACCGTTCGCCTATCTTTTCCGAGATGGCGAGTCCCGCCGCGCGCGAGCGCAACAGCAACTCGGTCGAGCCGAGCGTGCCCGCCGCGATGACCACCATCGCAGCCGTGACGGTAAGCGTGCGGTCAGTGGATGTGTCGTTATCCAGACGCGCAATAGAAACCCGCCAACTGCCGTCGCGGTTTTTCGAGACGCTGCGCACTTTCGCTTGAGCAAAAATTTCAGCGCCGTGAGTGTGCGCTTCGGGCAGGTAGGTCAGCGCGATGGTGTTCTTGGCACCAACGTTACAGCCGCCGCAACAGTCGCCGCAATTCGTGCAGGCGGGTTGTTCTATGCCGGCCGGGTTGACGTTGGCCGCAAAGCTGATCGCCAATTCCGGCGCGACAGGAGTAATGCCGATCGATGTGCTTGCCTGCTGCAAGGCCTTGAACTTCGTCATCTCGGCGGCACGCGGCGCGCGCGCTGGTCGTAACCAGTGACGCGCGCGCGCATAGCCCTGATCGAGCAGACCGTCCTGACGGATCTGGTCTGGCCAGATCGGATCGGCAAACACGCGCGGATCCGGCCTGAGCGCGACCCCGGCGTTGACGAGCGAGCCGCCGCCAACGCCACAGCCCACCAACACATGCATATCCTCGCCCACGCGCACGTCGAACAATGCGGAGGGCGAGCCGGTGCTCCACGTCCGCGCTTCCACCTGCATTTCGCGGCGTAGATCCGGGAAACGGCCGGGAAACTCGCCGGTTGAAAATTCGCGCCCGCGTTCCAGCACGCAGACCGATTTCCCCGCCCGCGCCAGGCGTGCCGCCGTGACGCCACCGCCATATCCCGAACCCACCACGACGACGTCGTAACGCGTCTTCAGCGTCGACAGCGGTGACGTGAGGCGGCGTGTGAGGGGCTGTTGCATGAGGACTCGTGGATGCGGCTCGCGGCAGACATGTTTGGTGTGCGCTGCAACGCCCGTAAAGAGCCAGCCGTTGCATCGTGGCGTTTTACCACGGCAACAAGCAGGGACGTGCGGTTGTTGCCTTCGCGCGGAGCATCCGATACCTGCCATGCCTGGAGGCACGATGGGCTACTGGGTCTACATGGTGATGTGTGCCGACGGCACGTTGTATACCGGTATCGCGACCGATGTTGCGCGGCGCATGGCCGAACACAACGGCGACAAGCCCCGAGGCGCGCGATATACGGCGGCGCGTCGACCTGTCCAGCTGGTGTTTCAGGCCGCGTTTGCCAATCGGTCGGACGCCGCCCGCGAAGAGTTTCGTATCAAGCAGCTGTCGCGTGCTGAGAAGACAGCACTGATTATTGCTAAATGCTTGCCCGACGTCGTGCCGGCATGAGCGGACATTGCGCATACGATGTGATCGTACTCGGCGCGGGTGCCGCCGGACTGATGTGCGCGGCCGTAGCGGGACAACGCGGTCGCCGCGTACTGTTGCTGGAGCATACCGACAAGGTCGGTGCAAAGATCCTCATCTCAGGCGGGGGACGCTGCAATTTCACCAATCTGGATGCGGTGCCGGAGCGCTTCGTATCGGCCAACCCGCGTTTTTGTACCTCGGCGCTGAGCCGCTACACGCAAACCGATTTTATCGCGATGATCGAGCGGCACGGCATCGCCTATCACGAGAAGACACTGGGGCAGCTGTTTTGCGACGGCTCGGCGCGGGCGGTGGTGGCAATGTTGCTGGGCGAATGCGCGACAGGCGGCGTCGATGTACGGTGCGATCATCAAATCACCGCTGTAACCAAGGCAGATGCTTTTCGCGTCGAGACGAGCCAGGGCGACTTTACGGCCCCGGCACTGGTGCTGGCGACGGGCGGATTGTCGATACCGAAAATGGGCGCAACGGGCTTCAGCTACGATCTGGCGCGGCGGCTCGGGCTGCGTGTGATCGAGACGATGCCGGGACTGGTGCCGTTCAAGGTCGCGGCATTGAATGCCGATAACGCGGCACTGGCTGGTGTGGCGCTGGAAGCGGTCGCCGCACGCGGTGAGCACGCCTTTCGCGAAAACATTCTGTTCACCCATCGTGGTCTGTCGGGGCCAGCGATATTGCAGGTCTCCTCGTATTGGCGGCACGGGCAATCGATCACGCTCGACCTGTTGCCGGACCTCGACGCTGCAGCCTTCCTGAGTGAGCGCAAACGATCGCGCAGCAAGGCGATGCCGCAAACTGTTCTGGCGGAGATCCTGCCGGGACGGCTGGCGCAGGCGCTGGCCGCAGCGCACCTGCCGCCGACCGCAATGGCCAATATTCCCGACAAGACACTGTCGGCCTTCGGCCTGCTGCTGAAAGCATGGGAGGTGACGCCAGATGGTACCGAGGGGTACGCCAAAGCCGAGGTGACGACCGGCGGCATCGATACCGCCGAACTCTCGCAAAAGACGATGGCGTCGCGACGGGTGCCCGGACTCTACGCGATCGGTGAAGCCGTCGACGTGACCGGCTGGCTGGGAGGCTACAATTTCCAGTGGGCGTGGTCGAGCGGCTGGGCTGCCGGGCAGGCCGTTTGAACCAGCGGGTTTCGCTTTTTAAAGTGCGATAGATTGACAATCGGGTGCGCCTCCGTGCACTGCCGACGACAGGTCGTGCTCGGTGCAATCCGCCTTCGATGCGAACCCCGCCTTCGATGCGAACCCCGCCTTCGATGCAACCATTGGGACAACGGCTCGCATGACGACTTTCGGCGCACAGATCCTGACTGGACTGCAGGTTCTGGCGATGCCGCTGAACCTCGTGGCACTCGTGATGGGCATTGTCGCCGGCGGCGTGCTCGGGGCCCTGTTCCGGCGCGTCGGGGTGAGTGGCGCTGCGGCGCTGGTGTTATTGATGCCGCTGGCGGCGATTCTCGATCCGACCACCGGCCTTGTCCTGCTCGGAGCATGTCTGACAGCGGCGCTGATTGCCACCACGCACGACGCACCGCAGGTGACCGGCACCAGCGCGACCCATCACAAATTTAGCGTGCCGCTACTCGCGCTGTTGACGGGCCTGACGATCCTGCTCGCGGGTGCGACGGCGGCGGGGATGCTGCAGACGGCGGCTCCTGCCGATACGCTGGCCCTCCTCGTCTGCGGCACAGCGGCAGCGATCGTGCTGGCGGCGGCGACGCATCCGGCGGGATGGTTGGCGGCGGTCGCGCTGACGCTGACCGGAGTAGCCTTGCAATTAAGCCCCTTCTCGCCGCTCGACGCGGCCAAGGCCAGTCCCGTGCCATTGCTGTTCGGCCTTTTGGTGACAGGTCCAGCACTGATCGCGCTGGCCGTACCGGCAAGGGTCCTACCCTGGACGACGGCCTTCGGCGGCATAGAGCTGGTAGCCGCTGTGCTGCCCGCGCTGCTGCTCGGTGTGCCCGCGACGCGCGGCATCTCGGTCATCGCGCTCAATCTCGGCGAAAGCGGTTTGGTGCTTGGCCCGAAGTTGATGATGCAGCGCCCGAAGGTCGTGCTTGGCTTCGTCCTGGCGCTGATTGTCGCCGCCGTCGTCGGTGTGTTAGGCCGATTGGTCGCTCACCGCCTGCCACGATTGACGCGGTGGCCCACTTTCGCCGACGCCACGACGACACGCATCGCGGGCGGCATTATTCTTGTCGCAGCGCTTGGCGCACTGATGCTGTCGGGTGCCCTGGCCGATGCGGAAACGCATCCGCTGCCAACTTTGGCGATCGCCAGCGTGCTCGCGGCGATTGCCGCCTGGTTCGGCCTCGAACTCGCGCCACTGGTCACCGGCCTCGTGCTGGGACAGCTGATGCAGGCACCGTTGCGCGCCCTCGGCAAATCAGGCGGTATCGATGCGGCCCTGTCGGGCTCGAAGCCGTTACTGGTGTTGGCCGTCGTCGCCGCAGGCGCGGCTCTGGCGTGGCCGTTATTGGCGCGTCGCGTCAATCCGTGACAGCCAACAGCGCTTTGAGATCCAGACGTTGAGTAAACATGGCCAGTTGCCCGTCCGCACCGACCGGCCAATGCTCGCGCGGCTTGTCCCAGTAAAGTTCGACGCCGTTTTGATCGGGATCGCGCAAATAGAGCGCTTCCGAAACGCCATGATCGCTGGCACCATCGAGCGTGACGCCGGCAGCCGTCACCCGCCGCAACGCATCGGCCAGTGCCGCCCGGGTTGGATAGAGAATGGCGGTATGGAACAAGCCGGTGGTTCCAGGTGCCGGCGGGGTGCCACCTTTGCTCTCCCAGGTGTTGAGCCCGATATGGTGATGGTAGCCTCCCGCCGCGATGAAAGCCGCTTGATCGCCGTAGCGCTGCATCAATTCAAATCCCAGCACGCCGCAATAAAATCCCAAGGCACGATCGAGTTCGGCGACCTTCAGATGCACGTGACCGATGCGTGTTCCCGACGCGATCGGCTTGGTTGCTTTTTCTAAAGGCGCGAGCGGTGCAGGTGTCGACATGAGCGCAATCCTTTCGGTCTCAAGTGAGGCGGAGCCGTGCTTCAGATCGCTTCGATAATGCGGATATCGCGGTCGGCGCCGTCGCCGAGCGCGCGCAACGCTTCGGCATAACCGGCGCTTTTGTAGGCGGCTTCGGCCTGTTGCACGCTATCGAACTCGATCAGCACGGTGCGCTGGTTCAATCCGTTTTCGCGGGTTGCTGCCGGCATGCCGCGCGCCAGAAACCGTGCGCCATGGGCCTGTAACGCGGGCGCTGCCAATTTAGCATAGGCCGCGAGTGCGTCGGGGTTCTTGACGCTGCGGTAGGACGAAATCCAGTAGGCTTTGGCCATAGTCGTTGCTCCAGTTGTGAACTCAAGAGGGCTTCGGCTGCCCATTCGTGACCAGCATGCCCGTGGACGTTGCCTGCGCGGCGAGTTTGCCCTCGGCATTGTAGAGATCGCCTTCCATGAACGCCACGCGCTTACCGCGCCGGACCACGCGACCGTGCACGATGCCGGCACCGGGCATCACGCGTTCCAGAAAGCT
This sequence comes from Hyphomicrobiaceae bacterium, assembly GCA_025359165.1. GTDB lineage: Bacteria > Pseudomonadota > Alphaproteobacteria > Rhizobiales > Hyphomicrobiaceae > JABFRJ01. The sequence continues at coordinate 52,243 of JANYHG010000075.1, forward strand.
CACTTTGATTTCAAGGCTGGCGACGTTGAAAGCGTGGTCGCTGTCGTGCGTGACGGCGTGCGCCATGGCGGCATCCAGCCACGCGGTGATGAAGCCACCTTGCGCGATGGTGCCGTTGGTATGGCAATACTCACGCTTGACGGTGAAGGCGGCCGTCACCTGCTTCGTCGCCGGATCCCAGCCGGTGACATGGAAACCGCCCATGGATTCAAACAGCGCTTTTCCCGAGCGAATTCGAGCTTCGAGATCGTCATCCATCGTGTTGTGCCTCTAGTCTAAAGTCTTCGAGCCGTTCGCATGGCCATGAGAGGGCCTGCGAACGGCCTTTGGCGACGTGTGTCAGTTCGTGACCGCGACCGTCTTTTGAATGTCCTGGATCAGCTGTTTACCGACGCGTTCGCCCATTTCGTCGTAGACCGGTGCCATCGCTTTGCGCCAGGACTCGAGTTCCGCCGGAGTAAGACTGATGAGCTCGGTCTTGCCGGACTTGCGGATGGCGGCGACGGCGTCGTCGTTTTCCTGCTGCGAGATCTCGTTGACGTACTTGGTCGCCTCGTTCACGGCCTTGGTGAGTTGCTCGCGGATGTCAGCGGGCAGGCCGTTCCAGAACGGTTTGCCGACCACCACCACGTATCCGATGTAGCCGTGGTTCGACAGCGTCATGTATTTCTGCACTTCATGCATTTTCTGGCTGTAGATGTTGGCCGGGGTGTTTTCCTGGCCATCGACGACGCCGGTTTGCAACGACTGATAGACCTCGCCGAAAGCGATGGTCTGCGGCAGCGAGCCAAGCGCCTTGAATTGCGACTGCAACACTTTTGATGGCTGGATGCGCATCTTCAGGCCCTTGAAGTCGTCGACATTACGCAGCGGCTTGTTGGCGGTCATCACCTTGAAGCCGTTGTCCCAATAGCCGAGCCCGATGAGCCCGACGCTATCCAGCTTGTTCAGCATGCCGATACCGATCGGACCTTCGGTAACTTTGCGGAGCTGCGCCAGACTGGGGATCAGCATCGGCAAGTCGAGGACTTCGAAATCCTTGATGCCGAGCGGGCCGAACTTCGCATTCGACGGGGCCAGCATCTGCACCGCGCCGAGCTGCAGCGCTTCCAGTTCCTCTTTGTCTTTGTACAGCGTCGAGTTTGGGTAGACTTCGACTTTCACGCGGCCGTTGGTGTATTTTTCCGCCAACTCCTTGAAGCGCTCCGAGCCTTTGCCCTTGGGAGTTTCGGCGGCCACGACGTGGCTCAATTTCAAGATGATCGGCGCGGGCTGCTGTGCCGACGCCGGTACCAGAGCCAGCAGGACTGCGGCTGCGGCGGCGGCGCTTAAAGTCCAGGTTGCACTTTTCACGTATGGTCCTCCGATGACATGAGTTCACCCGGCTCTGACGGCCGGTATTGATTGGCGCGGGGCGCAAGGATGATGCGATCGCGAGCCGCACCGAGCACCGCGACATAAGCCTCGGCGGCGGCTTCGAGAGGATAGACGGCGTGCGACCGAACCGGAAACGGTTTCAGGGCGCCACTTGCAAATCCCGGCAGCAGTTCGCGCAACACGTCCCCTGCAGCGACCGACGACAGCGCCAGCGTATCGATGCCGACATAGGTGTGCCGGCCGCGATAGAATTCGAAGACGTTGAACTGAACGATTTTATCGACGGCCGCGATCAGGATCTGGCGGCCCAGGACTGCCAGCGATTGATGCGCGGCTTGGAAATAGGGATCTCCGACGGTGTTGAAGACGATGTCGGCCCCCTTGCCGTTGGTCAGCGCGCGCACCTGTTGCGCCACATCGACAGCCGAGCTGTCGATGACGTCGATCGCGCCGCTGGCATGACCGGCATACGCTTCCGGCTTGCGGACCACACCGATGACGCGCGCGCCGCGCCATGTCGCGATCTGCGCTGCGGCCTGCCCGACCTTGCCGTTGAGGCCCATAATCAGCACGACGTCGCCCGGCTTGGGCTGGCCCGCGCGGCGGAACCCTTCCTGCGCGGTCACGAAGGGCACGCCGATGCCGGCGGCTTCTTGGATCGACACGCCCACAGGCATTTCGACCAATGCCGCTGCTTCGACGACGAGATGCGTGGCGTGCGTGCCGTCCCGCCGGATGCCGAGATCGCCGGACGAGCCGAACACGGATTTTCCTAAAAGGCGCGATGGCCCCTGCATGACGACGCCGGCGAAATCGCGACCGGGAGTGCGTGGAAATACGGCGTACGGCATCATGCCGATGGCGGCTTTCACGTCGGATGGATTGACCGCTGCGGCGTGAATTTCGACGAGCACGTCTGACGGCGACGTCAGCGTGATGGCGTACGCACGAACATCGCCGACAATGTCGGCAGCGGTGTCCGCCTTCGCCGCAAACCGCACAGCGCGTGCGGTGATGGTCGGGAACTGAACTGTATCCATTGCTGCGTGGTCCGTCGTCCAAGTCGCCTGTGCGCTCGCACCATGGCGTTGTGCGCTCGCACCATGGCGTTGTGCGATCCAAAGTGCAAGCAAGCGACAGCGCTGCAGCCTGTTGGTGTCGGAGCAATTCACTTCATCTCGGTCGAACCGGATGTTTAGGTTCGAGCCGACAATCAAGACCGATCAAAATACCGTTGTCAGTTCACCTTCTTGAACTTCTGCGCGCGGCGGCCGTAACCGACTTCGGCGGTGAACAGATTGCCTTTGCTGTCGATGGCCATGTTGTGCACCCAGATGAATTGGCCTGCGCTGCGACCGCCGCGACCGAAGGCGGTAACGGGTTTACCGCTGGCGCGTTCGATGGTGACGATCTGATCGTTGGCCCCGTCGGCGACGAAAATGTAGCGTTGCTCTTTGTCACGCGACAGTGCCAGATCCCACACCGAGCCGTTCTGCAGTGTCTCGGGTTCGACGCGGAACTCGGTCACGAACGTGCCGTCTTTTTTGAACACCTGGATGCGATCGTTGGTGCGGTCGCACACGTAGACCAGTCCGTCGTTCGCGATACGGACGCAGTGCACCGGATTGCCGAACGACTTCGAGAGCACCCCTTTCGGACTGTAGGCAGGCAGCTTCTCGTCGGTCGCTTCCTTGATGCCGTAAGCGCCCCAGTGACGCTTGTAGGCACCGGTTTTCATATCCAGCACAAGAATGCGCCGGTTGAGGTAGCCGTCGGCGATATAGATTTCGTTCGCCGCGTCGTCGGTGAACATATGCGCGGGACGGCCGAGCTGATCGTGGCTGTTGGAGCCGGCGGTTGCCTTGGGCTTGCCGATTTGGAACAGGAATTTGCCGTCCGGCGTGAATTTCAGGATCTGGTGATCTTCGGGATCGTTGCCGCCGAGCCAGACATTCCCCGACTTGTCGATATGAATGCCGTGTTCGTTTTTCGGCCAGTCGTACCCGTCACCCTTGCCACCCCAACTGCGCAGCAGTTTGCCGGACTGATCGAACTGCAGCACCGGCGGCGCAGATTTGCAGCATTTGGTGGCGGGTGGATCTTTGAGCGCGCCCTTCTCGTCGTCGAGTTGCGTGCCGGGGCGATGCAGCACCCAGATCGTGTCGTCCGGAGCCGTGGCGATCCCGGCGACTTGGCCAAGAATCCAATTTTCCGGCAGCGGCTTGGGCCAGAAAGCGTCGACCTGGAATTTGGGTGCCGTGCCGGTTTGCGCCATGGTTGGCGAATTGTGCAGCAGTGCTGCTAATCCTATAAACAGAATACCAAATGCGCGCATTGAAGCAAACCAACGCATGCGATACACCCCCATCATCAGCCGTCGATGTCGCGTCGGCTCTCCCATTCAAGACGGTAGGTCCGCAGCGGGGCATGCGTCAAGTTTCAAGCGTACCGGGTTTTGCGCGCGTGCAATCGCTGGCCGCGTCGGTGGCCACTGTTGCGGCGCTGGCGGCCCTTGCGGCCATCGCGGCCGCGCACCTTGCGCCGGCCGGCCAGCTTGCCGCGCTCGCCGATACGGTCACGCCGATGAGCGGGCATGTCCTGCTCGGCACGGCGGCCGTCGTGCTGGCGCTTACGCTGCGGAAATTTCAGCTGGCGATCCTGGCGGCCAGCGTCGTGTTCGCGTTGCTGGCGTGCGCCGGCCTCGGCCGTTGGAGCGAGGTGGCTGTCTGGCCCGCGAGCAACCCGGCCACCGTGCGCATCTATGCGTTGAACAGTTGGGACGCCCACCCCGATCTCGATGAACTCGAGCGCGCCCTGCAGGCCGTCGAAGCAGACGTGCTGGTGCTGACGGAGGCGGACCGCCGCAAGATTCCGATGCTCGAAAGGCTCAAGACGCGTTTCCCCTATAAGGTCTCGTGCGCCCATGAGGCGATCTGTGCCACCGCGATCTTGTCCCGGTTGCCGATCGTCGCCGGTGTTGCGGCGCGAACTCGAAATCTGGTGCCACCCGTCGCCTGGGCACGGATCGATGCGCGAGCGCGCGGATTGGGCGAGCTGACGGTGATAGGCACGCACGTGCATCGGCCGACGCGTGACACGGTCATGCACATCAGGCAGATGCGAGCGCTGACGCAGATGATCATCGAAACCAAGGGGCCAGTTATCGTCGCAGGTGACTTTAATGCTGGCGGCTGGTCGGCCTCGTTTCGGCAGCTACTGGCGGCGACCGGGCTACGTCCGATGGCAGCGTTTCTGCCGACATGGCCGGCGTCGCCCGTCGTCGCGCCGCAAGTCGCGCTCGATCATGTGCTGGTGTCGCCGGATCTGGTGTTTGCGCGCCGTGGTCTGGGCCCCGCGACCGGCTCCGATCATTTGCCCGTCTTCGCCGACATCGCCAAGCGAACACCGCAGCAGCTCAGCGCGGTGACGCCCTGAGGGACTGCCCCCGATCAGACCGTCAGTTGACCGTCCGCCGCAGCCCGCCTGGGGCGCAGCGGCGCTGCTGTTCGCGGTCGAGTTCGCGGCCGACTTCATGGGCGAACATCAGCCCGCGCGAGACGGTGGCCGGCCCGAGGCCTTGCGCTTGCGACGAGCGCAGCACGCCCGGCGCGCCCTCGGCTTCGCGACGACCGATGGCGAGTTCGTCACAGCTCAGGCGGGTCTTCTCGGTTTTGAAGGCGAACAGGCGAACGCCGGTTGCATAAGAGTTGATCGACGCCGGCTGGCGCACCCACCCCCGGGCGCGGTCGGACTGCAACGAGCGCAGCGAGGCTTGGCGCTGGTCGATGCAGGCTTTGCTGTCGTCGACGCAACCGTGATGGCTGACGGCAGCAGCGCCGCCGGCACTGCCGTCGATGACCGAGCCACTGCACGCCGCCAGCGCCAGGGTCAGCGTGACTGCGGTGGCAGCGCCCGCTGAACGCGGCTTGAAGCGGTACGGCATGAGGTTCCTCGATGATCCGACGTCCGCCCATAGCGGGATGGCAAGACGCGAACGAGACCATGCTGCGGCGAAACTGTGTCTCATTGCCATCGTGCGAGCGCCGTCGCAAGCGCGTTCGACCCTGGCCGCGCCGTTACGAGCCGCGCTGTGGCGTTTCGGGATCGGCGAGACCTCAGGCGGCGGCGTAGCAGGCCGCTTCGAACTCTTGAAACAACGCCAGCGCCTTGGGGTCGGCGAACGGCAAGATCTGTGTCGCGAACACTCCGGCGACATCGCGGACGGGATCGATCCAGTAATACGAGTTGGCAAGGCCGGCCCAGGCCAGCGATCCCGCGGAACGCCCCGTCGCGGTAGTCTCCGGGTTGATCATGAAGCTCAGGCCCCACTGCATGCCATCAGTGAAATCGACCGTGTTCGAGGATGCCGGCAGCGCCGTTTTCATCACGCCGCAGCGGATCGGGCCCATGGCGTTGGCTGTCATCTGCGCGACCGTCTCGGGAGCAAGCACACGGACGCCGCCGAGGCTGCCGTTATTCAAGATCATGCGGCAGAACTTCAAGTAATCGCGCACGGTCGAATAAAGCCCGCCGCCGCCCATCTCGAATTCGGGCGTCTGAGGCAGTTCGATCGTCGTGGCGACAAGGCCTTCTGGGGTGCGGACGTGTATGGCGGCGCGCCGTTCGCGCTGATCGGCTCCGATCTTGAAGGCAGTATCGGCCATGCCGAGTGGCCCCAGAATATGCGCTTCGAGGTACTGTCCGAGCTTCATGCCCGACGCCGCCTCGACCGCTTTGCCCGCCCAGTCGATGCCGATACCGTATTCCCACCGTTTACCCGGGTCGAACACCAGCGGTGTCGTGAGCGCCTTGTGCTGGCAACTGATGACGCCGGGTACCTGATGCGCCGCCATGTAACGACCGATGTCGGCGTTCCAGATGTCGTAACTGAAGCCGGATGTGTGGGTCAGCAAGTGGCGGAGTGTGATCGCCGTGTGCGGTGCCCGTAAGCGCGCGGCGCCGTCTGTCTCGAAGCCGTCGAGAACCATCACTTTGCCAAGCACCGGCAGCACCTCGCTGATCGGCGCATCGAGGCTGAGTTTGCCCCGTTCGACCAACTGCATCGCGGCGGCGGCGGTGATCGCCTTGGTCATCGACGCGATCCAGCACACCGTATCAGGCGTCATGGCAGTATCGCTGCCGAGCGAACGCAAACCCGCAGCCCCCTCATAGATCGTGCCATTTTTGTTGCCGACGATGACGGCAGCGCCGGGCACGTCACCCGCATCGGTCGCGCGTTTTAGGATAGCGGCGAGCGCAGACGTATCGGCCATGGCAAATCCTCCGGGCGCGAGTGTGGGAGGCAGTGTGCCGTGCGAAGCCGAATGACGTCCAGTCCCTTCGGCGGCTACCGAGTGGTAAATTTTAACCAACGCAGGCGCCTTGCTTGAAGGCTGATCGCAAATTCGAGCGCGTTGCCATCCTGTACGAGACTGGCATGGCGAGCGTGGCTTTCCCTGGTCACAATTGAAGCCTGGCGGGCGCTTTCGAATTTTCGCTATCGGCCCAGCCAGAATTTAGAAAACCCCTCAGCGATCAAATTCGACCGCGCAGCGTCGATTAATCATCATCGGCCGGCAGACGGACATTGCACGGGGCTGCTCAATCCCCCCCGCCACCGTCGCCTCCTCCGCAATCGCCGCCGCCAAAGTCGCCGTCCCCACCGCGGACGCTACCGTCGGCGCGGCCATACTCGGTGCACCACTCCGGCCAAACCGGTGTGAACGGTTCCATGCCTTCGTTGGCGCGGGCAGACGAGCGCTGCCGCTGGCGCTGCAGACGCCGCCGGTCGTCGCGTAAGTTGCTGTAAGCCAGGACGAGGAATATGACGGCCGCGACACCAACCATGTAGGGCGTCTCGGGGCGGGTCCCGAACCACCAGGAAAAGGTCGCATGTTTTGGACTGATGACAACACCGAACGACGTCAGAACAATCAGTACTGCCGCGAATCCGATAGCGTAGCGCCCTCCGCGCGGCCATGCGGGTTCTGCTTCGCTGGCAACGGGTGACGGTTTGTAAGTCTGCACTCTATTCAGTTTGCCGAATGTCATGCACCTCGAATTACCACGACAATATTGCGAACCGGTCACGAAACAGGGTTAAGGTTTTCGCCGTAACTTCGGCCGTAACTTCGACCGTGACGTCGAGCGATCAGTTTCGACGCCCCCTATCGCCTGCCCCTGTGGCTGCGCTACAAGGCGCGATCATTCACACGAGGCGAGAGCGGTAGTCGTCATGGCGCATGCAATACAAGTTCACAAATTCGGCGGCCCCGAAGCGCTTACGTATGCCGAAGTGCAGGTCCCGGCACCCGGCGCAGGCCAGATCAAGCTGAAGCAGACGGCGATCGGCGTCAATTACATCGACGTCTATCACCGCACGGGACTTTATCCGCAGCCGTCGTTTCCGTTCACCCCGGGGAGCGAGGGTGCGGGCCAAGTCATCGAAGTCGGTGCTGGCGTCACAGATCTGAAGGTCGGCGACCGCGTCGCTTACGCCGGTAACATCGGCGGCTACGCGTCGGAACGATTGATGCCGGCCGATCGCGTCGTGAAGATCCCCGAGGGCATCACCGATCAGACCGCAGCGGCCATGATGCTGCAGGGCATGACGGCGCGTTATCTGCTGCGCAAAACCTACAAAGTCGACAAGGACACGACGTTGCTGTGGCACGCGGCAGCCGGTGGCGTCGGCCTGATTGCGGTCCAGTGGGCCAAGAAGCTCGGCGCGACAATTATCGGTACTGCTGGCGGCGCGGAAAAATGCGCGCTCGGCAAGGCCGCTGGTGCGACCCACATGATCGATTACAAAGCCGAGAAATTTGTCGATCGCGTGAAGGAGATCACCGGCGGCAAATTGTGCGACGTGGTCTATGACGGTATCGGCAAGGATACGTTCCCGGGCTCGCTCGACTGTTTGAAGCCGCTGGGTCTTTTCGTGACCTTCGGTAATGCCTCCGGCCCGATCGACGCGTTCAATGCCGGCATTTTGTCGGCCAAGGGCTCGCTCTACATGACGCGTCCGACCATGGGCACCTATACGGCCACGCGCGAGATGCTGACCGAAACCGCGAACGATCTGTTCGACGTGGTCAAGAGCGGTGCGGTAAAGATCAACGTGACCGGCACGTATGCGCTTAAAGACGCCGCCCAGGCCCATCGCGATCTCGAAGGCCGCAAGACCACCGGCTCGATCATTCTGGTACCCTGAGCAAACCCGATTGTGGTGTGGTTCCCTCCCCGTCTTGCCGAAGGCGAGCAACTAGTCTTGCCAAAGGCGAGCAACATTTCTTGCCGAAGGCGAGCAACTAGTCTTGCCGAAGGCGAGCAACATTTCTTGCCGAAGGCGAGCAACTAGTCTTGCCGAAGGCGAGCAACGAAGCGAAAGCGGGGGAGGGTGCTGCGGGTGGGTGTTCCGATGAGTTCGATAGACGTACCCCCCAACCCGGACTGGTGCTTTGGAATGGCTGCGACTTCTAACATCTCTCATCAAGCTCCCGACGTTCCACGGGCGCTTTCGCTCGTCACGATGACGGGATTGCCTGACTATGCGCTGCTCGACAGTGGGCACGGCCGTAAGCTGGAACGGTACGGTCGATACGTTTTCGACCGGCCCGAACCGCAGGCGATGTGGAAGCAGCGGCTGGAACCGGGCGCGTGGCTGCGCGCCGATGCCACCTTCAAGGATGGCGGCAAAGGTGCAGACGACGATGGCGAAGCCGGGCGGTGGAGGTTCACCAAGCCGTTGCCCTCGGCGTGGCCCCTCGACGTGATGGGCGCCACCATGCATTGCCGCTTGATGAATTTCCGGCATCTTGGGTTGTTTCCCGAGCAGGTGCCGCACTGGCAGTGGATGCTGGATCGAATCAAGGCCGTGCGAGGTGAACAACCGCGCGTGCTCAACCTGTTCGCCTACACCGGAGCCGCCTCGTTGATCGCCGCTCGGGCCGGTGCCGACGTCACGCATGTCGATGCCTCGAAGAAGGCAATCGGCTGGGCCAAGGAAAATCAGGCGGCGTCCAAGCTGAACGATGCGACGCTGCGGTGGATTCTGGAGGACGCCCGCAAGTTCGTGGCGCGTCAGGTCCGGCGCGGGCGCACTTATCACATCGTTCTCATCGATCCGCCGAAGTTCGGTCGTGGTCCCGAAGGTGAGGTCTGGGACTTCTTCACCCACATGCCGCAGATGCTGCGCGAATGCGAAAAGCTACTGGCACCGAAGTATGGCGCGATGATCGTGACGTCGTATGCCATTCGGGCGTCGGCGCTGGCGATCGACGGATTGGTGCGCGAATGCATGGACGGGCGGCCGGGCGATATCGATACTGGCGAACTGGCTCTGGTCGAAACCGGCGCGCAACGCCTGCTGCCGACCTCGCTCTTCACCCGCTGGAGCGCGATTTGACACTAGTGGCAGCGGACAGCAGGGAGCAGGCAACAGGTTCGGTCTGTCACTTCCGCTGCCGCTTGCCTGCTGCCTGCTGCCTGCTACCGCCTGCCTGCTACCGCTTGCCTGCTGCCGCTTGCCTGCTGCCTGCTGCCATCGGAAAGTCCATGCCCACTGATCCCGCCAACACGCCGCAGGCGATCACGTCGCTGACCAATGAACGCGTTAAATTCATCCGCAGTCTGGAGATGCGCAAGGCGCGCAAGGACAGCGGGCTGTTCGTGGCCGAGGGCGTATCGATCCTGCTGACATCGACCGAAAACGGCCATCATCCCGTTACGCTTGTCGTGCGCGCCGGCAGTGCCGGC
>JANYHG010000006.1 GCA_025359165.1 Hyphomicrobiaceae bacterium
ATGAAATTGACCGAAAAACTACGACGTACGATCGTCTTGGGCGGTACGGCGGTGGCAGGCATTGTGTCTGCTGCGAACGCCGATGGCAGTCTAAAAGACGCGCCGGCACCAGCCGCTGAAACACGGGAATTCAAATTTTCCTGGAACGCCGGTTACTCTACCGACTACGTGTTTCGTGGCGTCTCTCAGTCAGCGGGCAGGCCTTCGGCCAACGGCGGTATCGACCTGACGTACGGCATCGCCTATGCCGGGATCGCATTGTCAACGATCAACTTCGGTCGCGATAGCCTCACCGGTCCGTCGCCCAACAAGAATATCGCACGTCTGGAAACGGACCTGTACGTCGGCATCAAACCGGTCGTCGGTCCCGTGACATTCGACATCGGTGCGATCGCCTACACCTATCCGGGCGCCGTCTACGGCTCGGGCCACACATACGCCGACACGCCGACTTACATCGAAGGCAAACTTGGCGCGAGCGGCGATATCTACAAGGGCGGCACCGTCGGCGTGACCGCGTACTACTCGCCGGAATATCAATTCAAGGCCGGAAAAGTCGCGACGTTCGAGGGCACGTTTGCCCACGCCTTCTCGGAAATGAACGGCATCACGCCGACCTTCAGCGCTCTTGTCGGCGTGCAGAAGGGTAACAACTCCGGGAGCTATGTCGGCAATTTCGGCAACGGCACCGACAACCTGAAATATTGGAATGCCGGCATGACGTTCGGCTTCCTGGAGAAGTGGTCGCTCGATCTGCGCTATTGGGATTCAGACCTCAAAGGCAAAGTCGGCGGTTCCTCTTTCTGCACCGCGTCGGCCTTCCAATGCGGCCAGCGTTACCTCGGCACGATCAAGTATACATACTGAGTTGGTCGCAGGTTCGTAAAATAGTTAAGCCGCCTCGCAATTCGTTGCGAGGCGGCTTTTTTGTGTTTGTAGCAATTGGTCGACAGTCGTTACTTCTTAACCTCGAACACATTCTTTTCGCACGCAGCCATGTACTCGGCGGATGTCATGCGTTCGGCATTAGCGGTCGAAGCACCCGACGCGCGCAGTGCTTCCATCTGAGACTTTGCACCATCGCCTGTGATATAACCTTGTTTGTTAGTGTCGAGCTTACTGAACTGGTCCAGGCAGGCGGCCTTGTCGGCGGCGAGTGCCGGAGCGACGGCACCGATTGCGACAAAGGCGACGGCGGCTAAAATGGTTTTCATAGCGTTAACTCCCTGTTGCGCTGAACGCAGCTTACATTCGCTGTCAGAGAACAGCTGAGCCGCAGAATGGTTCCGAACCGTTCCGGCCTGCCGACGGCGCGACGGACTGCGGAAATATTGCTCTTCAACTAACGACTGGGCGACCCGATGGTGACGGTTTACGACAGAACGGCGAGCCTTGCGTCAGGACCTTTGCGCCACCCGGAAAAAGCGGCGCGGCCGGATACGCCAGTGCTCGCCAAGCCCGACTGGATTCGCGTCCGCGTGCCGACCTCGCCTGTTTATGACGAGACGCGGGCGATCGTGAAGGCGCACGGCCTCGTGACTGTTTGCGAAGAAGCACGCTGCCCAAACATTGGCGAATGCTGGTCGCAGAAACACGCCACCATGATGATAATGGGCGACACGTGCACGCGTGCCTGTGCCTTCTGCAACGTCGCCACGGGGATGCCTAAGCCACTCGATGCGGACGAACCGCGCCGCGTCGCCGACGCCGTAGCCAAACTTGGCCTGCAGCATGTCGTCATCACATCGGTCGATCGCGACGATCTCGCCGACGGTGGAGCTGCGCACTTTGCCGCGACCATCACTGCCATCCGCCGCGCAGCGCCCATGGCGACGATCGAGGTTTTGACACCGGATTTTCTGCGCAAAGAGGGAGCGCTGGAAATCGTGGTCGCAGCTCGTCCCGACGTTTTTAATCACAATCTCGAAACCGTTCCGGGGCTCTATCTGAAGATCCGCCCGGGTGCGCGCTACTTCCATTCGCTGCGTTTGCTGCAGCGGGTCAAGGAACTCGACCCCACCATGTTCACCAAGTCAGGCATCATGGTCGGTCTCGGCGAAGAACGCGAGGAAGTGCTGCAATTGATGGACGATCTACGCTCGGCGCACGTCGACTTCATGACGATCGGTCAATACCTGCAGCCCACCCGCAAGCATGCCGAGATCAGATCGTTCGTCACGCCGGCCGAATTCGAGAGTTATGCCCGCATCGCAAAGACAAAGGGTTTCCTGCTCGTTGCGTCGACGCCGCTGACACGATCGAGCCATCACGCCGGCGCGGATTTCGCCAAGCTGCAGGCAGCCCGTAACGCCGTGGCCTGACCCGGCCGCTACTGCGTCTCTGCGTAGAGATCGAACGCAAGCTCGAGCGATTGCGCGAACTGCGCGATCATATCCATCAGCGTACCGAGATGGATATGCGTCGCCAGCAGGTAGTCGTCGCTCACCTTTAGCGTGTCGATGCCCGCGAGCGACGCGACGGCCGCCTCGATCAGGCCACGCGTATTTAGAAACGCCAACACCTCGGGGCCCGTCGCCAAAGCGAGTTCGGAGATGTCGCCGAGTTGCCGTGCGCTCGCCGCATCGGCGAGTGGCGCGGTGCCGCCGACGAACAAACCGATCAGCGGGGAAAAGCGTGGATGCACCTCGCGCACTTCGATCGCGCGCGCGCGCGCCTGCAGCACCCGCGCCGTCATACCGAGTTCGAGGGCCCGAATGCGCCGGACAAAAGCCGAGATTTGTCGCTGGCGGAGGGCTATTGCCGTGGTGGTGTCGCCGGCGGCAAGTGGGGCGACAGCGAGCGTCAGCCGCAGCAGATCCTCACCCAAAGCCAGCGCCGCATCGAGGTGGTCGGCGAGACTATAGATCGCCGCCAGATCCGGCTTTGATGTCTGCAGTGCTGTTGCTGTCATGCGTGCGTCCCGATCGGATCGCTGCGCGAATAGGACTTTGGCCCTAGCTCCCTAGAAGAACAATCTCCGTAGCCCACAATTGATTCTCTAAATCAAATGGCGGGCGGTTCAGAGGGTGTCCCTCCGAGCGGGTCGAAGGGCGGTAGCCCTTCTTCGCATCGCGAACATCTCAACGCTTGCACTTAACGCACGTGCTTCTTCGGCAGAATTGTAGGTTGGGTCAAGCGTAGCGCGACCCAACACCGCGACCTCAGAGACCGCCGCTGTTGGGTCACGCGAGCACGACCCAACCTACACACATTATGATCTCGCAGGCGGCAGTGCCGCCAACACCCAACCGAGTGCCGTATTCAGATCACGTCCCGGAGCCGCAAGTGCGATGCCGAGTGGCGAATTGAAAATCGCCAGCCAACGCTCGCGCGGATCGGCCCGATTCGCAATCGTCTGCAGGCACGCCAGCACCATTGGCCCGGGGATAACCTGCTCGAGTTGAAAAGTCGCCATGATCTGCGGCACCAGTTCCGTCAACGACAACCGCATCGCCAACGGCTCCTCCGGCGACCACTGGGGCCGGCCGAGATGCGCCAGCTGCGTCGACCGCAACTCGGGATGAGTATTTTTGAAGTCCATTGTCGCCCCGCGCGCATTTTGCAAAGATAGTCATGACCGCCTTCGCGGCCATGACGTAGGCAAGGAATTAAGAACACCCGCTCGTTGAGCCGCACGTGTCGCACTTCATGCAGGTGCCGTTGCGCAGCAGGGTGAAGTTGTGGCATTCGCCGCAGCTTTCGCCTTCGTAGCCTTTGATGCGCGCTTCTGAGCGCAGATCCTGTGCCGTGCGCTTCGGTTGTCCGACGACGGTGGCTGATTTCGCACCGATCGGCGTGATGCTTTCTGAGCGGGCGAACGCGGTCGAGACCTGTTGATGCAGATGGGCGACAGCGGTTTGACCTTCGACCTGCACGTCGGTGTCGAGCGTCATGACCGTATTACCGCGCACCACCATCATGCTTTCGCCACCCGACAACTGTCCACGGGTAAAGCCATGACTGACGACGCGCGAGGCATTGAGGCCGGGCTGGCCTGTTTCGCCATGCGAGCTTTCGCTGTCGGCCAGGGCGGTCGACGAGAGATCGGCGGGTTCGACGTGCGCCAGATCGTTGCGCCCCAGATACGACACCGCAAGTTCGCGGAAGATGTAGTCGAGCACGCTGGTCGCATTCTTGATCGTATCGTTACCGATCACCAGACCAGCCGGCTCGAACCGCGTGAACGTAAAGGCATCCACGTACTCGTCGAGCGGCACGCCATACTGCAGGCCGAGCGAGATCGCGATGGCGAAATTGTTCATGAGCGAACGAAACGCCGCGCCTTCCTTGTGCATATCGATGAAGATCTCACCGATGCGACCGTCCTCGTACTCGCCTGTCGTCAGATACACTTTGTGCCCGCCGACAGCGGCTTTCTGCGTGTAGCCCTTGCGCCGTCCGGGCAGCTTTTCACGGCTGCGCTCACGTTCGATGATCTTCTCGACGATCTTCTCCGCCATCACGGTTGCGCGCACGTTGAGCGGTGCTGAAGCGAGGGCCTCCGCCACCTCCGCTGCTTCGTCCGCATCGTCCGACAGCAGTTGCGAGTTGAGCGGCTGCGACAGCTTCGAGCCATCACGATAAAGCGCGTTGGCCTTCACGCCGAGTTTCCACGACAGCATGTACGACTGCTTGCAGTCGTCGACGGTCGCATCGTTCGGCATATTGATGGTCTTGGAGATCGCTCCCGAGATGAAAGGCTGAGACGCCGCCATCATGAGGATATGGCTCGCCACCGACAGGAAGCGCTTACCTTTGCGGCCGCATGGATTGGCGCAGTCGAATACGCTGATGTGCTCGGCTTTGAGATGCGGTGCGCCTTCCAACGTCATCGCCCCGCAGACGTGTTCGTTCGCCGCCTCGATGTCGGCCTTCGAAAAGCCCAGGAACGGCAGCAGTTCGAACGTGGGGTCGTCGAGTTTTTCCACGGGCACCTTGAGCGCGCTGGTCAGGAACTCGTCGCCGAGCGCCCACTTGTTGAATGCGAACTTGATGTCGAACGCGCTCTTGAGCCCGCCTTCCAGTTTCTCCAGTGCCGCCTCGGTGAACCCCTTGTTGCGCAGCGTCGAATGATTGATCGCGGGGGCCTGCCGCATCGAGCCGTGACCGACCGCGTACGCTTCTATTTCTGCGATCTGCGCTTCGCCGTAGCCGAGCGTGCGGAGTGCTTCCGGGACAGCCTGGTTGATGATCTTGAAATATCCGCCACCAGCCAGTTTCTTGAATTTGACCAGTGCGAAGTCCGGCTCGATGCCGGTCGTATCGCAATCCATCACGAGGCCGATCGTACCGGTCGGCGCGACCACACTCGACTGCGCATTGCGATAGCCGTGCGCTTGCCCAAGTTCGATGGCGCGATCCCAGGCGCGCCGCGCAGCCGCGATCAGGTCGCGATCGGGGCAGGACGCATGGTCAAGCGGCACCGGCAGTACCGCCAGCTTTTCGTAGCCTTCCGTCTGTCCATAAGCCGCGCGGCGATGATTGCGAATAACACGCAACATGTCCTGGCTGTTGTCGGCATAGCCGGGGAACGGTCCCAGTTCCTTCGCCATTTCAGCCGATGTTGCATACGACACGCCAGTCATGACCGCCGAGATGGCACCGCAGATCGCGCGTCCCTCGTTGCTGTCATAACCGATGCCGGACGCCATCAAGAGACCGCCGATGTTGGCAAATCCAATGCCGAGCGTGCGGTAACGGTAGCTGAGTTCGGCGATCTGACGCGACGGAAACTGCGCCATCATGACCGAGATTTCGAGCACGATCGTCCACAGGCGGCAGCAGTGCTCGAACGATGCGACGTCGAACGCGCCAGCACCCTGCTGGAAGCGCATCAGATTAAGCGATGCCAGATTGCACGCGGTATCGTCGAGGAACATGTATTCCGAGCACGGATTGGAGGCGCGGATCGGACCTGATTTGGGACAGGTGTGCCAGTCGTTGATCGTGGTGTGGAACTGGATGCCGGGATCGGCGGACGCCCAGGCAGCGTGACCGATCTTTTCCCAGAGATCGCGCGCCTTCAATGTTTTGACGGTCTTGCCGGTCGTGCGGGCCGTCAAATTCCAATCGCCGTCGTCGGCGACCGCGTTGAGGAATTCGTCGGTGACGCGCACCGAGTTGTTTGAATTCTGGCCCGAGACGGTCAGGTAGGCTTCGCTGTCCCAGTCGGTGTCGTAGGTCGAGAAATCGATGTCCTTATAGCCTTGCTGCGCGAACTGAATGACGCGGCGCGCGTAGTTGTCCGGCACCAGATCGCGGCGCGCGTCTTTGATTGCGGCTTTCAGTTTCGGATTGCGCGCGGGGTCGAAACAGGCGTCTCCCTCGGCTTCGCAATTAACGCAGGCCTTCATGATCGCCTTGAGGCGCTTGTGGCAGATCTTCGAGCCGGTCACGAGGGCTGCGACCTTCTGCTCTTCCTTCACTTTCCACTCGATATAGGTCTCGATGTCGGGATGATCGACGTCGACCACCACCATCTTCGCCGCGCGCCGCGTTGTGCCACCCGACTTGATTGCGCCCGCCGCGCGGTCCCCGATCTTGAGGAAGCTCATCAGGCCCGACGATTTCCCGCCACCTGCCAGCTTTTCGCTTTCGCCCCGCAGACTGGAGAAATTGCTGCCAGTGCCGGAGCCGTACTTGAACAAGCGGGCTTCACGGACCCACAGATCCATAATGCCGTTTTCGCCGACGAGATCGTCGTCGACGGATTGTATGAAACAGGCATGCGGTTGCGGATGTTCGTAAGCCGACTGCGATTTCGTCAACTGGCCGCTGCGATAGTCGACATAATAGTGCCCTTGGCCGGGGCCATCGATGCCATAGGCCCAGTGCATGCCGGTGTTGAACCACTGCGGGCTGTTCGGCGCTGCATATTGCATCGCCAGCATGTAGCGGTGCTCGTCGAAGAAGGCGCGCGCATCATCCTCGGTCGTGAAGTAACCACCTTTCCAGCCCCAGTATGTCCAGGTTCCCGCCAGACGATCGAAAACCTGGCGCGAGTCGGTTTCGCCGCCCATGCGCTCTTTTTCCGGCACGTCAGCAAGAGCGCGCTCGTCGATGACCGAGCGCCACAACCACGATGGAACTTGAGTTTCTTCGACCCGCTTCAGTTTCTTTGCGACGCCGGCTTTGCGAAAATATTTCTGCGCGAGAATGTCGGCGGCAACCTGGCTCCAGTGTTCGGGCACGGCGAAATCGGCACAGCGAAAAACAACCGAGCCATCTGGATTTTTGATTTCGGATGTCGCTTGGCGAAACGGGATCGACGCATAGGGGGACTTGCCAGCTTCTGTGAACCGCCGTGTGATCTTCATGGTAGACGTCCCCGCATCATGCGTGTTTTTGGTCGCAACTTTTCCATCGGCCCGCACGCGTAAGAACGTGCGAAGGCCGCCAAGACGCGCCCGGTTTGAAACTTGAAGTCTGCGGGCGCGACGCCCGAAAACCTGATGTTTTGGTTGAACTTCGACGGGCGGCTGCAATACGCGCGGCACCCGATCGATTTGACTTTACGCGTCTCGCGACCGACAGGATCGCCGAGACCAACAAGTGTAACGAAACAGAGTGTGTGACGAAACAGAGTGTGACGAACACGTCACCGACCCAGGTTCTCGCAACACTCGCGAGCGATCAGCAACACCCTCTTAATGCCAGAGTCGCGACCGCAATTCTATATGGCTGGTAGTTTCATCCACGATTTGACCACTACATCTGGTTTATGCACAGACCGCCTCTTCGACGTAACAACAACCTGTGCACGGTCTTGGGCCAACCAGTTCAATGCGCGCTGTTTTCCGGTTTCGGGTTTACGCGGCAACTGTGTGGACAAACCTCCGGCACACGATCCACGCATCCGCAAGACGTGCCGCCGTCGTTGTAAAAGGTGAGTGCTGTGGCCGATTTGCACAGTAGCTTCACACCAGCGCTGGTGTCTCGGGGTAGTCGACGCGCACAAGATAGAGTCCCGACGGCGGCGTCACCGGACCACAGCGCGCGCGATCTTTGGCGTCGAGTGCAGCCGTCAGGTCGTCAGCGGTCCATTTGCCCTCTCCGACCATTTTGAGAGAGCCAACCATCGAGCGCACCTGGTTGTGCATGAAGGAGCGGGCTGACGCCTCGATATGAATTTCATCGCCATGCACCGACACGCGAAAGCGATCGAGTGTCTTGACGGGAGATTTTGCTTGGCAGCTCGCCGCGCGAAACGTCGTGAAATCGTGGCGACCTTCGAGTCGCGGTGCGGCGGCGATCATGGCTGCGGCATCGAGCACCTGTGGGACCCACCATACGCGAAACTTGTCCACGGCAGGTGGCGCTCGTCGCGCAAGAATGCGGAACTGATAGTGCCGCGCTACCGCACTGAAGCGGGCATCGAATGATTCGGGGACACGTTGCACGTCGAGAATGGCAACAGGATCAGGCCGCACGTGATAATTAACGGCCTCGCGGATAACGTGCAGCGGATACTCGCGCTTGAGGTCCACGTGCGCGACCTGCCCGAGCGCATGCACGCCCGAATCGGTTCGACCCGCACCGCGCACGTCGACGGTAGATCGGGTCAACATGCGAAACGCCTCGACGAGTCGTCCCTGCACGGACGGGCCATCGGGCTGAATCTGCCAACCTAGGAACGGCGTGCCGTCATATTCGAGTGTGAGGCGGTAACGGGGCATGGTTTCGGCGTAGCCGTCCGACGCGCTCGTGACAAGGCCGCTATGACGCCAAGGCTCGCGCAAACTTTAAGTGCCAATAAAAAGGAGAAGGTCATGGGTCAATTGCTCCTTGTGAGTGAAGAATAAACCATGCGGCGCGTCGGCATACTCGCTGAGCGCACTATTCTTGATCATCTTGGCTGTAACGCGTGCAGAAATGTCGATCGGAACGGTCGCGTCGGCGTCACCGTGAATGATCAGGGTCGGTACGCGGAACGCTTCCATGTCGGCACGAAAATCTGTCTCCGAGAACGCTCTTACACAATCGACGGTCGCCTTTGGCGAAGCACTCATCGCGAGACTTTGTGACCAATTCAGGATTTCGGTCGTCACCGTGAAATTGAGCGGGCCGGCTCCGAAGAATGCTTTGCCGAAGCCAGCCAGAAAATGGGGCCGGTCGACTTTCAGTTGGGCCACCATATCGTCGAACAGCGCGGGATCAGCGCCATCAGGGTTCGACGCACTTCGCAGCATAATGGGCGTGACAGCGGAGACCAAGACTGCTTTAGCGACGTTTGCGCCGCTGTGCCGGGACATATAGCGTGCCACTTCGCCACCACCCATCGAAAAGCCGACCAGCGTAGCGTCGGTCAGCTTGAGATGGTCCATTACAGCTTTCAGGTCGTCGGCGAAGGTGTTGTAATCGTACCCTTCCCATGGCTGACTGGACCGGCCGAACCCGCGGCGATCGTAGGACACGACGCGGTGCCCACGCAGAGCCAGAGCCATCGCCTGATACTCCCACATATCGGCGTTGAGTGGCCACCCGTGGATGAGCACCACCGGTTTACCGTTGCCCCAGTCGTTGTAAAAAATGTCCGTGCCATCCTGAGTCTTGACGTAGGGCATGAAATCTACTCGCTATCGAAATGATCCGTAGCCATAACTAAGGCACCGCTTCAATGGTTCCTGTGGGTGACACCGCGCGCACAGCGTGTATGAAGTGCCCCTCACGATGACCGACGATGGTACGTGATTGAACCTGGAACATGATATGCCGCGCACCGAACTCGCCGCCCCGCGCCCTGCTGCCGCCAACCTTGCGCAGCCCATCGGCACGCTGCGGCCGAAAGAGTCGTTCCAGGACATGATCCTGACGCTGCAGCAGTTCTGGGGCGCGCAGGGCTGCGTCGTGCTGCAGCCTTACGATATGGAGATGGGCGCGGGCACATTCCACCCCGCCACGACACTCCGCGCGCTGGGCCCGAAGCCGTGGAACGCATGTTATGTGCAGCCATCACGCCGTCCCAAGGATGGCCGTTACGGCGAAAACCCCAACCGCATGCAGCACTATTATCAGTTCCAGGTGATCATGAAGCCATCACCACCTGATATCCTGGACCTGTATTTGAAAAGCCTCGACGCCATCGGCATCGACACCAAGCTCAATGACATCCGCTTTGTGGAAGACGATTGGGAAAGCCCGACGCTTGGCGCTTGGGGACTCGGTTGGGAAGTCTGGTGCAACGGCATGGAAGTGACACAGTTCACATATTTCCAGCAGGTCGGCGGGTTCGACTGCAAACCCGTCGCCGGCGAAATCACCTACGGGCTCGAGCGTCTCGCCATGTACGTGCAGGGCGTCGACCGCGTCTGGGACCTGAATTTCAACGGCCGCACCGACGCGCGCAAGCTGACCTACAACGACGTGTTCCAGCAGTCGGAACAGGAGTACTCGCGCTACAATTTCGAGCACGCTGATACGGCCATGTTGCTCGCCCACTTCAAGGACGCCGAAGCCGAGTGCAAGACATTGCTGGAGAAAGGCGCGCCCGCAGCCGGCGCCAATCAGGGCAAACATCTGATGGCGTTGCCTGCCTACGACCAGTGCATCAAGGCGAGCCACATCTTCAACCTGCTCGACGCGCGCGGCGTCATCTCCGTCACCGAACGACAGAGCTACATCCTGCGCGTGCGCGAGTTGGCCAAGGCATGCTGCGCCGCGTGGCTGAAAACGGATGGCGGCGGATTGGCGTGACGACGGCA
>JANYHG010000010.1 GCA_025359165.1 Hyphomicrobiaceae bacterium
CTACTTTTATCGTTTCAATTACCGGTATGGGCAATGGAACTGGCAGTGCGACGAAAACTGGCGTCGCAATGAAGACAGTTTTGCGCGTGGAAGCAGGTATCTCCGTCGCCTTCGGTGCACGCTCTACGTATACGATATGAACGGGCACGACTGCCTGGGTAATTGGCGTTGCCAACTCCGCGCAGCCCGTGAGTAAAAGAGCGATAATGATGATGAAACGCTTACACATTTCATATCTAGTGCTGTCGCGGGATCGCTGGGTCAATCTCGGCGCGGCTAGCTGCGCATGATCGAGTCTTAACGTGGCGATTTGAGCACACGTTACGTCAGCCTAAAACTGCCGTTTGTAAACAAAACCAACAATGAAAGTTAATCGAGTCGTCCGAACGGCGGGGCACGCGCTCCGCCGTTTTGCATATGCGTGTCTCAAATCAAAAGACGGGTGGTCCGGTGGGTGTCCCTCCGGTGGGGTGTGGGGCTAGCCCACTTTGTGCGTCAGCACAAATTCACCCGCCCACCTCACTTCGCCAGCTTGAACGTCTCTACCAGAAATGCCGACACGTCGCGGCGCGCAGCGGCCAGCGCTTCAGCATTGCCGCCCACGGTCGGATCTACCTGCACGCACGCATCGGTATAGGCGAATGGCGCATTGGTGGCGGTGTTGATCAGCGCGCCTGCCTTTTCGGCGATCGTACAGGCTCGCACGGTCTGCGATCCCTTCGATACCACGACGCTGCCGATCGGGCTGTCGAAGCCATGCTGCGCATTGGCGTATTCGGTGATGGAGATGTCACGTCCGGCGGCTTTCAGCCGGCCCATGTAGGCTTTGCACGACGCGACCGGATTGTAGTCGTCAGGCGTGCCGTGAAAGATGCGAATGGGGGCGCTCGTTTCGGTATCCCCCTCGTAAGTGGTCGAACAATCGGGATAGAACGGCACGTAGGCGGCGAACTTCGCGCCCGACGTGTTCCACAGCTTGTGGAAGCGATCGAGGCTCGCATAGAGCGCTGCCTGCCCACCGCGCGAGAAGCCCATCAGCACGATGCGTTCGCGGTCGATCCGAGGATGCTTGGCAAGAATGTCGAGGCCCGCGTAGATGTCGCGGATCAGGTTGAGCCGTCCCAGCATCGCCTGATTGGCCCCAACGGTGGTGATGCCGCGACCGGTGAAACCGTCGATGACGAAGGTGGCGATGCCCATTTCGTTGAATAGCGCGGTCCACGGTTCGATGTTCGGGCCGACGCCGCTCGAGCCGTGCATCAAGATGACGGCTGGCTGTTTCACCGACGGATTACCCTGCGCGAAGCGCAATTCGCCAACCGTGGTGACGGGTTTGCCGTCTTTGGCACCGGTCAGAAACTGGGTGTCCGAGAACGTGACCGTCGCAATCGGATGCATCTCGACGCGCGCCGCGATGTGTCTGGTCGAGGCGACGGGCGCTTGCGCCATCGCTCCGCCGCTCACGCCCTGGGTCGCAAGTGCGATCGCAAGCCCCGCAAGCAGTTTTGTCGATGACTTCGTCTCGAACAACATGGCGCGTTCCCCAGTTTTCTGATTTTTCCGAACCATCGGCGCAATGCTGTATGCACCGCGACACTGGCTCGCTACATCTCTTGGTACTTCAAGTTTAGACCGCGCCCGTCTTTTTCTCAACGCCCGCTACTTAGGAGCAGCCCCGTGTCCGCACGACCCTTTCCGAAACGCGACGCGCTGACGATCTGCTTTGCGCACGGTGCCTATCAGATGGCGGAC
The DNA here is from genome assembly GCA_025359165.1 of Hyphomicrobiaceae bacterium. GTDB lineage: Bacteria > Pseudomonadota > Alphaproteobacteria > Rhizobiales > Hyphomicrobiaceae > JABFRJ01. Next base: position 1,753 of record JANYHG010000010.1, read on the forward strand.
CGGTTCGCCGCGCGCGGCACCGGCATCCGGCATTTCCAGGTGCGCGCGCTGGAGGACTTGCAGCAGCGTGCGGGCGAGGCCGACGTCATCGTGGCGTCGATGATGTGGCGTAACGAGATCCTGGCCGTCGCGCCGAAACTCGCCTTCGTGCAGTCGATCAGCGCCGGCATCGACCAATACGACCGCGCGGCGTTCGCGGCGCAGGGTGTGCGTCTCGCCAGCGCTGCCGGCGTCAACGCCAACGCCGTCGCCGAACACGCCATGGCGATGATCCTCGCGAACGAGAGGCACATCGTATCGGGCCGCGATCATCAGGCCCGCGCGCATTGGCGTCCGATGATTTCCACCATCGCCGAACGCGAAGCCGAATTGACCGGTCGCACCATGGTCATCGTCGGGCTTGGCCGGATCGGGTCGCGGCTGGCGCGATTCGCTCGTGCCTTCGATATGCACGTCATCGGCGTCAAGCGCGATGCGAGCAGCGGTGGGGCCGGTGTCAATCGCGTTGTGCCAACGGCTGACTTGCATCAGGTGTTGCCGCAAGCCGATATCGTCGTGCTCGCCTGTCCGCTGACGCCGGAGACCGAAAACTTGATTGATGCCGCAGCGCTGGGGTGCATGAAACCTACGGCTTTGCTGGTCAACGTGGCGCGTGGCCGTGTGGTGGACGAAGCTGCGTTGATAGCTGCGCTGCAGGCCAAGCGCCTGCGCGCCGCAGCCCTCGATGTGACGCGCGAAGAGCCGCTCCCTGCGTCTTCGCCGCTGTGGTCGCAGCCCAACGTGCTGATCACCCCACACTCGGCTGGTGAAACTCAAGCCTACGAAGACAACGTGATCGACATCCTCGTCGACAATCTCGATCGCCTGCAACGCGGCGAGCCATACTTGCGCAACGGCATCGTGTGAGAGTTCGGGGCGTTCAATCCTCGACGTCTTCCCTTCTCCCGATCGCTTTCGATGGGGAGAAGGTGGGCGAAGCCCGCCGGGAGAAGCAACGCCGTTACTTACGCCTTCGCAGCCGCGTATGGGCGGACCTTGGTGGCGAGCCAGTTGGCGAATTCGACGCGCCTGATCGTGCTGTCGAGCACGTCGGCTTCGAGGCCGTAGCGCCAGGCGATGTCTTTGCGCGAGGGATCGACGCTCAACGAGCGGAGGTCGGCGACAATG
>JANYHG010000016.1 GCA_025359165.1 Hyphomicrobiaceae bacterium
CGGATGACGTGCTCTTTCGGAGCGAACTCGATGACGAGGCGGTCGCCGAGGCGGATGTCGGCAGCCTCGCGCACGCGGCACGTCACACCGCCGCGCCACTCCGGATGCAGTGCCGAGAGCAATCCCGGCTGTGCCTCTTCCATGCGATGACAGGGATTGGTCTGCCCCGTCACTTCGAGCAGCACGCCGCCGACGCGCAGCAACGCGCCTTTGGCACGCGGCAGGCGAACACCTTGCACCAGCAGGTTTGCACGCCGCACCGTCCACGGCAGCTCCGGAAGATCGCGGCTGGTTGCGAGATCCAGCAATGCCGCCTCCCAGTCTTCACGCGCCATCACCGTAATCTGACGCTTGATGAATTTCGCGCCGCGTGAATCTCCGACCAGTCCTGCCGCCAGCGATATGTGACCGGCCTGCAGTAACTCCATCGGGGCTCGCTTCTTGGCGCGCCGGGCGATGCCGATCAATTGTCCGCTCATGTCGTGCCTGCCCGTCGTGTCTTCGACCCGCTGCGGCTGTCGGCGCAGGTGTTCGAACTTCCGATAAATGTGAGCCGTGTTGTAAGTCGAAGGAGAGTGTTCATAACATGGCCTCGTGTCGACCACGCCCGGCCTTTACGATAGCCTGCGACGTGGCCACGCTGAAGAATTGGGGAAAAGCGCATGCTGAAATCAGGTCGCGTCACGTTCGGTGCCATGGACGAGGTCGTGTTCGGAAAACCGGCGGCAGAGGCCGTCGCCGAGCAAGTGGCCCGGCTCGGATCACAGCGCGTGTTCCTGATGGTCAGCCACACGCTCAACCGCTCGACCGACGAGATCGAAAAGGTGCGCCATCAGCTTGGCTCCCGCTGCGTCGGCACTTTCGACGCCATGCCGCCCCACACGCCGCGCAGCGCCGTCGTCGCCGCGACCAATCAGGCCCGCGCCGCCGGCACAGACTTGATCGTCACCATCGGCGGCGGCTCGATCACCGACGGTGCCAAAGCTGTCCAACTGTGTCTCGCCAACGACATAGCCAGCGTGGATGCGATGGACGCCATCCGCATCGTCGGCGGCGTGGTTCCGCCCATGAAGCCACCGACGGTCCGCCAGATCAGCGTTCCCACGACGATTGCGGGTGGCGAATTCAGCGCGTTGGCCGGGGTGACAAACGAAGGCACCAAGAGCAAGGAAATGTTCCGGCATCCGCTGATGATGCCCCGCGTGGCGATTCTCGACCCTGCGATCACTGTGCACACACCCGAATGGCTGTGGCTCTCGACGGGCGTGCGCGCCATCGACCATTGCGTCGAGGGTTTATGCTCGAACGAGGCGCACGCCTTTGGCGATGCCCAGGCGCTGCAAGGGCTGGCATTGCTCGCACATGCCTTGCCGCGCGTGCGCGCGAACCCTGCCGATCTCGATGCCCGGCTCGATTGCCAGCTCGGCACCTGGCTGTCGATGGGCCCGCTATCGGCGGGCGTACCGATGGGTGCTAGCCACGGCATCGGCTATGTTCTGGGTGCTGCCTTCGGCGTGCCGCATGGCCATACGTCATGCATCATGCTGCCCGCCGCGATGCGCTGGAACAAGCCGGCCAACGCGGCTCGCCAAGCTCTTGTCGCGACCGCCATGGGGAAAGCGGGCCAGGATGCTGGCGACGTCCTCGACGCTTTCATCACGTCGCTCGGCATGCCGCGTTGCCTTGCGGACGTGAAGATCGGGCCCGAGAATTTCGATCGTATCGCCGAGTTGGCGATGCATACGCCATGGGTCCCGCGCAATCCGCGACCGATCGCCGGCCCCGCCCAGGTCCGCGAAATCCTGCAACTGGCAGCCTGAGCAGACGCATCTGAAGGCCACGTCACGAGCCGTGATGTTGCCGTAGTTGCGGCGTGGCTGCACCACATTGGCCGATTACATCGTTTCGGAGAAAGAGCTGCGTCCTCAAGGGCACCGACGCAGCGCGTGACCCGATGATATCTCTGATCCGATTGATGACACGAGTGTGCGAACTGGTGTTCGCCATCCCGCTCTATGCCATCCGCATTCTCGCGGGATCGGTGATCTTCAATCCGAAGCTCGGCCCGCTCCGCCACGTCGTCACCTTCGGCGTCGGCTACGTCGTGTTCGCGCTGTTGCTCGTCTATGTGATGGCCCCGTTGCGCGGCATCATCGGCCATCAGACCACCGGTCGGCAACTGCACTACGCGAGTGAGCGCTGGCTGGCGACGGCGGTTTACGATGCCAGCGGTGCCTTCGTCGGCACCTTCGATCCGCGTCTGGATAGCCGTCGTGACGTCAACTACACCGAAGCCGCCATCGAGATGGGTGACTACGTCGCCAACCCCGATCACAAATCGATCCCCGTGCGCGAGGTGCCCGACGGCTACTGGCAATGCCTGACGTACCACGAGGATCGCTACCTCGGCGGCTGGCTGAACCCCTACGGCATCGACCTCTACGGCGTTCTGAAAATTCCTTACACCTCGGTGGTCCGAACCTTTCAGACGCGGCGTCCGGTGCTTGGCGTTGGCGGCTCGACGCTGCCGATGCAGTTCGCACGTGTCGTTTTCAACACCCCGCCGTCGTCGAGCGAAGGCTCAGCCGCCAAGCTCCGGCGCAAACTGCGCGAATGGTGGCTGGCACCAGTCATCTATCACGAGTTGACCCGAGGCGGCGACATCACGCCGCTCAAGCAGTGGGCTGCCAACCACATCTGGCTGGCACAGCGCACCGGTGGTCAGCCGTTGCACGGCGTCGAAGTCACCAGCCACATCGTGTTCGGCAAGGAGGCCAGCGAGCTTTCGACCGCCGAGCAGTTCGTGCTGGCATCCGCCGTCAACAAGCCGATCATCCTGCTGACCGGCACTGACCAGCTCAACGCCGTCCGGATGGATCGCTGGCGCTACATCACCGAAGTGCGCGCGCGCACCTGCGCCGAACGCTTGATCAAAGATCCGGCCGAGCAGAGCAAGGTGCTGTTCGAACTCGTGCAGATGGCCTCGGGCCCGCCTGATCCGAAGGTCAAGCCGCGCCTGCAGCAAGCGTTGGAAACGTTTGCGCCGACACTGGCCAAGCGCGCCGTCGTCAATCCGATCATCCGGGCCAATGCTTTGCTGCCCGCCGCCCGATTCGGGCTGCGCGAAGAAATGAAGCAGGCCTACGGCTTCGGCTGGCGCGACAGCGTGCGCGGCATCACGACGTCGCTGGATGCTGCCGAAAATCTCGCCTTTCACGAGCGCGTCAAGACCGAACTGACGGCGCTGAATGCGCGCGAGCAGAGCCGCATCAACGCCGGCTTCACGCTCGATCCGGTCAAAGTCGCGCCCGATCGCAAGCTGCCGCATGTCGTCGTCGTCGCGGCGAATGCACAAGGCGAAATCGTGCGCTATTTCGAGGCCGGCGAAAGTGCGGCCTACTTCGGTTCGGCAGGCGCACGCGATGCCGCCACCGGTCACTACGAACGCGAGCGCGAGGCGCGACAGATCGCTTCCACCGGCAAGATGCTCGCCGCCATCGGCATCGCCAACGAACATCGTGACCTCCCCGGCACGTTGTATCAGGACACCCAGGCCACACAGGCCTCGATCGAGACCTGCGAGAAAGGCAACAGCGCCAGTCCGCTTGGCCGCCGGGCGCTAGTGGCTTTCGCCTGCTCGCTCAACCGCCCGCTGGAATGGCGCACGGCGCAACTCGGCCAGGACCTTGTGCGAAAACTCATCGACGGCTTCGGTTTCAACATGCCGCCCGACGACCCCGACGGGGGGGGCACACCGCCGTCCACCGCTGCTGTGCGCGGCCTGATCGCCGGCTCGCCGCGCCGCGTGCACCACATGGCGAGCGTCGTCCTGAGCGCACTACTGGAGCGGGGTAACACGCCCGTGCGCGCGCCGAGCCTTGTGCGGGCCTTCGACTACATCAGTCCCGGCGCACAGGAAGATGCGCGCGTCGGCGATGCGCCGATCATACCGACATCGCTGATCCGCTCGGACAGCCACGCGCTGCTGAAGACGCTGCTGTCGGCACCGCTCTGCTATCGTCACGCCGGCACCGCGCAGGGAACGCTGAAAATTCTCGCACCGTGGTGCGCCGAGGGTCGTGCCGACTTGCGTCTGCATTTCGCCAAAACCGGCACGTCCGTCACCGCCGACCCAGACGCCACCGTCGACACCTGGACGGCCGGCGGGCTGCAGTTCGCCAACGGGGCCGCCTACTCCTACGTGGTCATGGTCGGTACCGGTTCGGCGCACGAGACCTGGGCGCGCAAAATGCACGCGGCGCAAGCTACAGCACCGCTCGTCGCAGCCCTGCTCGACGACCTGAAGGGTCATGCCAAGACGCATCCCATGGCCGGACTGTTGCCGACTACGGCCGCGCCGGTGGCCGACGCCGGGCGTGCCGCCGTCCCGGTCAAAGCCGCTGCCGCCGCCGACTGGAAAAAGGAAATCTTCACTAAAAACAACTGAGCCGCCGCGTCCGAGACTTGAACTTCACCGTAGACCGCCTATCTGATCAAATTCACATGAGGGTGAAGTGCCGTGATCGTTTGAACACAGGGACGTGGTTAGTAATTGAACGAGCATTGTCTTAAGACACGCAAGTCCGAAACAGCTCGAAACACACGGCTGTTCAAGTTTCCCGGGGGTACCGAGGATGGAACGATCCGTCGCGGCCCCTGTTAACGCGACAGATGCAACCGACTTTTTCGACGATCTTTTCATACCTGTGGAGCGCCTAAGCGGCGCAATTGGGGGCTGAACATCATGAGCACCACCAAGGGACTGCCGACGATTTCCTCCGGCCAAGGCGGTTTGACCCGCTACATGCAGGGAATCCGCAAATTTCCCATGCTGCAGCCGGATGAAGAATTCATGCTGGCTAAGCGCTGGCAGCAACATCAGGATCCGGGCGCTGCCGAAAAGCTGATCACGTCGCATCTTCGTCTGGTGGGACGCATCGCCATGGGCTATCGCGGCTATGGCCTGCCTATCGGCGAAGTGATCTCGGAAGGCAACGTCGGGCTGATGCAGGCCGTCAAGCGTTTCGAGCCGGACAAAGGCTTTCGTTTAGCTACTTACGCCATGTGGTGGATCCGCGCCTCGATCCAGGAATATATCCTGCGCTCGTGGAGCTTGGTCAAAATCGGCACCACCGCCGCGCAGAAAAAGCTGTTCTTCAACCTGCGGCGCATGAAGGGTCAGATTCAGGCTCTGGAGGAGGGCGACCTCAAGCCCGAGAACGTCAAGACGATCGCGACCAAGCTCGGTGTGTCCGAGGAAGAAGTCGTCAACATGAACCGTCGCCTCAGCGGTGACAGTTCGCTCAACGCCCCTATCAAGGCTGATAGCGAAACCGGGGAGTGGCAGGACTGGCTCGTCGACGATACACCCAATCAAGAGAACCGGATGGCGGAGAGCGAGGAGCTCGACCATCGCCGCGCTTTTCTGGCCACCGCGCTGGCAAGTCTCAACGATCGCGAGCGCCGGATCTTCGAAGCGCGTCGCCTAAGTGAGCCGCCCGCGACTTTGGAAGAGTTGTCGACGGAGTTCAAAGTCAGCCGTGAGCGTGTGCGACAGCTGGAAGTTCGCGCCTTCGAGAAGGTGCAGGACGCGGTGCAGGCTGCGGCGGTTGCTTCCGAAGCGCTGTCCGCTTCCAAGCGCTCGGCGTTGGCCTTGCCGAAGCGCTGAGGCAGCAGACGAGAAAAGCCCGCTTTTGGCGGGCTTTTTTGCGTCAGGGTCGTTCCGGTTTCAGTTGAACCTCAAAACGATCCGAAGCTTCTGTTTGTCGCGCTTCTTTTTTGGAAATCGCTCACATTTTCCCGGGAAGCACCCTAGCGCACCACCAGCATCGGGGACGAGACGACGCCGAGCAGGGGTGCCGCGTCGCCATTCGCAGGCAAGGCGATACCGCCGCAACGCAAGATCACGACGTGCGCGTTTTGTCGGCGGAGCGCTTCGGCGATTTCGATCGGCGTTCCGTGCGCGACACCCGCTTCGGCGATCCCGATGGGCGCAGCGGGATCGGCCGGCATATCCGCCATCAGCAGCCGCAAGTGACCATCAATCAGTGCCGATTTTTCTGCACTTTCGCCGGCGACGAGCAGCAACACCGGCCGCGCGCCTGCGGCCGGCGCATTGTCGCGCGCCAGACGTTCGGCCGCCCGCAACATCTGCGGGAGCCGCTCGATATCTTCGACCACGACGAGAACCGCGCTGCCGCGACGTGCCGGTGGCCCGACGCTGGTGCCCGCACAGACGATACCTGTCGCGCCGTTCACCTCGGCGAGCAACTCACACAGCCAGCGGCTGTCCTTGGGTTGCACAGGCTCCGCCAGCGCCATCAGATTCCACGGTCCTTCGATCGCACAGGCGCGCGCCAAAGCATCGGTAATGCCATCCTGTACGATGGTCGTTTCAACACGCACGTTGCTGTGTTGCCCCGCCGTACGCAGCATGTTGCGTGCCCGCGCAGTGGCGCTCGATTGCGCCTCGGCAAATCCCTCGAGCGACAATGGCGCGATGCGTCCGGCGTGGCTGACGGTGCGCGCAAAAGGGTGTCGCGTCAGCGCCAAGACATCAGGGCTTTCGATCAGCAGGCACTCGACCCAGGTCTCGAAGGCGGCAGCAACGGCCATCGCCGCGTGGACCGCTGCCGCATGCGGAGCCGCTGTCTGCGCCGCCATAACCACGCGCCCCCGCCGTTCCCGTTCCGCCGCCACATGTATCAACAGTGTTCGGTCAAAATGCGTCATGCCACCCCGATAGTATCGTTCAACTTTGTGTCGTCGCGGATGCGCGGTGACGAGATTGCCGTCAGCTCTGTAAACCATCGGTCGACGGCGAACCGCCCGCGCTTTTCCCGAAGCTCCGCGCCCGTTCAGCGAAGCCGCGTAAGCGGGCCTCCACGCGACCGTTGATCGTCGCTGCGGGATAGGTGCCGTCACTGCCGCGGTCGCCAGCGGGTATGCCCGTCAGGATCTCGATGCCTTGATCGATCGTGCTCACGGCGAAGATACGGAAGGTGCCCGCCTTGCACGCCGCCACGATGTCTTCGCGCAGCATGAGGTGCTGCACGTTGGCCTGCGGGATCAACACGCCCTGCGTGCCGGTCAAACCGCGCGCTTTGCAGACATCGAAGAAGCCTTCGATCTTGTGATTGGCACCACCGATGGCCTGCACTTCGCCCCACTGGTTGACCGAACCCGTCACCGCAAATCCCTGCTTGATGGGGGCGTCGGCGAGGGCCGACAGCAACGCGTAGATCTCGGTCGAAGAGGCACTGTCGCCGTCGACGCCGCCATAGGATTGCTCGAACGTGATCGTCGCGCCCAGGGCGAGCGGCACTTCCTGCGCGTAGCGACCCGCGATGAAACCATAGAGGATCATCATGCCTTTGGTGTGCGTCGCGCCGCCCAGCTTGGCCTCACGCTCGACGTCGACGATACGCCCTTGCCCGATCGCCACGCGCGCGGTGATGCGGCTGGGCCGACCGAACATGAACTGCCCCACCTGCATAACCGCGAGGCCGTTGACCTGGCCCACCTTCGCGCCGTCCGTATCGACCAGCACCACGCCACGCTCGACCGTTTCCTGCGCACGATCCTTGATGCGATCGGCGCGCTGGATCTGCGCGTCGACTGCCTTCTGCACATCGTCATGGGAGATGATCGTGCGGCCCGCCTTGCCCGCCCAATAGTCGGCCTCGCGCACGAGGTCGGAGATGTAGCCGATCTCGACCGACAGCTTTTCGCGATCGTCGGCCAGACGCGCGCCTTCCTCGATCATGCGCGCGACGCCCGACGCATCTGCCGCTTTCAATTTGTGCTCGCTGATGATCGAGGCGATCACGCCGGCGTAGGCGAGGTCATTGGCCGGTGAACGCGCGATCGCATCGTCGAAATCGGCCTGCACCTTGAACAGCCCGAGGAAATCGGGATCGTGTTCGGCGAGTTGATAGTAGATGTCGCGCTCACCCGTCAGGATCACTTTGATGTCGAGAGGGATGGCCTCGGGATCGAGCGTTTGCGGCACTACTCCCATACCCGATGTCTCAGCCGGCGGTTCGATGCGGATTTCGCAAGCCTTCAAGGCTCGCTTCAGAGCTTCGTAGGCGAACGGCGACAGGAGCAGCCGGCGCGCATCGATGAGCAGGTACCCGCCATTGGCTTTGTGCAACGCGCCGGGTTTCATCAGCAAGAAATCGGTGAGCAGCGAACCGCCTTGCGCAACGTGCTCGATGCGGCCGATCAGATTGCCGTAGACCGGATTGATCTCCTCGATCACCGGCGCGCCAGTCGGTGGCGGCGTGTCCGTCGCGGCAGTCTGGCCGACCATCACGTTGATCAGATAGCGGCGATACCGTGGGTCGCGCACGGCGTCGGACGGCTCGCGGATCTCAGTGGAGGCTTCCCCGTCGCCCGACGGCACGAACAGCGCGATGTTACGCACCAGATCTTCGCCGGCGTCATTGAGATGGCTGATCACCGCCGGCACATCGGCGAAGGCTGCTGCGACATCTTCGAGCGCCGCTGTGACGGCCGCCCGCGCCATCTCCTGCGTGAGTTCACCGATCTTGCCGCGGCGCTCCTTTTCCGACTTCGGCAGGCGCTCTAGAATTTTGCTCAGTTCTTCCTCGAGCGCTGCGATCTGCGCCTGCTTTTCGGTACGCATCGCGTCCGGCAGCGCATTGAACGTCTCGGGCTTGACGACCTTGCCTTCGTGCATGGGGGCGAGTGCGAAACCCTGCGGCGTGCGCAGGATGGCGATATTCTGCGCGGCCGCCTTCTTGTTCAGAGCCTCCAGGGCCTGCTCCTGGCCTGCCTGATAGGTGGCGTCGATGGCGCGGCGGCGCGATTGAAAATCCTCGCCCTCGAACAGCGCCGGCACGATACCGCGCAGTTCGTCGATAGCTCCGATCATCGCGCGGGCGAGCAAGCGCGCGCGCCCCGCCGGCAAGCGCAACGCACGCGGATGGCTCGGCTCCTCGAAGTTGTAGACGTAGGCCCAATCGTCGGGCGCGACGCTCTTGGCGGCTTTGGCATCGAGTTGTGTCTTGAGCGCTGTGCGTTTTCCGGACGCGGGCGGACCGAGCACGAAAATGTTGTAGTCCATGGCCCGCATCTCGGTGCCGAACTCGATCGCGGCCATTGCGCGCTCCTGCCCGATCAGCCCGCGTATTGGGGTGACGTCGGCGGTGGTCGTGAACCCCAACGATGCCGGATCGACGATGCGTCGCAACTCTGAAACCGGCAGTGGCAGCGGACTGTCGACGGCGGCACCACCGGTCAGGTTGCGCAAACCCTGTGTCCATTTGGAAACGCCGCTGATCGCAACACTACCCGAGGAAACGCTGCCGTTCGAAACGCCACTGTCTGGTGCCGACCCGGAACTGCTCTCACCGCTTTTTGCTTTTTGGCCCCGCCAGAATGCCATTCGTCCCGCTCCCGCCCAGCCGCGTCGCACCGCGCGGCAACTCCCGCATTACCCGTGTGAACGGCAACGAAAAAGCGACGGTAAAAGGGCAATCCGCCTGATTTGTCGCAACATCCGCCAACTTCAAGACATTTTTGCGCAAGTGCCTGCGGATAAATGTGCGTCGGTGGATCCGACGAGACGCACGACAAGCGAAGAGTGCTTCCGATAAGTGTGTCTCGGTCGTCGGATCAAGCCCGCGTCGAAAACGATCGAGTGCCAGACATGTCTCGAAATCAGTTGCCACATCCTATCGCAGAAACGCACAGCGCGGTGGCGGTTAAAACCGAAGCCGCGCTCTCCCAACTCGTCGACGGTCGGCAATCGGAAGCGGCGTTGGCGATCGCACGCGGCGCGCGCCGCTGTCTGTTGGCGCACGGCCTCGCGACGCTTACCGAGTTCACGCTGGCGAACGGGCGTCGCGCCGACCTGATCGCGCTGGCATCGAGCGGTGAAATCTGGATTGTCGAAATAAAGTCCAGCGTCGCCGACTTTCGCGCCGATCAGAAGTGGCCGGATTATCGAGACTTCTGCGACCGCTTGCTGTTCGCCGTCGACAGCCGTTTTCCCTTGGACATCCTGCCCGCCGACTGCGGCCTGATGCTGGCCGACAAATACGGCGGCGAAATTTTACGCACGGCACCCGAGCACAAATTACCGCCCGCGCGCCGCAAGGCCGTCCTGCAACGCTTCGCTCGCATCGCGGCGCTCCGGCTGCACGCGTTGGCTGATCCGGAGATCGGGTTGGAGGAGTTATAGACGGCTGACCATCAACGCAGCAAATAACAGCTTCGGACGTTGCCGCGCCGGTTACAAATCGACAGCTGAGCTCACCCGCCAAACGCTGCCTTCACTTCCGCCGGGATCTTTACGCCTTTGATCGCGCCGGGCTTATCGGGATCGGCAGCAGCCCAGACGCGCGTCTCGAAGCCTTCGATGGCCAGAACCGTGCCGCGCATCACGCGATGCTCGATGTCGAAGCTCGAGCCGCCGAAGCGCGACACGCGGCTCTCGATGACGATGTCGTCGCCGTAGCGCGAGGGCACGATGAACTTGGCGCGCGTATCGACCATGGGAATACCAACGATGCCGTAGGTTTTCACCCACTCGATCTTCGGCACGCCGAGAGCGGCGCGGAACAACTCCTGCGTCGCCCCGTCGAACATGGCGAAATAACGCGGATAAAAGACGATCTGCGCCGGATCGCAATCGCCCCACTCAATCCGCACCGGACGCCGATGGATAAAGGTGGTCATGAATGCCTCGGTGTAAACTTGGCCGGAACGTTCACCCTTTGCGCGGCAACACGATCACGCGCGCGGAGGGGGTGACTGCAAAGAGATCTTCCACCATCGCCGCGCGATGGGCGAGCACAGCGCGCTGATTGACCGAACCCTTGTCGGTGACTTCGCCGACGTCGATGGACAGCGGTTCGAACAGCAGCGCAATGCGCGGCACGAGCGTCGAGCCGCCGGTGTTCTTGGCCGCGTGCGTCTTCAATAACGCCTGGAAACGTTCGACGACCGCAGGGTGGCTGCACACCTCTGCAGCCGTTGCCGACGGCGGCAAACCCGCCAGCGCGCGTGCCGATTCAATTTCCGGAATCAGCAGTGCGCCGAGCGACAGCCTGTCGTGTCCGGCAACGACGGCATCGCGGATCAACGGCGCGAAATGTTGCGTGAGGTCGGCGCGCAAGGGGCCAACGGACACCCAGGTGCCCGACGACAGTTTGAAATCTTCAGCTACGCGGCCATCGAAGCGGAAGCCTTCGGACAGGTCGCTTTCGTTGGCGAACTTGAGCGCATCGCCCAGCTTGTAGAAGCCTTCTTCGTCGAAGGCCGCAGCCGTCTGCTCGGGATTTTTCCAGTAGCCCGGCGTGATGTTGGGGCCTTTGAGACGCGCTTCTAGCTTGCCCGCATTCGGCACCAGTTTGACAATCACGCCCGGCATCGGAACGCCCACGGTGCCGGCGCGATCGATCGGCCGCACGACAGTAATCGCTCCCGGCGCAGTTTCCGTCGACCCGAGCCCGCTCATCATGTGGATGCGTTCGCCGACCGCTGCGACGGATACTTCCGCCAAGCCGTCCCACACCGGTTGCGATAGCGATGCACCCGCGTATTGCATCGCTTTCAATCTGCTGAAGAAATTCTTGGCCAGCGCGGCGTCCGATCTCAGATAGGGCAGCAACGCCTCGAACCCGCGCGGCACGTTGAAATAGACCGTTGGCGCGATATCGCGCAGGTTGGCGATCGTCTGCTCGATCGCGCCGGGCATCGGCCGGCCTTCGTCGATGTAGAACGAGCCGCCGCCGAACAGCGCCAGATTGAAGTTGTGATTGCCGCCGAACGTATGGCTCCACGGCAACCAGTCCACCAGCACCGGTGGTTCCTCGGTCATGAACGGCACGACGGCGGCGAACATCACCTGATTGGAGCACATCATGCGCTGCGTGTTGATCACTGCCTTGGGAACGCCTGTCGATCCCGACGTGAACAGGAACTTGGCGATGGTATCGGGGCCGACGGCGGCGTGCGCAGCCTCGATCGCGTCGTCGACGGGGGTGGCGATCAAATCCGTGAGCAACGTCTGCGGACGGTCAATGTCGGAGCGGGCGGCAACTACGAGTTCAGTGCCGACGGGGAACACGCTGTTGATCGCGCGGGCGACCGGCGCTGCGGTCGTCGCGTAAATAAGACCGGGTTCGAGCAGCGCGGCGATGTGCTTGAGCTTGCCGAAATCCTGACTGACCGTCGAATAAGCCGGTGAAATCGGCGCAAATGGCACGCCGATGTATTGCGCCGCAAGCGACAACAGGGCTTGTCCCAGATCGTTGCCGGTGAGGCAGACGATCGGCCGTCGAGGCGACAGGTTTCGAGACAGCAGCGCCGACGCGATGCCGCGCACCGAAACCAGCGCTTGAGCGTAGGTAATCGTACGCCACGGCCCGGTGCCGTCACGCTGCGCGAGAAACACGCGATCCGGCGCGACATCGGCCCAATGCAGAAGTCTGTCTGTCGCCTTGGCGGGATACGCGCCGAGTTCGAGCGGCGACGACGCGATCATCGTACCGTCGACGCGCCGCTCGACCTTCATGTCGAAGGGACCGAGGTTGACCTGGCGGCGCGGTGCGTCGGCGATCGCTGGCGACACTGACTTGGACATGGACTTCTCCCTATGCAACGGCCCGCCGTTGTTCCGGCAGTGCCCCTCACAAATAGCTACGACGTTTGCGTGACTTTGGCTGCTTTTCCGTCGAGAAATGCGCGCACCCGCGCCTTGGCGTCGGGCTCGCCCTGGGCGATGCCGGCCATCAGCGCCTCGGTCACGTAACCGCCGGCACGATCCTGCTCGGCGATACGTGGCAGCACATGGATCAGCGCGAAGTTGGTGATGATCGCATTTCCAGCGATCTTCTCGGCCAGCGACAGCGCCTTGTCGAGCCCGGTGCCGGCCTCGGTCAAATATTGCGAAAGGCCGAGTTGCAGTCCGTCGGCCGCCGAATAACTGCGGCCCGTGAGCATCATGTCGATCATGCGGTCGATGCCGATGATGCGGGGCAGCCGGACCGAGGCTCCACCGCCCGTGTAGATGCCGCGTTGTCCCTCGGGGAGGGCATAAAAAGCGCTGGCTTCCGCGACACGAATATGCGCCGCCAGCGCCAACTCGAGGCCGCCGCCGATGACGGCGCCTTTGAGCACAGCCACCACAGGCACCGCGCCAAACTGGATCCGTTCGAGCGCATAGTGCCAACTCATGGAGTGACGCACCCCTTGGGGCACGTTGCGTTCCGTCAGTTCGGACAGATCGAGCCCGGCAGAAAAGTGGTCGCCGAGGCCTTGCAGAACGACGCACTTGATGCCGTCAGGGATGGCGGTAAATAACCGCTCAAGGGCCGCGATCGTCGGATCGTTGAGGGCGTTGCGCTTTTCTGGTCGCGCCAGGCTGACCAGCAGCGTCGAGCCGCGCGTTTCGACATCGACGAGCCCAGGCACGCCGAGTGCTTCGGTATTGGAACCCGTCGTCGGACCGTGAGTCATCGGACACCCCGTGTTGTGTAAATTGTTATCGAACATAACTATATGCGATGCGGCGCTGTCAACGACGCCGCGACAGTCGGGCGTCGACCCACAAAGCCACGGGCAACACGACAGCCCAAGCCAGTGCGATGGCGAGCAACCCACGCCACAGCGGCACAGTCAAACGCAATGCATCGAGGAGCGCCGCAGCAGCATACGACAGCGGTGCTGCGGTTGCTCCAAAAATGGCCGCCAGCACGAAACGATCGTGCAGCCACGTCATCGACAGAGGCACCAATGCGCCGAACGCCATCCACAAAGACACGATCCATAGCGGCGCAATACCCGCGATCGCGCCGGGAGTCATGTAGACGACCAGTCCGCTTGCGCGCAGCAAGCTTTCTACGACCAGACCATAGAGCCCGAATGCGCCAACCATCACGAGCAGGCCAAGCCGGTCGTGGGCGAGAAAAAGCGCGAGCAGGATAACCGCATTGCAGGCGCCGATCCCGACGCCCGGAATGCCATCCGCGGCACCATAGGCCGTCGCAAACCATGCGAGTTGGTAGGCGACCGTTACCGTGACCGCTTTCAGCATCCGCGAACCTTAGACATCGAGCGGTGTCCAGAGCACCTGCCGGATATCGCCGGCACCGCTCGCCAGCATGACGAGCCGATCGAACCCCATTGCGCCACCCGAAGCCGGCGGCATCTGCGCAAGAGCGGCGAGAAAATCGGTATCAATCGGATAGCGCTCCCCGTAGACCCGGCTCTTCTCGTCCATCTCGGCCTCGAAGCGCCGCCTTTGCTCGTCGGCATCGGTCAATTCACCGAAGCAATTCGCCAACTCCAGGCCCGCGACATACATTTCGAATCGCTCGGCAAATCGCGCATCGCCCGCTGTCGGTCGCGCCAATGCCGCTTCGTGAGCCGGATACTTGGTCAGAAAAACAGGCACGGTTGCCGCGGCCAGCGCTGGTTCGATCCGTTCGACCAGCACGCGGCTGAAGAGGTCGCTCCAGGAGTCGTCGTCGGCCACGCGGATGCCGACGGCGGAGACTTGCCGCGCCAGCGAGTCCCGATCTGCGTCTTCAGCGCGCAAGGTCGCCGTCAGATCGATCCCGGCGTGCACGCGAAAGGCTTCCGCCACTGTGATACGTTGCGGCATCCCGAGCGGGGCAACAGTTCGCCCGCGATGCTGCCAAGGGGCCGGACCAGCAAGCTGTGCAGCCAACCGAACGAGCGCCAGACAATCGTCCATGATCCGTTCGTAGGGCTGCGCGACCCGATACCACTCCAGCATGGTGAACTCGGGTGCGTGTCGCAGGCCCTGCTCGCGATTGCGAAACACCGGCGCAAACGCGAAAATGCGAGTTTCGCCCGCTGCGAGCAACTTCTTCATCGCAAATTCGGGCGAGGTGTGCAGATAAAGCTGCGTCCGTTCGCCGGCATCGGTGCGAAATTCGGTCGCGAAGGCGTGCAGATGGGCTTCGTTGCCAGGAGAAATCTGCAGGCAGCCCGGCTCCACTTCCGTAAAGCCATCGCTGGCGAAATAGGCGCGGACAGCGGACTTGATCCGTCCCCGCAACACGAGCGCGGGGCGACGATCGGCATGGCGCGCGGGAGACCACCAGGGCGTTGCGCGCGAGCCGGTCTTTGAATCTTCGTCTGCGGGCACCATCGGATCTGCTCACGGCCGGGAAAGCGGCTCGTCTAGCACGTCTTCGACGCGAGTGCCTCAGTCAGCAAGTTCGAGTGTGCGCTTCGCTCGCCGCGGCTTGGTTGACGAACGCAGTTCGCTTGCGGATGCGGCGGGTGGTTCGACCCAACGCTCGTAGCGCACGCCGGTGAACAGCAGGACTTCACACTGCGAATTCCGTTGACCCAACGTCGCTCGCGACGGGCCTCTACTCGGTTTGAATGGAACGACTGTCGCCATGGCTGTGCCTCTGGTTGCGGCACGCAGATCCAAAACTGTTCTGCCTTCCGCCGCTGCCCGACGCGCACGATTTGGAGCAGCCCAACGATATGAATACGGAGCGGATTAACAAACGGTTAACGTCCAACCTCGATCCATCAGGGTGTTGCAAGCCAGCCATCGAGGCCGGTTCGACCGGTCCGATCCTCGACTTCGATCACCCACACGTCCTCGTCATAGGATCGTTGCCGGGCGATCAAGGCGTCGACCGTGTTCTCGGCTACGACCTCGGCGTCGTGCAGTCGCGTAAAGCGGCGGTCGCCCTCGGCTCCGGCTGCATCGGTAAAGCTAACCGGCGCGGGGCCATAGAGCGCAGCTTGGCCATCGAGCGTATTGATCTTGATTAACACCGCGCCGGCGTCATCGTGGCCATGCGCGACGATCGCTGCGAACGCGCCTGCCGCCTGCCGCGTGCGCAGATATGCTTTCACCCAGAACTCGGTTTTCACGCGCATTTTTAGAGACTCCGATGAAGCCATCACGGTGATCACGTTGAAATCGGCCGGTGTTACCGCCTGTGGCATGCGTGACGCAACAGCGCTTGCACGCGGCAACGGTCGTGGTATGTAGCGCGCCTGTCGTTCGTGTGGGGCGTGCGCCGATGCATTCCCTGTGACGGTCGGTGCGGTCGTAGTTTCCGATCCGCATATCCGGTCGAACGATAGCAGCCCCCGTGGCGGAATCGGTAGACGCGGCAGACTCAAAATCTGTTGTCGCGAGACGTGCCCGTTCGAGTCGGGCCGGGGGCACCAACTCTCATTTGCAGTAGGCAGCAAGCGGCTGCATTAACGTAAATCACAACCCTCGATTGCATTATTCGGCAGATCGCGGCATTGTCAAATTCACTCCACCGACGGCGCGGGTCAACTGTCGCTCATTGGTGCAAGCATCCAAATTGGATCAAAGATCTTCCCGAACACAACCGCAGTTTGCCACCTGCAACGGTGGAAAACTCTCGACAATC
>JANYHG010000032.1 GCA_025359165.1 Hyphomicrobiaceae bacterium
GGCGGAGTTACTTGTGGCGACTTTGAGCTACGAAAACCGTCCAAATCCGTCCCTCCTCCAAGCTCCGAGGTTGAGAGAGTTCTCGCGGGAGACGGTGGACAAGCACAGCAGGCGGAGTGCGAGATGCCGCGCGCCGACTACATCCAAAATCATGCGCGGCTCGCCCGCACTCCGCACCCGGTGAATTTTTTTTCGAGAAATGTGGGTGCTGATTTTCAAAAGCCAGTGGGCTGATTGTGCCGGATTGAGTCTGGGGATCGGGTTGCAGCGGCATAATGGGCGGATCGTGGCGCTGCTTCGAGCGAACAGGTCAGTAGCGGAAGGCCTCGCAAGCGCATCCAGCGACCCGTCATCCCGGCGAAGGCCGGGACCCACGACAAGATACATTTCTGCTGCACTGGTTAGTGTTTGTAGCCGTTTTTAGCAGAACGCAGAACTAGCATGAGGGTGCGATAGCACCTTGTCGTGGGTCCCGGCCTTCGCCGGGATGACGAAATTTAAGGTGTCGGCAAGCGAGCTGTTGGTGACCCGCCACGACCAATCGAGGAACTCTGCGGGTGCACACCGTCCCAAAGCGGCACGGGATTTGCGGAGCAGCGGTCATTGTGAGGCCAGCCCCGGAGAAGTTCGATGCTTACTGTATCATATGTGTGCGCTGACGGTCTGACGTTCCAGCTTGCCGTCTCGGAAGCGGCGACTGCCGGCGCGCAGACGGCTGTCATTCAGTCGGCGCTCGACACGGTCGCCGGGCATGGTGGCGGCACCGTCAGCTTGTCGGCGGGAACCTGGACCCTCGCTGGATCGGGCAAGGCCGCTGACGGTTGCTTGAAGATCGGTAGCGACACGGCGCTCGAGGGTGCCGGCATGGGCGCGACCGTGCTCAAGCTCGCCGATGGATCGTCATCGGTAACGGGCATCCTGCGCACCGACAGCGGCAAACTGCTTCCCGACGGCACTTATTCCACCGTGCACGACGTGTCGGTCAGCGGCCTCTCTATCGACGGCAACGGTGCGCACACGACCGGCAACGTCGACGGCTTCTACTGCGGACCGAAACCCGGCACGGCGCAGGCCGATACGAACATCACGCTCGATCACGTCGAGATCTCCAACTGTTCGCGGTACGGATTCGATCCGCACGAGCAAACGGTCGGACTGACGATCGCCAACAGTTCCGGGCACAACAACGGCGTCGACGGCTTCACGATCGACTTCTGTTCCAATGTCACGCTGACCAACAATACGGCCTACGCCAATGGTCGCCACGGCTTCAACATCGTCACGGGATCGCACGATGTGACGATGACCGGCAACGATGCACACGACAACGGCGGCTCCGGTATTTCGCTGCAGACCGGCGACAACGAAATCCGCGCCTGGACCGACAGCATTCACATCACCGGCGGCAGTCTGGATCACAACGGCCGCGCCGGGATCGAGATCAAAGAAGCCAGCCACATCGACATTTCGCACGTGACGATCTCGGCCAACGGGATGGACGGCGTGCTGCTGTCCGGAGTCGACGGCGTCTCGATCACTGCGAACACTTACGCCGACAACGGCGGCACAGGCAGCGTGCGCATCGCGGGTTATCTGCAAGATTTCACCGACGCCGACGTATCCAACGATCGCTGGATCGCCTCGCACAACGTCACCATCGACGGTGTGCATCAGAACGATCCAAGCGTTGCCACAAACGTCCCGATCTGGAACTATTCCGTCTCATCGGGGGACGACACGATCAACGGCAGTGCAGGTGCGGACGTCATCGCCGCCGGTAGCGGCAACGACACGGTCAACGGTGGCGCGGGCAACGACAGTCTCAGTGGCAACGACGGCAACGACATCCTTTGTGGCGGCGACGGCGTCGACAAGGTTTATGGCGGTGCGGGCGACGATCGGCTCATCCTCTCGAACGGCTATGACATCCTCGATGGTGGCGCGGGCTCAGACACGGTCGATACGTCGAAAGCGGTCAGCGCGGTCAGCATCGACCTGTCGACCACGACAGCGCATATCGTGTCGAATGGCGTCGTCGTCGCCGATCTCGTTTCGATCGAGAACATCAAAGGCTCGTCGTACGCCGACACGCTGTCAGGCAACGCATTGGCCAATGCGTTCGAGGGCGGTGGTGGCAACGATATCCTCGACGGGCGCGCCGGCAACGATGTCCTGAGCGGCGGCGGCGGCAACGATCGTCTCATAGGTGGGACTGGTAACGACGTTCTGTCCGGCGGCACCGGCTCGGACGTGTTTGCGTTTTCAGCCGGCTGGGGCAGCGACACCATAACCGACTTCACGCGCAAGCAGGACAAGATCGAATTTTCTGGCGTCGACGGATTGACGGGATTTGCGCAACTGGCCATCAGCCAAGTCGCAGGCGATACACACATCGCCTACGGCGGGCACGAGATCATCCTGGCGGGCATCGCCGCCTCGAGCGTGCAAGCGAGCGATTTCATTTTCGTGTGAGCGCGCCGGCGGCGGGCGCGTCGAGCCAAAAAGATCCGCCCGCTGCCCCGGCCTTGATGTGATTGTCGCCGCAACCGGCATTAAGCTGCGACGACGGCCGCTGCGGACGTCGACGTCGAATTATTCGAGATCGTTAACGATATTATCGCCTTGCTGAGAAATTACTGCAGTCATAAGCTGAAGTCGTTCTTCCAATTATTTTTTGTGAGGAAATGGCGATGCTGAACAATCGTCCGCACGCAAGTGTCTCTCCGTCAGCGATGGGCGTCACCAGCGCTTCTCCTGTCATCACTTATGTCTCGGACGAGCAACGCGCGCGAATGCTCGCGTTCCAGTCTTTCAAATTCAAGCATAGCCTCGCGCCGAAAAACCTCATGCCGCTCGACAAGGTGAAGGATCTCACACGCGAGATGCTAGCGCAAAAGCGCTTCTCACAGATTTACAGCCGCATCGGCGCGCAAGAGCTCGCGCCACAAAATGTCTTCGATGCACTCACTGCACTCGAGGCTCTGCACCCAACCGACACATGGGTTCGATTGCAAGACGTCGATGCGGTCCTGCCGGAGTTTCGAGATGTCGTAGAACAATTTTATGCCGATCTTTCCGAGCTGTTTCAGCGAAACATAAAAGCAGAAGTGCTCAGACCATTCGTGACGATTTTCGTGTCCTCACCCGGCGAGACCACGCCCTACCACATCGATCACACGTGGAATTTCCTGCTGCAATTGAGTGGTAGCAAAACGGTGCATCTGTTCGATCCAACCGATCCGAACGTCCTGCAGCCTAACGATCAAGAAGATTGGTACTGCAGGCGCAGGGGTGTCGTGCAGCAGCCCGGAACAACCGGGATCGCCTATCGGCTCGATCCGGGCGAAGGCGTCCACCACCCTGTCAACGCGCCGCATTGGGTACAGAACTACGACGAGGTTTCGGTCTCGTTGTCACTGGGGTTATGTCGGCACGACTCCACACGCAAAGCAAAAATACATCAAACAAACTGGCTGTTGCGCAAAGCCGGGTTGAAGCCGAAGCCGCCCGGACACTCGCCGCGTGGCGACCAGATCAAAGCGCTGATCATGGAGTCGATGTCTAATCGTCATCCCAAAAATTTCGACGAGACGCTGTACTCCGGCTTCAATCGTATCTTGTCGCCGGCCCGGTTTTTGAAGCGCGTCGCCGAGCGTAGCCGGCCGTCGTAAAAGGCTGCGACGTCGAGGCTCAAACGCTGTCGATCAACTCGCGTTCGATGGCGAAGGGGTGCATCGCGACTTTTCCGGCGCTGACGGTCAGAAAGCTTTGCGCGGGTACGGCTGTCCAACCCATCTGTCCGTGATCGAGCGGCTCAGAGACGACCAGCGTGCCGCCGACTTCCGTGCACACGCGCGTGTAAAGCGTAGGCGGCTGCCGATCCGAGGCATAGCGTACGGCATACAGGGTGCGGCCGTCGGTAAACGCGGCCGTGAAGCGCAGCGGTTCGTCGATGCGCGCGCGCCGCATTTCGTCCTCGACCAGCGACAGCGTGCGGGCGACCGCGCGCATAGGCTCGCGTTCCAATCCGAACGAAAGCATCAAAAGGAAGATGGCTTCGCTGTCGGTGGTGCCGGCTCGGTGACTGAAAAGTTCATCTGGGATCGCGGTGTCGATGCGCCGACGGATGCGGTCGTAGCCGCCGATCTGGCCATTGTGCATGAACAGCCACGGACCGTGAGTGAAAGGATGGCAGTTGGCGCGCGTGGTGGCAGTGCCAGTGGATGCGCGCACATGGGCGAAAAACAGGCGCGACTGAATTTGATGTGCCAGCGACAGCAGGTTCTCGTCGCTCCAGGCGGGGCGGATGTCGCGAAAGGTGCCGGGCTTGGCGCGAGCACCGTACCAGCCCAGACCAAAGCCATCGGCGTTCACTTCGGTTTTGGCTTCCTTGCAATGCCGGCTCTGCGCCACAAGGCTCTGACACGGCCGCGAGACGAATTCCTCGAGGAATACCGGCTCCCCCTGATAGGCAACCCAACGGCACATGCGTCGATCCCCTTTATTGCGCGCGCCCGGGCCTTCAGAAGTCGCCCAGAGAATCACAGTTGTATTGTGCCACTCGCTGCATGAACGCGAGATTATCGAGCGGCGTCAGGCTCAGGTGGCTACGTCTGAAGCACGTTGTGACTGGGAAATTTGTCAATGCCGCGTCAGGCGCTCAAGATCGCGCGCTGCGTCGGAAGCTGAGCGCAGCTCAGTTGAGGCGACCGGCGGCATGAGCCAGGAACAAATAGGTGCGGCCGCTCGGCGACGAGAGATGGCTCTCCATGGTGCGCCCACTGGCGTCACGCGCTTCGCTTTCGCGCAGAAGTCGTTCGAAGTCGGCCAGGAACTTGTCGACCGTGCCGTGAAAAACTGCTTCGCCAGCATAGCGGCGGACGACTTCATCGAAGGTCGAGCGACCGTCGGGCGTGTAAATGCTGCGCACCATGATACCGCGTTGCCCGGCACGATAGCGCGACCAGATCGCTGCGGCCGTATCGGGATCGAGTGCGCTGGCGATCACCTCGAGATTGATCGGCGCGCCCGGTGCGGCGTTGGGGTTGTGCTCCGTCATCACGACGGGTGCCGGCGGTGGCGTCTCCGAGGCGCGCGACAACAGGTCGCCGAGCGACCAGCGTCCAGGGGCCTGGCCACCCGGCACGTCGGCGGGCAATTGCTGCGTAGTTGGCTGCAGGTATTGCGGCTGCGCATACTGCTGGTGCGGCAACGGCTGGTACAAATGCTGTTGTTGGGCGGACTGCTGTTGGGCAGGCTGCTGTTGCAGGAGGTGATGTTGCATCGCCGGCTGTGATTGCGGCTGGCGTGCCTGGTCGGCCCACGCTGCGGTGAGCGAGGCGGGCGGTGCCAGCGTAGTGGGCGAGCGCGTCGACTGGGGGGTGACCGGCGGCATCACATCGCGGCGTGCGGCTTCGCGATTGGACAGGCTCGTCAGCTGGTCCAGCGCGCGGATCTGCTCCTGCAGCACACGCCGCATCGCATCCGTGCTTTCGCGGGTGGCAGCTGGAATGCGCTCGGCTTCGGCGCGCAGGCGATCCTGCTCAGCCTTCAATTCAAGTGCTGCCCGTTGGGTCTTTTGTCTCAGGTCCTCGCTCGTTTCAGACAGGCGCGAGGACAAGGTGCCCATCTGCTGCGTCATTTCACGGCCGACGTTGGAAAACTGGCTGTGCATGTCACTTAGTGTGCGTGACGCCTGTTGCTCGGTTTCCTGGCGCATGCGTTCGATATCGGCGAGTGTCGTACGCGCGTGCGTCTCGGCGGATCTGCTCAATTCATGGGTAAGGCTGCGCGCCCGCGTCTCGGCGGCGGACATGGAGCCTTCGATATTCGCCGAGTAGCCCTGCATCACCGCGTCGAGTTCGCCAGCCTTGCCGGTCAATTTCTGCAGCGTGTCGTTGAGTTCGGCGTGGCGCGACTTCAAGGTGGTGTCTATGCGGAAGTTCGCTGTTTCGAGCGCGTTCGCGGCGCGCATGATCGACTGGCCCTGGTTTTCGAACCGGTTTGTCACACCGCCGATCTGGGTCAGCAGGTTCTCCGACACACTGCGAAGCATATCGGCTTGCCCCGACAGCCCCTCGATCGCTTTGACCGATTGCTTGGTGATGTTCTCGCTCGACCGTCTGACAGCATCGATGCCGTGCATCAACGTCTCGTCGATGTCGGACGATTGGCGTCCGAGCGCATCGGCAAGTTGCCGCGCATGTGTTTCCATGGCCGACGACAACGCAATGGCTTTTTCGCCAATGACGCTGTCGATCGTCGACGTCGAGCGCATGATGGAATCGTCGAACAGGCGGACGCGTTCGGCAAAAGCGCTGTCTAGCGCCTGGGTGCGCGCCATCAACACGTCGCTCATATCGTTGGAACGCTGCGCCAGCGTGGCGTCGAGTGCCATGGTGTAGTCGTGAAAGACCGCTTGCATCTCGGTGGTGCGATTGCCCAGGGCAAGGTTGATCGCGCCGGTGTATTCGTCGAGCACCTGCTGCAGATGTCCAGTGCGATCCGACAGGGCACCTTCGATCTTGTCGGAGGCCAACAGCAACGTGTTTTCGATTTTTCCGGAGACCACACCGAGGGAGCCCTCGAGCTTGTCGGAGGCCTTGAGCAGCGAACCCTCGAGGGCGATCAGGTTCTGGCCGGCGCTTTCGATGATGCGCGCAAGCTTGCCCTGCTGGCCATTCAACTTCTCGATCAGCGCCGGGACTTCATCGCCCATCGCCCTTAGCGTGGTGTGCATATCCGTGGATGTCGTCGCAAGCTGTGTACGCTCACTGGCCAGCTCGGTCAGCACGCGGCGGATGCGCTGCTCGTTTTCCTGAAACGATCGTTCGAGGTTGCTGACCTCGCTGTGCACCATGGCTTCGAGTTCGCCGGCGCGGCCGATGGCCTGCGACACGGCATCATTCATAAAGTTGACCTGCTTGCGCACGGTCTGGCCCAACGACGATACCGACTGCTCGGCGCCACGATCCGGCTCAGCCAGTCGCACGGCGACTTCGGTCATGGCCGACGACATCAAGCGGAGTTCCTGCGCCCGCCACACGAGGGTGGCGAGGAACCAGAACAATACGATTGGCAACACGATGGTTGCCGACAGCGTCAACAGGACGGGCTTCGCCAGCATCGCCCAGATACTCGTGCCCGTCGCCATATCGGCGGCCAGCATGCCATAGCCGAAACCTAATCCGAGCATGGCCCAGACGGCGCTGACGTAGGCGGCGACCTTGAAGGGCTGCCGGGAGGGTTTCTGCTCCAGCGCGTAGATCAATGCGCCGATGGTCGGAATGTCATCATTGGCGGCCAACTGGGTGCGCGCGGGGCCTGCCGGACGCCGTTTGGCGGCGCGCCGCACTGGCTGTTCAGTCGTGGCTTCGGGTTCCGGTTCTCCGGACGGTGCAAACGCAGCAGCCGCCTCGGCTGCGGTTTTGACCGCATTGGCTGCCGCCTTCGGCATCGGCGGCATGGCATTCAATTTCTGCGCGAGCGGCAACGCCGGCGGGACAGCCGGGGATGGCGGCAAAGACTTCGACAACGACTTCGCGAACGGTGACGCTTGCAACGCCGGCGGCGCGGCGGCCTCAATCGGGGCGGCATCGCTGATCTTGTCTGTCTCGGACGAAGCCGGCCAGACAGGCGGAAACACTGCAGTAGACGCAGCCTCGCCTGCGGTCACACGACCCGCGTCAGCGCTATCGCCGGCAATAGCCTGGGGCGCGATCTTTTTGCTGGACGTGTCTTGCCCCATACCCCGAACCCACTCGCACCGGGAAAACCGGCCCCGCCAAGGAGAACCGGATCATAAAACCTTTTACACTATAGGCCTATCCGGTCTGCACACCAATTTTTACCGCTCCTGGTCGACACCGAAACGGTGCAAAACACGTGAGGGTACCCACCGTCAGTCTAGTTCCACTTTAGGGCGAAACCAAGAACTCGACCCCGCCGGGCCGCGTCACCGCCCTCCGGTGCGAAGACGTAATCAGTAATTGATTAACGGTATCTCTTCATCAGCGCTTAGCGGGTGCGCATTAGGCTGATCATCAGGGGGTACATTCCGTTTCGCATGCCGTTGCCCCCGCCGAAGCACTCGAGGTCGACATGCTGCTGCTAGACACACCCCGCTTCATACTCGACACGGCGCATTCGCATGACGCAGCGCGCAATGATCGCCGTCAGCGCCCACGCCCTGATGGCGGGACCAAACCGGTCGATCTGCAGTACCTCGCACGCTTTACCCTGGGTGACCGGGCGCTGGAACGTGAAGTGCTGGATTTGTTCCTGGCTTACACGCCCATCTATTTCGCAAACCTCAAAAGTTCGGCGACGGCAAAAAGCTGGCACGATGCCGCGCACACACTCAAGGGTGCGGCGCGCGGGATCGGCGCGTGGCGTCTCGGCCGCTGCGCTGAGGCGGCCGAGCGGCTGCGTTTCGATACCGATATCGACCGGCGCGCCTTCGCACTCGACGTCACCTCAGAAGCGCTCGACGAAGCCATCGGATTCATCAAGACGCTGTCGGTGCGCTGAAACGCGCCGTCGAACCACGCATGCTCGCTTGCCAAGGCGGTCGATCCCTAGTATCCAGCGCGGCGGTAGGGCCTGTAGCTCAGTGGTAGAGCAGCGCACTTTTAATGCGCGGGTCGATGGTTCGAACCCATCCGGGCTCACCAACTTTCTGAGCGATCCAGTTGTCAGATAACGCGGCGACGGATGGCAGCGGTGACGACTTCGGTCGCGATGACGACGGCAAAGATGACTGCTAAAATCAGTCCGACCTGATCCCAGTAGAGGTTGTTCAGAGCGGTATCGAGCGACATGCCGATGCCGCCCGCGCCCACCAAGCCAAGCACGGCGCTCTCACGAATATTGATATCCCAGCGCAGCAGGGCGACGCCCCAGAAGCTCGGCTCGACCGCCGGCCAGTAACCCTTGCTCAAAACACTCAGCGATGGCGCACCGGTCGCTTGTAAGGCTTCGATCGGCCCGCGCGGCGTTTCTTCAAGTGCTTCCGCCAGCATTTTGCCGACGAAGCCGATGGAGTGAAAGCCGATCGACAGCACGCCGGCGAGCGCACCGGGGCCGAACACCGCCACGAACAGCAGCGCCCAAAGCAGCGTATTAATCGAACGGGTTGCCACCAGAATGAACGTGGCGATCAGATTGAGCGTACGCGAGCGCGTTATGTTGCGCGCGGCAAGGAGTGCAATCGGCACCGCCAGCGCGATGGACAGCAGCGTTCCGAGGGTCGCGATGTGCAATGTCTCGATCAGTGCAGCGTGCACTTCTTTTGCATAGTGACCCCAATCGAAAGGCCACATGCGCCGGAAGAGATCGGCGGTCTGCGCGGGTGCATCGGCCAGAAATTCGGGGATGATTTCGACCGACCGTGCGGCCCAGACTACGGCTGCCGTCGCTGCGAGATAGGTGGCGAAGCGCGCGTTGCGCTGCAGCGGCGTGAAGCGTTCCCAATGACGTGTCGGCGATGCAGCGGTCATTGGAACAGCCTTCGAATTTGTACCGACACCAGTTCACTGACCATCACGATGGCGATGACGGCGAGCAGGATCGTAAACACGAAGTCATAGTCGAAGCGCTGGTAAGCCGTGTAGAGCGCGGACCCGATGCCGCCACCGCCGACGATGCCGACCATGGTGGAATTGCGCAGATTGGAATCGAGCTGATAGGCGGTGAAGCCGGCGAAACGGGCCATCACCTGCGGCAGCACACCCATGATCAAAACATTGGCGAACGACGCCCCCGTGGAGCGCACTGCCTCTACCTGGGCGAGGTCCACCTCTTCGATTGCTTCGGCAAAAAGCTTCGAGACGAACCCCAGCGTACCGACGATCAGCGCCAGGATGCCGGCAAGGGCACCGAAGCCGACGGCCTTGACGAACAAGATGGCGACGATCAGCGAATTGAACGAGCGCAGCAATCCGGTCACTCCGCGAGCGGCCCACGACACCCAGCCCGGCATCAGATTGCGCGCTGCCAGCAAGCCGAGCGGGAGCGCCAACAGCACACCAAAGGCCGTCGCCAAAATCGCGATCTTTATCGATTCCAGCAGACCCTGCCACATGAGATCGAGCTTGAACGGCTCGACGTTCGGTGGCCACATACGAGCCAGGAAATGCGCGCCCTGGGGCAGGCCCCGCACGATGCGTTCCCAGGTGAAGTCCAGCGTCGAGCTCGCGTAAATTGCGTATAGGGCAAGGGCCGTGAAGGCGGCACGGCGAGGCCAGTTCGCGGGCAGCGCAAGGGGTCGTGCGTTCGCCATAGACGTGGCTTGTTTCTGCTGGGTCATTCAGATCCAACTCTGCCCACCGTAGATGTCGGCCAAGTGCTTTTCGGTCAGGGCGGCGGGCGGCCCGTCGAAGACGATGGCACCTTGCGACATGCCGACGATGCGGGACGCAAAACGCTTTGCCAGATCGACATTGTGGATATTGATGATCACGGGAATGCCGCGCGCAGACGCCAGATTGCTCATCAGCTCGACGATTTCGACAGACGTTTTCGGATCGAGCGATGAGGTCGGTTCGTCAGCGAGCAGGAGATCCGGTTGCTGCATGAGGGCGCGTGCAATACCGACGCGTTGACGCTGTCCGCCGGACAATTGGTCTGCCCGGCGGTTCGCGAAATCACCGAGGCCGATGGCGTCGAGTAACTCATAGGCCTGCGCGATGTCGGCCGGCGGAAAGCGCCGCAACCAGGCTCGCCACGCCGGCACGTAGCCGAGCCGGCCTGTCAGCAGGTTCTCCATGACCGAGAGACGTTCGACCAAGCTGTATTCCTGGTGCACCATGCCGATGCGGCGGCGCATCTCTCGCAGGCGCTTGCCGCTCAGCCGCGTCATGTCTTCGCCGTGGAACAGAATTTCGCCGCTGGTCGCGGAGACGAGACCGTTGACGCAGCGGATCAAGGTAGATTTGCCTGCACCTGACGGACCGATTACCGCGGTGATACCGCGCTCGCCGAATACGAGATCGATATCCCTGAGTATCGGCTTGTCCAGCACGTAGGATTTACAAAGGCGGCGAATAACCAGGGATGCACCGGATGACGTAGCTTCGCTCGACGTAACAGTGGTCATGGCTTGGCAGGGGTCGCGACGGGAGCAGGTTGTGCGGGCGGTGCCGCTGCCTTCTTCGCTGCAGCTTCAGCTTCGCGTTTCTGCGAGGCCTCGTAGGCGGTCTTGTTGTAGGGCGTGCCAGATTTTTCGGCGACGTCGCGGATCGGCTTCCAGGTCTCTTTGTAGGTTATCCGCACGAAGCGGTCGAAACCGGGATATTCTTTCCGCAGCCCTTCGGGAAAACGATAGTCCTCAAAACACTTGCGGATGGTCGCTTGCAGTTCCGGCTTGAGGTCGTGCGCATAGGTGACGCCGAGCGTGGGAAACGTTTCGCTCTTCCAGATGATGCGGAATGCATCGGCTTTGATATCGCCGCGAGCGACCATGCGCTCGATGATGTCGGATGCGACAGGGGCCATATCGTAGTCGCCGGAGAGCACGCCCAGGATGGACTTGTCATGTCCTCCGGACATGAGTGGTTTGTAGTCTTTGTCCGGCACAAGGCCCTGGTCGGGAAATAAGACTCGCGGCGCAAGGTTGCCCGAATTTGACGACGGCGCGACATGTGCAACGCGCTTGCCTTTGAGATCGCCTAATGACTGATACGGGCTGGCGGTTTTGACGACGGCCCACAGCCGGTAGCCCGCGATCTCCTTGTCGTTGCCGACCGCGACGAAGGGTACGGCTCCTGCGAGGTTGACCCCGAAACCGACCGCACCCGTGGACAAGCTTGCGACGTGGAGCCGCCCTGAACGCAATGCTTCGATCTGTGCGCTCGACGATTGCGCCGAGTAATAGACCACTTTCTTGCCCGTGCACGCGGCCAGACGGTCGATGACGGGTTGATACACAACGGCGTAAACGGCAGGGTTTTCGACCGGCGCATACGAGAAGACCAAGGTGGACGGGTCTTTCCACTTGGCGGGATCGACCGGCGTGTCAGCCACCAGATCTCCGTCGGCGTCGCAATATTGCGCGTCGAGTTGGCCGCGATCGGGGCAGGCATCCTGCGCCTGAACCAGCGTCGGGATCGCAGGCAGTGTGACTGCGAAAAGCCAACGTGCAAAATTTGAACGCATGCCCGGAACGCCCCCTTGTTGGTGGTCTGTCGAACCCACTCGCGGTACGCAGCATCACCGGATCGACAATAGGGCCAAGGTGCGCGCGAAGGCAATCTGCTCGAGGCAAGACCGCTGCTGTAGATGCTGTCGGGTCGACAATCGGACAAACCGCTGGGCAGCTGTTGCCGTGCGATGCCTAAATTATGTGCCGAAGCTCTCTTGCCGGCAGGGTTCGGGCCTCATAGCTTGCCTCTCGAGACGACGTGTGCGCTCCGGCACGATTACGAAATCAGGGGTCGAGATCGGCATTCGGGAGGTCGTATGACATTCAGTCGTAGAACTGCACTCAAGGGTCTGGGTAGCGCTGGATTGTTGGCATCAAGTGGATTGCACGCGCCGGCAATCTCGCAAGGTGTGGCGGCCAAAACTTTGAAGTTCGTACCGCAATCCAATCTCGCGAATTTCGATCCGATCTGGGGCACGCAGTATGTCGTGCGCAACGCGGCAGCGCTGGTCTGGGATACACTGTACGGCGTCGACGACAAGTTGCAGCCGCAGCGCCAAATGGTCGAAGGTGAAGAGGTGTCGGCGGATGGCCTCGTCTGGACATTCAAACTGCGCGACGGCCTGAAATTTCACGACGGCGAGAAGGTGCTGGCCAAGGACGTGGTCGCCAGTATGGACCGCTGGTCGCAACGCGATCCGATGGGGCTGATGATCCGTGGTGTCCAAAACGAATTGGTTGCCGTCGACGATCGCACCTTCAAATGGTCGCTGAAAAAGCCTTATCCGAAAATGTTGCTGGCGCTGGCCAAGAACAATGCGCCGTGCTCGTTCGTCATGCCCGAGCGAATCGCCAAGACCGACGCGTTCAAGCAGATCACGGAGTACATCGGCTCGGGTCCGATGAAATTCGCGAAAAGCGAATGGGTGCCCGGCGCGAAAGCAGTCTTCGAGAAGTTCGCCGACTATGTGCCGCGCAGCGAGCCGGCGTCGTGGCTGGCCGGCGGCAAACGCATGCTGGTGGATCGCGTCGAATGGATCATCATGCCGGATCCGGCAACGGCTGCGGCAGCGCTGCAAAGCGGCGAAGTCGATTGGTGGGAAAACCCGATCTCCGATCTCGTGCCGCTACTCAAGAAAAACAAGAACATCAACGTCGATATTGCCGATCCGCTCGGAAATATCGGTTCTTTCCGGATGAACCATCTGCAGGCGCCGTTCAACGACGTCAAAGTGCGTCGTGCAGTGCTGACGGCGCTCAACCAGGAAGACTACATGCGCGCGCTGGTGGGCAGCGACGATACGCTGTGGAAGCCGGTGCCCGGGTATTTCACGCCGAATACGCCGCTCTACACCGAAGAGGGTGGTGAAATCCTGAAGATGCGCAATATCGAAGCGGCCAAAAAGTTGCTCGCCGAGAGCAGCTACAAGGGGGAACCTGTCGTGTGCGTGGTGGCGCAGGATCAGCCGATCACCAAAGCACAGGGCGACGTGACGGCCGACCTGTTGAAGAAGATCGGCATGACGGTCGATTTCGTGGCGACGGACTGGGGTACGGTCGGCGCGCGGCGTGCCAAGAAGGATGCGCCCGGTCAGGGTGGCTGGGGCATGTTCCACACATGGCATGCGGGTGCGGACTGCATCAATCCGGCGGCCTATACGGCAATCCGGGCAAACGGCGACAAGGCCTGGTTCGGCTGGCCCGACGTGCCGGAAGTCGAAGCGCAAGTGACGGCGTGGTTCGACGCGACCGATCTCGCAGGCGAAAAGGCGGCGATCGGCAAATTGAACAAAGCGGCGCTCGACTCGGTGGTTTATGCGCCGACTGGATTTTTCCTGGGTTACCAAGCTTGGCGCAAGACCGTGTCGGGCGTGGTAAAAGGTCCGTTACCGTTCTTCTGGGACGTTTCCAAAACCGCTTGAGCGAACGGACAACTGCGAATGCTGGGTTACGTTCTCAGGCGCATTCTATCGACAGTGCCAGTGATGGCGATCGTCGCGATGATCGTATTCAGTCTGCTTTATCTGGCGCCGGGCGATCCGGCGTCGGTTATCGCTGGCGATCAGGCGACGCCCGAAGATGTCGCCCGCATTCGCGCCAATCTTGGTCTCGATCGCCCGTTTCTGGTTCGCTTTTTCGAATGGAGCGGGCAGATCGTGCGTGGCGATCTCGGCACGTCCATTTTCACGAACTTGCCGGTGACGTCGCTGATCAAGCAACGCATCGAACCGACGTTGTCACTGACACTCGTGACGCTGATCTTGTCGGTGCTCGTCGCTGTGCCGCTCGGAGTGCTGGCGGCTTGGAAAGTCGGGACTTGGCTCGACCGTGGGATCATGGCGCTGGCAGTGGTCGGCTTCTCCGTGCCGGTGTTCGTCGTCGGCTACGTGCTCGCATACTTGTTTGCGCTCGTGCTCGATTGGCTTCCCGTGCAGGGGTACACGCCGATCGCGCAAGGGTTCTGGCCGTGGATCCAGAACCTCATCCTGCCGTCGATCGCACTGGGCGGCATTTATATCGCGTTGATCGCCCGCATCACGCGGTCGGCGATGCTGGATGTATTGGCGCAGGATTATATCCGCACGGCGCGTGCCAAAGGGTTGGGTCAAACTCCGACTCTTTTTGTGCATGCGCTTAAAAACGCTGCGGTTCCGATCGTGACGGTGATCGGGCTCGGCATGGCCCTGTTGATCGGCGGGGCGGTCGTCACGGAGAGCGTGTTCGCCATTCCGGGTCTCGGCCGATTGACGGTCGATGCCATCTTGCGCCGCGACTATCCTGTGATTCAGGGCCTCGTGCTGATGTTCAGTTTCGTCTACGTGCTGGTCAATCTGCTGGTCGACATCTCCTACACGTTTCTCGATCCGAGGATCAAATATTGAACGTCGCTCCAAGGCTTGACATGGTACGGCTAGACACGGGCCGCGACAGTGCCGCGAGAGTGGATTTGCCGCCGGTCTGGCCGCCCATCCGCCTGCGCACCGGCGTGTGGGGTTGGATCGCGCGCTATCCCAGCATCGCGCTCGGGTGTTTCCTGCTGTCGATCATGCTGGTGGGTGCCGTGTTCGCACCCTGGCTCGGTACGGTCGATCCGACGGCTATCGCAACCGTCAAACGGACGCGTCCACCGGGGGCCGAATACTGGTTCGGCAGCGATATGCTCGGACGCGACATCTACTCGCGCGTCCTCTACGGGACGCGTGTTTCGCTACTGGTCGGGTTCTCGGTCGCGGTGGTCGCTTCAGTCGTGGGGCTACTGCTCGGATTGGTGTCGGGATTCGTGCGGTGGGCCGACGGCGTGATCATGCGCTTCATGGACGGCATGATGTCGATCCCGCCGATCCTGCTGGCGGTCGCACTGATGGCACTGACGCGCGGCAGCGTCGGCAATGTGATCGTCGCAATTTCGGTGGCGGAATTTCCGCGCGTAGCCCGACTGGTGCGCGGCGTCGTGCTGTCGGTGCGCGAGCAGCCGTTCGTCGATGCGGCCATCGCATCGGGCACCCGGACGCCGGTCATCATCTGGCGTCACATTCTGCCGAACACGTTGGGGCCGTTGATCGTGCAGGCGACCTATATCTGCGCCTCCGCCATGATCACCGAAGCGATCCTGTCGTTCATCGGTGCGGGCACGCCGCCGACGATCCCGTCGTGGGGCAACATCATGGCCGAGGGCCGCGCGCTCTGGCAGGTCAAGCCGTTCGTGGTTTTCTTTCCTGCCATCTTCCTGTCGATCACGGTGTTGGCGGTCAACCTGCTCGGCGACGGTCTGCGCGACGCGCTCGATCCACGCGGCCAAAAGGATCGCTGACCCAATGGCACTTCTCGAAGTCGACCACTTGCGCACGCACTTTCGGACCCCCGGCGGTATCGTACGTGCCGTCGACGGCATTTCGTTTCACGTCGACGAGGGCGAGGTGGTCGCCATCGTGGGCGAAAGCGGCTGCGGGAAATCGGTCACCGCGATGTCGATCCTGCGTCTCATTCCAGAGCCACCCGGCCGCAGTGCGGGTGCCGTGCGCTTCAACGGTCGGGACCTGTTGCAGGCGACCGAAAAAGAGATGCGCAAAATCCGCGGCAACGATATCTCGATGGTGTTTCAGGAACCGATGACGTCGCTCAATCCGGTGCTGACGATCGGGCGGCAAATCGGCGAGGCGCTGCAGCAACATCAGGGTCTCGGTAAAAAAGAAGCTTTGGCGCGCGCGGTCGACAGCCTGGCGACTGTCGGCATTCCGGAGCCTGCGCGACGCATCACGCAGTATCCGCACGAGTTGTCGGGCGGGATGCGGCAGCGTGTGATGATCGCGATGGCGCTCGCCTGTTCGCCAAAGCTGCTGATCGCCGATGAACCCACGACCGCGCTCGACGTGACCGTGCAGGCGCAAATTCTCGATCTTCTGCGCGGTCTCAACAAGCGGATCGGATCGGCACTCATTCTAATCACCCACGATCTGGGCGTCGTCGCGGAAATGGCGCAACGGGTTATCGTCATGTACGGAGGCAGAAAGGTCGAGGAAGCGCCCGTCGCGGAGCTGTTCGCCAATCCGCGGCATCCCTATACGCGTGCGCTTTTGAAATCGGTGCCGCGTCTCGACACAATACGGCATCCGACTGGCAGCCAGCGGCTCAACGAAATTCCGGGAACGGTCCCGAGCCTGCGCGACGAGATCGCCGGATGCATCTTCGCGCCGCGCTGCGGTTTTGCGACCGACCAGTGCCGTGGAGCATATCCACCGCTCGAAACCAAGGGTCGCGGACACAGCGTCGCGTGCTGGGAAGCCGACCATTTGTCTGTGCTCTCGGTCGGCAACGTCGAGATGAGCGCATGACACAGCCAGTCCTGGAAGTTCGCGATCTGAAGAAGCATTTCGATGTCGGTGGCGGTTGGCTTGGAAAGTCGGGGCAAAGCGTCAAGGCCGTGGACGGCATCAGCCTGACGCTCGGCGCGCGCGAAACGCTTGGCCTGGTTGGCGAGTCCGGCTGTGGCAAGTCGACGGCAGGGCGATTGATCCTGCGGTTGATCGACCCAACCGAAGGTGAGATCCATCTCGACGGCAAGCGCATCGATGGCCTTTCGCGTAGACAGATGCGGGCGCAGCGACGCGGGTTGCAGGTGGTTTTTCAAGACCCTTACTCTTCGCTCAACCCGCGTTTGCGAGCGGTCGACATCGTCGCCGAGCCGCTGCGCAATTTTGAACCGCTGAGCCGCGAGGAGATCCAGGCGCGGGTTGCGGCGTTGTTTGAGAAAGTCGGTTTGCGGAAGGACCAACTTTCCCGTTATGCGCACGAGTTTTCTGGCGGCCAGCGGCAACGGCTGGTCATCGCGCGGGCGCTTGCGCTCAACCCTAAAGTCATCGTCTGCGACGAGCCGGTATCGGCGCTCGATGTCTCGGTGCAGGCTCAGGTGATCAATCTGCTGATCGATCTGCAGGCGGAGTTCGGGGTGTCGTACCTGTTCATCGCGCACGATCTGGCCGTCGTGCAGCATATTTCGCACCGGGTGGCGGTGATGTATCTCGGGCGCATCGTCGAACTGGCGGAGAAGAAGGCGCTGTTTGCACAGCCACAGCATCCCTACACCGAGGCGCTGCTGTCGGCGGTGCCGGTGCCCGATCCGTCGTTCCAGTCGAAGCGTATCATTCTGAACGGCGATGTGCCGAGCCCGATCAATCCGCCGAGCGGGTGCCACTTCCATACGCGTTGTCCGATCGCCGTTGCACGCTGCAAGTCGGAAGCACCGGCCCTGCGGGAAGTTTCAGATCAACACTTTGCCGCCTGCCATCTAAGATAAGCGAATGGAATTCCCGTGATGTCGAGCAACCCGATCGATCTGAGCGCGGTGGCGGCGGCCGAGGCGATCGCTTCGCGTCACCTCACCTCGGAAGCGCTGACGAAAGCCTGCCTCGCGCGCATCCAGGCGCGCGAGGCCGACGTACGCGCGTGGGCGCATCTCGACGTCGACTATGCACTTTCGCAGGCGCGCGCGGCGGACAAAAAATTGGCCGGTGGCGAACCATTGGGTGCGCTGCACGGTGTGCCGGTCGGCGTCAAAGACATCATCGATGTCGCGGGGCTCGGCTGCGAACACGGATCGGCGATGTTCGCAGGCCGGATGCCAGAACACGATGCGCTGTGCGTCGCCGCGCTGCGGTCGGCCGGTGCGATCATTCTCGGAAAAACGGTGACGACAGAGCTTGCCAACCGCAGCGCCAATCAGACCCGCAATCCGCACAATCTGGCCCATACGCCGGGGGGTTCGTCGTCGGGCTCAGCAGCGGGGATCGCCGATCGCATGATGCCGCTCGCACTGGGTACGCAGACCGCAGGCTCGGTCATCCGGCCGGCGTCATATTGCGGGATTCATGGCATCAAACCGACGTTGGGCACAATCCCGCGCGGCGGCGCGCTGCTGCAATCGCACACGCTGGATACGATCGGTCTTTACGGTCGATCGGTCG
Source organism: Hyphomicrobiaceae bacterium (assembly GCA_025359165.1). Lineage (GTDB taxonomy): Bacteria > Pseudomonadota > Alphaproteobacteria > Rhizobiales > Hyphomicrobiaceae > JABFRJ01. The sequence goes on from JANYHG010000032.1 coordinate 18,601, forward strand.
AAGATCTGGCGCTCGGGCTGGATGTGCTGTCGGTGGAAGAGCCGAACGATGCGATGAGCTATCCGCGCGCGCGGGTCCGGTTTCTCGATCATGTCCGCCGTGGAGCAGGGGCAAAACCGAAGCTGGCGTTCGTACGCTCGCCTGTGTGGGATGCGGGCGAGGCTGCTATGCATACGGCATTGGAAAATTATGCGCGGTCGCTCGGCTCTGTCGTGAAAGCGATCGATCTGCCGGCGTCGTTCGAGCGGGCACGTGGGTATCAGTCCGTGATCATGGCGACGGAGTCGGCGCATTATTATGGGCCGTTGCTGGACGCGCATCCCGACACTATGAGCCAAGCTCTGCAGCAGCGGTTGGTGGCGGGGCGGGCAGTTCACGCCTGCGACTATGTCGATGCGCTGCAGGCACGCGAGCCGCTCTATCATGAGCTTGCCAACGTGCTCGACACGTTCGATGCCATTCTGACACCATCCGCGCCGTCCATCGCGCCGCGCGATCTGGGCTTCACCGGCGATCCGGTTTTCAATGTGATCTGGACGTATCTGGGGGTGCCCTGCTTAAACCTGCCGCTGCTCGAGATCGACGGCATGCCGCTTGGCGTCCAACTTGTCGGCAAGCGGCGCGAAGACGCCAAGCTGCTTGCGACGGCGCGGTGGCTGGAGGAAGCTACGCGCGGCGCAGGCTCGTGATCATCATCGCCTGACGCCCGGTGCATCCAGCGGCAGATCCTGCGACCGCCATGCCAAGTAGAGTTCCAGCGCGACATACTCGGGGCTGCCGAACGGCAGCTGTTCTGCGCGGACACCCAGACTGCACGCACGCAAACGACGGTGCAGCGACCCCATCGTCTGCCATTCGAATCGATAGGCCGGCCATCCCCCGCTTTGGCCTTGGCTGATGGTGTCGCCACGCAGTTTCTGGCCGACGCTCTGATCGTGACACTGGGTGCACGCAAGGTTGAGCTGGCCCTGGCGCGTCACAAAGAACGAGCGACCGGCCTCGAATTGTGCGGCGGCTGCGCCATCAATCTTCACGTCGCGCGGCATGCCTCGGGACTGCAAGGTTATGTAGGCAGTCAGCGACAGCAAGGGCGCGCTTTCGTAGGCGTAGGGCGTAGCATGCTGCCGATCGGTGCGGCATTGATTGATACGGCCTTCCAGGTTCAGCAGCGCACCAGACTTGGCGTCGATCTGCGGGTAGCGGGTGGCGACGCCCTTCATGCTGGCGACAGCATCGCCGTGACAACCCGCGCACGACTTTCCATCGCCTGCGTCGGTGCTGGACCAAAGCTTTTCACCTTGTCCGACCCAGAGCATCGCGGGGTTGGCGCCATCATCTGCCTGCTGGGCTTGGGTGGCCGGTGATTGGTAGACATTGCCGGGCTTGGCAATGGCCGGGCGCGACGGAAGGTTGGTTTGCGCAGCCAAACTGCACAAACCCACGGCCTGCGATGCAGCGAAAACCAGCCCCACCACTATTGTCGATCGAAAGCAACTCACTCAAGTCACCGTCAGGGTGCGGGTCTCGACGGTTTTGCGGCCAGCGAGATCGGTCCATGTAAACGTGACGGGGCCGCTGTCGCCGACGATGGTGGAAAACGCGAAATATGGGTTGGCGGAAACGCCGGCAAACGTATCGGCAGCAAAGATGATCTCATCGAGATAGCGAACTTCGAAGTGCGCAACGATGTCACGCGGAATGACGCGGCCATTCGCATCGCGGCGATAGCCGGTTTCCATCTCGTGTTGGATCAGCGTTTTGATGTCGATGATGTCACCGCGCTTGGCGGTCGCGGGCATTGAAATGCGCGTCGGGTGCGGTGTGTCGGCCACGGGTCGTCTCCGGTGTCAGCCGCCGTCGAGGCAGGCGGATAGCGTCACGAGGACGGACATGGTGCCCGACCAAAGCGTACCGTCGCTCATTTCAGCCAATGCAGTCACGGTTTGCGTCGTCGCCAAACGAATGGTGCTTTGCACGCGGGCGCGACCGGAGCGCGGCCCGAGATGGTAGCGCGCGATAATGGCGAGCGGGTTTTGGCCGGCGATGATATGGATCGTTTTGACAAAGTCGGTCGCCGTCATGGCGCTCTCGACTTCGACAGAGAGTGCGACGACGTTACCGTTTTCGGCGAGCTCGGGCAGAACGAGTTTGACGCGCCCGGGCTTGATTTCGCGGCCGGCTGCGATGTGCGCGATCGCGGCTGTCGCATTGCCATCGTCCTCGAAAGCTGCGGCTGCTGGCCACGCCGATCTCGTCAGTGCCGCCGCCGTGGCGCCTGCAACGACGCTACGGCGCGAGAGTGTCGGCAGAATTCGGGTGCACGAAGGCTGCGGCATGATCACTTCCCGAGCGAACTTAAAAAGGCGACGACGTCCTCGATCTCGATCGGCGACAAGACTGGCTTGTCGCGATAACGCGCATCGACCCGCGTAAGATGCCCAGTGCGATACAACGGCGGCATGAGCGTCAGAGGCGACAGCCGACTTTGGTCGACCAGTCGGAGGCGAATCTGCGCCGGCATCAAACGAGCGCCGACACCATCGAGAGGCGGACCGATCGTTCCCTGGAACTGCTCGCCCGGCACGGACAGCTGATGGCAAATCAGGCAATTCCCATTAGCGCGGTCGAGTACGATGGCGCGACCCCGCCGGGCATCGGGATGCTCTGTCGTCAGCGGCACCGGAATGGCATCCGCGACGACTTCGACATCATCCGGCGCGACAATGTTGGAGACGACATCGATCTTCGCGCCGACCGCTTGGGCCTGCGCGAAGATGGGTTGTAAAGAGACCAGCAGGGCAAATGCAGCAACTCTTGCAAACCACGCGAGGTGCCGCGACGCTGGCGGTACCTCCCATCGTCGTTCGCATCGCTGACGCTGCGACCGCCCTTGCCTCATGCGCGAAGTTTTACATCGCGGATCGGTAGCGAACGCACCGGCTTACCGGTTGCTGCAAATATGGCGTTGAGCACCGCGGGTGCTGCGACGCAGATCGTCGGCTCACCGACACCTCCCCAGAATCCGCCCGATGGCTTAAGAACGGTTTCGATCTTGGGGAAATCTTCGAGACGCATGCTCTCGTAGGTATCGAAGTTCTCCTCGACGACGCGACCATCCTTGATGGTGATCTTCTGATAGAGGGATGCCCCGAGACCGTAGGCGACCGAACCCTGAACCTGGGCCTCTATCTGATCGGGGTTGACCGCGTATCCGCAATCGGTGCCCATCACGAGGCGATGGACCTTGAGTTTGCCGCGATCGGAGACCGAGACTTCGGCTGCTGCGGCGACGTAGCTGCCATACCCCATGTGCTGGGCGATACCGCGGAACACGCCATCGGCGGGCTTGGTGGTTTCCCAGCCGATCTTCTCGGCGACAGCATTGAGAATGCCAAGATGCTTGGGATATTTCGCCATCATCTTGCGGCGGAAGGCGAGGGGTTCCTGGCCGGCTTCCTTGGCGAGTTCGTCCATAAAGCATTCGAGATAGACGGCGTTCTGGTTATTGTTGACACCGCGCCAGAAGCCGACGGGTATGTGCAGATTGCGCATCGCGTATTCGATGGAGCGATCAGCGATGTCATAGCCGAACTGCCCCTCCGGACCATCAGCGTTGAGGCCCTGATAGGCCGCAGGATCGGAGCCGTCTTTGTTCAGGCGCGATGGCGCGACCGCCGTCAAGATCGATGGGCCGGAGATACGCATCTTGAAGCCGGTGATATTGCCCTGAGCGTCGAGGCCGGCATCTAGTTTGCATTGCGAGACCGGGCGGAAACGGCCCTGTCGCATATCTTCTTCGCGCGTCCAAATGGTTTTGACCGGAATGCCGGGCAACTGCTTGGCGAGCAAGACGGCCTTGGTCGTGTAGTCCTGGAAGCCACGGCGACCAAAACCACCACCGAGATGCACTTTGTAGACTTCGCACTTCGATGGCGGCAGGCCGGATGCTTCCGCGGTCGCCGCCAGCGATGCATCGCCGTTCTGTGTGGCGACCCACACTTCGCACTTGTCCGCCGTCCATTTCGCGGTGCAGTTCATCGGCTCCATGGTGACATGGTTCCAATAGGGGCTGTCATAAGTTGCGGAGATTTTCTTGGCAGAAGTTGCAATCGCCGCATCGGCATCGCCCGCCTTATTGCCGGTGAAGATACCTTCGTTCGACGTCAGGCCCGCCTTCAGAAGCTCGGCGATGCTGGCGGTCGACACTTTGTTGTTGGCTGTCTCGTCCCAGACCGGGCTCAGCGCATCGAGACCTTTTTTGGCCTGCCAAAACGTTTCGGCCACGACGGCAACGGCGGTGTCACCGACTTTATAGACACCCTTCACGCCCGGCATCGCTTTGACTTTGGCTTCGTCGTAGCTCTTCAGTTTGTTGCCAAATACGGGTGCGTCCATGATCGTCGCGGTCAGCATGTCGGGCAATTTCAAATCGATGGCGTAGACTTGTTTGCCATTGAGTTTATCGGCGGTGTCGAGCCGTTTGACACCCGCTTTGCCGATCAGCTTCCAGGCCGAGGGATCTTTGAGTTTGACCGTCTTCAGGTCTGGGACCGGCAGCTTGGATGCTTCGCCGACGAGCTTGCCATAGGTGGTGGACTTGCCGGACTTGGCGTGGGTCACGGTGCTGTTTTCAGCTTTCAACTCGTCGACCGGGACGCCCCATAGTGTCGCTGCGGCCTGCAACAGCATGCCTCGCGCTGCGGCACCGCCCTGCCGCACATAATCCTGCGAACCGCGAATGCCGCGGCTGCCGCCGGTCGACATGTCGCCCCACACGCGATTGCGCGCGAGGTTCTGCCCAGGGGTCGGGTACTCGGCTTTGACTTTGGTCCAGTCACACTCGAGTTCTTCAGCAACCATCTGCGCAAGACCGGTCAGCGTGCCTTGGCCCATCTCGGAGCGTGCAATCCGGATCGTGACCTGATCATCGGGCGCGATCACAACCCAGGCGCTGACTTCGCCAGCGGTCGTCGCATCGGCCAACACCTTCTGTGCCAGCGCTTTCGTTATGAGGCCGCCGGCCCCTACGCCGAGTGCCAAGCCGCCAACGGCCGATGCACCAACGATGGTGCGGCGCGATACTTGTTGCGCGGTCGAGTTCGAATTTTGCTTCACGTTTTTCATGGCGACGCCCTCACGCTTTCTTCATGTCGGCGGCCATGTGCACCGCAGCGCGGATGCGCTGATAGGTGCCGCAGCGGCAGATGTTGGTCATCGCGGCATCGATGTCGGCATCGCTCGGCTTTGGTGTTTTAGCCAACAGAGCGGTTGCGGCCATGATCTGGCCGGACTGGCAATAGCCGCATTGCGGCACATCGAGAGCGAGCCACGCCTTCTGCACGGGGCTGCTGCTATCAGCGGACAGGCCCTCGATCGTCATGATTTTGTCGGCAGCTTTGACATCCTTGACGCTGATCGTACACGACCGCTGCAGTTCGCCGTTGATCTGGACGGAGCACGCGCCGCACTGGCCGACGCCGCAACCATACTTCGTGCCCGTCAAGCCCGCTTGCTCGCGGATAACCCATAACAAGGGCGTGTCGCCATCGACCTTCAAGTCAAGCATTTTACCGTTGATGTTCAAATTTGCCATGCGCTGCTAAACCTTCTGAGGGAACGCGTGGCGGGACACTGTGACAGTTTGCTTGCCTTTACAAGTCGCGGCGTGCCGTTGCGATTTCAGGCGTCGGCAAAGGTGACCTGCGGCGACCGAATGGCGGATACTATTCTGCGCTCCCCTAGCCACCCGGTCGTGCACGGCACCGAAGCTTAAACGATGATAAACACGTAAGGGCTGCGCACGTGTGCTGGGCATCGGGCGCTTCAAGAGGCCGTCGCTCTCACGAATTGCTTGGCAAGCGAAAGAAAATATCAACTGTAATTGCGCCCACCACATTCGAAATTGGTGACGCATCGGACGTATTCACCAATGTGAAAGTCTCACAGACGTATCGTCACCGCAGCGGCCGTCGCCCGAACGGATACACGCTGGGAAAGCAATGAAAAATCAATTATTCAGCTCGGCCGCTCTACTGCTCGAACAAGGGAATGCAGCGGGGCTGTCGGAGCATCGGCGACGCGATGAACGCGTCGACGTGTCGATCCGGGCATTGTGCCACGCTTTCGGCAGTTTCAAAACAGTGACAATTTACAATATCGCGCCGGGCGGTGCCGCGATCAAAGACTGTAAAAGCCTGCTTAAGGGGGATTTAATCGAGCTCGAGTTCCTCGACCACAGAATGATCGTAGCCACCGTCCGATGGTGGCTGAATGGGTTGTGCGGAGTCGAATTCGCATCGAGACTTAGCGACGAAGACACTTTGTTAACACGGCGAGTTCATCGATAGGGTCGATTGGGCCGCTCGCATAATCCGCGCCCGCGCTGGAACCAATTAACAAAGTGGTCGCAGATCAGCTTTCATGAGTCCGTAAAGGATTTTTCCTAACGGCAATCGGCGAGAGATTATTGACCGCATTCTGTTTACTCGCTAACACACACCGATCGAGACATCGACGACTTGTGGTTACGGAGAGAGACGTGAAAGATTTCCAACTAGAAAAAATGACCGTGAAAGAGCTGGAAGCGCTCGATATCGAGCTCCAGGATGCCATCGCGGCACGCAAGGTCGCCGAAAAAGCTGAAGTTAAGGAAAAGTTGGCCGCGCTGGCTGAGAAGAGTGGGTTTTCGGTCGATGAATTGTTCGGCAAGCCACGCCGGAATGCCGCTGGCAGTGCAAAGGGCAAAGTCGCACCGAAATATCGTAACCCGCAAAATGCGACTGAGACTTGGACCGGACGTGGCCGCATGCCGCTTTGGATTAAAACGCTCACTGAAAAAGGTGCGAAACGCGATAAATTTCTGATCAAGTGATTTTGGTCGCCACCTAATGCATCAGGACCCCGGCTTTCGCCGGGGTTTTTTTATGGTGCGATGTTTGCGAGTCGCGGCAACGGCGGATCGTTCGTGTGGATCGTTCGTGTGTCGTTCGTGTTGCCTCTGCCAAGCTATCGGCGCAATCTGCAGCGAAAGGTCAGGCGTCGCGTCGTTCAAGAGTAGTCCCAATGCAAGTTTTAAGATGCTGCTTCCGGCCACTCGTGAAGGCGTCAGGTCCAATATCGATTTTTGCGGCGGTTATGACGTTCGCCATGACGGCAACGGCGCAAGACGCGCCGAAAAATGTGCCTGATTCTCCGAACAACGCAGCTAAAACGTCAGGCCAGGGCCGCTCTCAAGATGGCGGCACTCGAACGCCACCGGCCTCGCAAACGAGTACGCAGCTCCGCCAACTTCCGGCCGACAGCACGACGTCGCACACCTTGGAGTTGCCGGGGCGCACGCTCAAATTTCACGCCACGGCTGGGTCCATCGCACTCACGGGAGACGACGGAAACCTGACGGCAGAACTGGGCTATGTCGCCTATCAACTAGATGGCGGCGACCCGCGCACACGGCCGGTCGCTTTCCTTTTCAATGGAGGGCCCGGGTCGGCGTCGGCATGGGTTCACATTATCGGATTTGGACCGTGGCGGTTGCCGGCGGATGCTTCGTCACTGTCGCCATCGGCGGCACCCGTGCTCGTGCCGAACGCTGAAACATGGCTGGATTTCACCGATCTGGTTTTCATCGATCCAGCAGGTACGGGATTTTCGCGGGTCGCACGCGCGGCGGACGGTGCAACGGGTGGCGCATCCGGATCCGGCTCACGTCAGCAGTCGAACACTCGCTCCTTCTACTCGGTCAACGGCGACGCGGATTCAGTCGCCGACATGATCGCGAAATGGTTGCGAAAGCACGATCGTCTGGTGTCGCCGAAAGTTATTGTCGGAGAAAGCTACGGCGGCATTCGGGCACCCAAGGTGGCTTACCGACTGCAGACGCAAAATGGGGTGGGTCTCAGCGCGATCGTGCTGTTGTCGCCGGTGATGGATTTCGGTCTGTTTCGCGGTCCGCGACATCATCTCAACGTATATGTGAATTCTCTGCCGACTATTGCTGCAGCCGCGCGAGAGGCAAAAGGCCAGCCGTTCAAAACGCGCGACGAACTCGCCGAAGTGGAAATTTATGCACGCAGCGAGTATCTGCTGGATTTGATGCGTGGCCCCCGTGATGCTGCAGCCGTCGAACGCGTGGTGAAGCGTGTCGCCGACATATCCAACCTTCCCGAAGCGGTGGTTCGCCAATACGGCGGGCGGCTCGACGAATTCATCTATATCCGCGAAAGCAATCGAGCGTCGCGCACGCATGCGAGCGGCTACGACACCAGCGTCGTCAGCGACGACCCTGATCCGACGACGTACTTCAAGAATTGGGATGACCCGTTCGCGTCCGCGCTTGCTGCACCGATCACGGGTGCCATGATCAATCTGTATGCGAAGCTGGGTTGGCGCACCGATCTTTCCTACAATCTTGCGGCGGGTGATGCTTTAGGGTCGTGGCAGTGGGGGAACTCGACCACATCGGTGGAGAGCTTCTCTCAGCTCAAAGCTGCGATGGCACTCGACCCAAAGCTCCGCCTGCTCGTCTCGCATGGCGCGACCGATCTACGCACCCCATATCTCGGTAGCGTGCTGCTGCTTGATCAGCTGCCTGGGTTTGCAGACAAAACCAAGGGACGTGTCGCGTTGCGACTCTATCCGGGTGGCCACATGCACTATACTCGGGAGGTCGCGCGGAAAGCCCTGCAGGCCGAGGTTAGAGATCTTGTGGATCGGGTGTTGTCCGACGTCGCAGCGGTCAAATAGCCAACCCCCCCTGGTTATACTTTTGCAGAGCTGCAACGCGTTAGTGAACGATGATCATCTGGTTCGGCAGCGATGAGGCGTGTGGTCGCACCGGACATTAACGTCGTTCAAAAAGAAATCGCGAAGTCAGAAATTTGTGGCGACGTTGGGATTTATCGTCGCAGTTTGCGCCAATGATGCATTTGCATCCACGTCGTATATGGAATCTAAATATGCTGTCGAAAACAGCCATTTAATCTTTCGAACGACTTCGAAATGAATATCCATTCACGGAATTAGCGCACTTCGAGACGGTGTTTAGATAGTTTTGTACACCGTTCGAAGGCTCGCCTGCAGCCTGATCACAGTGTTTTGTTCCAGTTGTGCGCTGCGATCAAGTCGCGGCCCCGGGTGGTGGACACGCGTCAACTTTTGCCGCATTTCCAGCGCGCAAGAGACGCAACCTTCGAGCTGCTGTGAAGTTAGCGGTGATCACTCGAAGCTTACTCCTTCTCCAGAGTCGACGTTAACGATGTCTCGCGGTCACGGTTTTGCTCAGGCTACTGTGGGCGTATTTAAAGCGAGTTTACCCCAGTGCCGTCGCTCGTAGGGGTCACCAGTTCATGAGATGTGCCAGTGCCGAGTTCTCTTCGTAACGTGCGTGTGCTTGTCGATTTCGACGGAACCATTGTTCCCGGCGACGTAACAGATCACATTTTTCAATCTTTCGCTCAGCCGGAGTGGCTTAAGCTGGAGGAGGAATGGCAGGCCGGTCGCATGAATTCGCGCGATTGCATGGGCGCGCAGGTCGAGCTGATCCGTGCGACGCGAGACGACATCTTCCGTGCCGTGAGCGAGCGAGACATAGACCCGGCCTTCCCGGAATTCGTTCGGCAGTGTCAGGCCCGCGCCATTGATGTGACGGTCGTATCCGATGGCTTCGACTTGGCCATTGAAGCGACGTTCGAGCGGTACGGTATCGATCTTCCGTTCTACGCCAACCATCTAGCGTGGCAGGGTGACAACCGCTGGAAATTGGAATTTCCGAACCGGAACAGCGCTTGCGACACCGGTTCCGGCAATTGCAAGTGCCGGCAGCTGGCAGAGCCGCTGACGAGGACGGTGGTTATCGGTGACGGGAGATCGGACTTCTGCGTAGCATCGAAAGCTGATTTCGTTTTATCCAAAGCGAGCCTTACACGCCATTGTCAAAGCCAAGGATTACACCATTGGGCGATCTCCGGTTTCGCCGATGTGGTCGCCCGCTTCGACGGATGGCTGCTGGAGGCACGTTCGGGTGTCAGACGCGGCAGCAGCTCATCTCAGAACGTTATACCCGTTCGTCCGGTCGGCATCTCTTCGCTCCGACCGCGACTGCCGGAGCGTCGCCTTGGCCTTCCTGTCAGCCGCCCGCGTCCCTCAACGACGGCCTGATCAAAATAATTGGTTATGGTTTTCATCTTCTCTGACATCTCGCACGTATAGACCCTCACACCCAATGACGCTTTACGCAGTGCGGACAGCGCTTGTGACCCGGTGAAACAAATAATCTGAAGATGCGCTCGAATCCCCCAATTCGAGCTGCCTCTCGTGTGGCCTTCCAAAAAGGATCGTTTGCGTGACAGCGACAATACGCGACCGCAGTTTTTTCAATGCCGGCTCGAAGACGGGCTTTCTGCTCATTCACGGCTTGACCGGAACGCCGATCGAGTTGCGGTACATCTCGAATGGGCTTGCGCGAGCAGGCTTCACCGTGAGTGTCCCGCAGCTTGCTGGCCATTGCGGCACGCTTGAAGACTTGAAGGCGACCACATGGCAGGATTGGTATCAAAGCGCCGAGGACGCGCTGGTCGAACTGCGTAAGACATGCGACCTGATCATCGTCGGGGGCCTTTCGATGGGCGCCGTTCTGGCACTTCGTTTGGCCGCAGAGCATCCAGATACAGTTAACGGCGCTACGTTGTTTGCGCCGACTTTCAAGTTCGACGGCTGGTCGATGCCTTGGTATGCGAGGCTTTTCGAGTTGGTCAACGACAACTGGAGCGCCGACAAATTCCTGTTCACGGAGCGTGAACCTTACGGCATCAAGAATGTTCGGTTCCGTGAGTTCGTCATGAATGCAATTCACAGCGACGATAGTTCGCAAGCCGGCTTGCCGGGAACTCCTGGCCGGTCGCTGCTACAGTTTCGTTACCTGACGAAGTCGGTCAACCGCGTGCTTGGATTGATCCGGCAGCCGACGCTGGTTCTGCATCCCCGCGAAGACGATCGCGCCAGTCTCGGCAATGCCGAACATTTGCAGCGCAACCTGGGTGGTCGCGTGACAACGGTCGTCCTCGAAGACTGCTATCACGTCATTACGCTGGATCAACAGCGCGATGTCGTGCTGGATGAGACCCGCGAATTCGCGTTCAAGCTCGAGCAAGCGGCAATCGCGGCAAAGAAAATCGGTGTGCGCGGAACGCCGTCGCGCGTCTCGACCGCCCCGAAGATCAACCGCATCCAATAGGCATACGCACCGCGGGCCGATCAGACCCGCGGTGGACCGCACCTGGCGAGATCGACCGGGGCGCGTTTCCAGGTGTAAGTCTCGCTGAGGAATTTGAGACCGGCGTAACCTAGTACCGACATTTCGTCGGCGGTTATCAGCTTCAATTCCACGTCGAATTTCTCGCCTTCTTCCGGATCATAAATCGAACCGCCTCCCCAGATGTTGCCGATACGCGCGGGCTTCTGCCGTGCCAGATCGATCAGAACCTGTGTCCCGCAAATCGGTTTGTTTCGCCGTTTCGGATCCGGATTCTTCGCGTCCACGACCGGTTGGCCGGTTTTGCCGACAGTATCTTTGACCCAGTAGATGTATCCGCACGCTTTCAGACCGCACGGAACAATTTCGACCGCGCCGCGGCCGGTATGATCGATCCAAACGCCAAGCACGTCGGGCTGGGTCGCGGGTGCGGGAGCGGACGTCGCTGCCGTCCCTTGGGCCGCCAAAGGTTCGGGCGCGAGCATAAGCCCCAGGGACCCGAGAGCTACCAAAGCTGACCCAATTGCAATTTTTCGAGCTGCCATCATATGTACTTCCCTTTTTCAACTCGCAGAAGCGCAACAAAACATGGACGCAATGTGGCTTTAAGGAATTCTGCTTACGGATGGAGCCAATCAACAAATGGCATCTTTACGTTAGCAGCGTAGTTTATTCGAGGTCCGATTAAAACGCGCTATACCTAAACCGTCAGATGCGCGTTGTAGTTCATGGCTGCCATTTAGGTGAATTGAGCTGCCGTGATTTCGTCTTGCAGTGTGGTTTCGCCGGATTGACACCGTTCAGCCCGGTCACATGGCCCGTGTTCATCTTTCTGCAATATCGATAGTGTGGTGTTCGAGTTCAATGACGTTCATTCTGGCATTCAGAAATCTGTTCCATGATCGCGTCCGGTTAGCGGTAACGCTGATCGGCATTTTGTTCGCGATCGTCCTTATCGCGGTTCAGCTCGGGCTTTACCTGGGGGCCCGTCAGATCATTGCCTCGACCATCGATCACGCCAAGGGCGATATCTGGATCATGGCCTACGGCAACAAGAACTTCGAAGAGGCGCAACCGATCAATCAACGTGCGCGCTTTGTCGCCCTGTCGACGCCTGGTGTCGCGGCGGTCATTCCGATGATTACTTCTTTCGTGGACTGGAAAAAGCCTGATGGCGGTACCGCGACCATCGTCCTTGTCGGCGCTGATCCTGAAGATGGTGGGCTGGTGCCCTGGGACCTCGTCGACGGCGATATCGCCGCACTCGGCGCACGTGACGCCGTTATCATCGACAAGACTTACCTCGAGGATCTCGGCGCATCCGGCCTTGGTTCCACGGCGCAGATCAACGGCAGCCGCGTGCGGGTCGTTGGTCTGACGGACGGAATCCGGTCGTTCACGACGACGCCGTTCGTATTCACGACCTTCTCGCGGGCCCGCTCGCTGCTGGGGCTGGGGCCCGATCAGATCACCTATGGATTGGTTCAACTCGCGCCCAGCGCCAATCCCGACGCGGTCCGCGCCGCTTTACAGGAACGATTGCCGAGCGAGCAGGTGCTGACCAAAGCCGAATTCCGCAATCGCAGCCTCAACCATTGGATGATGTCGACGGGTGCCGGGGTGGCGCTCATCGGTGGTGCAATTTTGGGCTTGATCGTCGGCACGGTGATCGTCGCGCAGACGCTTTATTCGTCGACCAAGGACCATCTGAACGAGTTCGCGACCTTGCGCGCGCTCGGGTCGTCGACGGGCTATATTCACAAAGTGATCCTGTCGCAGGCGGCGTTGTCCGCTGCGATCGGGTATGGCTTGGGCATGACGATTGCTTTGCTGATTATCTACGTGACGGAAAGCATGGCATTGCCGCTGCCCATCGTCATGACGCCCGGCCTTGCCGCGTTGCTGTTCGGATTGACGCTGTTCATGTGCGCTATCTCGGCCATCGCGGCCATCAGCAAGGTCACGCGGATCGACCCAGCCATGGTGTTCAGCCGATGACCCAACCTTCAGTGCTCACGGCGAGCAACATCGTCAAAGATCTTGGCGCGGGCGCAGGTGCGGTGCGCGCGCTCAAAGGCGTGTCGCTCGATTTGCGGCCCGGCGAGTTGACACTGCTGATGGGGCCATCGGGGTCCGGCAAAACGACGTTGCTGTCGATCCTCGGGTGCATCTTGACGCCAACGGAAGGTACGCTGACCCTCGCCGGGAACGATACGTTCGGATTGAATGCGGAGCAGCTGGCGAACCTGCGGCGTCACCACGTCGGCTTCATCTTTCAGTCCTACAACCTGTTTCCGACGCTGACGGCGGAGGAGAACGTGCGGCTGGCGCTCGATGTGCGTGGCGAACGTGGGCCTGGGGTCGTCGTGCGGGCGCAACGCGCGCTACAGCAAGTGGGCCTCGGCCATCGCATGAAATCGTATCCGGGCAATATGAGCGGCGGGGAGCAGCAACGCGTGGCAGTCGCCCGGGCCATCGCCGGCAAGCCGAGCGTCATTCTCGCGGACGAACCAACGGCGGCGCTCGACAGCGAGAACGGAAACGCCGTCATGGAGTTGCTGAGCGAAATCGCTTCGAACCCCGAAAACCAACACGCCGTATTGGCTGTGACGCACGATCCGCGAACGATCAAATATGCCGATCGTATTCTTAAAATCGAGGACGGTCGCATCGTCGGCGAAGATCGGCCACCCGGCGGCGACGACAACATTCACAAGCTATCTCGTGGAAAGAAACGGAAGTTCGATGCAAAATCGTGAAAGCGCGCTTGGTCCCCTGTTAGCGGCTGCAGCCATTGCCGTCGCCATAGCGATCTTCGTTTCTCGCACCCCTCGCGCCATCGATGCGGGCGGTTCGGCGCAGTCGATTGCGACCGGCAGCACGAACACCCCCGGCTCGACCACGGCGACAGCGCCAGCGGCCAAAGTGGCCTGGGCAGTTTCAGCACCAGGACGAGTCGAGCCCAAAGGTGGAGAAATTCGCATTTCGCCGCAGAGCGCAGGGCGCATCAGCGAGGTGCTCGTCGCGCTTAATCAGAAAGTGAACGCGGGCGACCTGCTGATCAAGCTCGATGACAGCGAAGTGGAGGCGCGACTGGCGGCAGCGGATGCGGAAGCGTCGGTGCGCCGCCGTGACCGCGACGGAGAAGTGGTGACCGGCGCCGCCCGCGATCGCCGCAGCGCCGAAGACGAAGCCTTCAAAAGCGAACGGCAGTTCAGTGTGAACCGTGCCGAGTTGGACCGCTGGTTCGAGGCGCGGAAGGCGGGGCTGGCGACGGATGCGCAGGTGTCGACTGCGCGGGAAACCGTCACGAAGGCCAGGGACGCCATGGTTGCCGCGCGTACGACGTTGCGACGCCTGCTCGGGGATACGGCACTTGCGCAGACACGTCTGGAAGCGGCGCTCGCGGCGGCGCGTTCCGAGCTTGCCGGCGTCGATGCGGCGGCAGAACGGTTACGCGTCCGGGCACCGCAGGACGGTACCGTGTTGCAGCTGACTGCAACGGCGGGCGAGAGCGTAGCGCCGTCACCCGAAACTGTTCTGGTCGTATTGGGCGATATGAGCGGGTTACGGGTGAAGGCGGAAATCGAGGAACGCGACATCGGGAAATTGCGCGTGGGCCAGGTGGCGGTCGTGCGCTCCGATGCGTTTCCGGGTCGCGACTTCGACGGTAAAGTCGTGTCATTCGCGCAAGCGATGGGACCAAGCCGGTTGGGCCAGAAAGGCCCGCGTAAACTGGCGGATGTCGATGTGCTCGAGGTTTCGGTCGAGCTGACGGGCGCGTCGCCGCTGCTGCCGGGAATGCGGGTCGACGTATTCCTCAAACCGGAATCGGCGACAAAGTAATTCGCTTTACCTGGACTGCTCTTGTCGAAGCCGTAGAATGGTGTCGCAACGGGTCAACCAGGGGTCACAAACGTGGACGATCGTAAATCGAGCGGCCAGAGTCGGAGCGCCCGCGATGTTCGTGTCGCGTGCCGGAAGGGCGTTCTGACGGGCCAGACGGCCGGTTCGGCTCCCGGATACGTGCAGGGAAATCTGGTTATTCTGCCGCGTGATCTGGCCGACGACTTCTTGCGCTTTGCGCAACGAAACCCGAAGCCGTGCCCGCTGATCGGGGTGTCGGAGGTGGGGTCGCCACAGGTGCCGGAACTCGGTGACGATCTCGATCTGCGGACAGATCTGCCGCGCTATCGGGTGTGGCGGCATGGCGAACTGGTCGATGAACCAACCGACGTGCTCAGCTATTGGACAGCGGATCTGGTCGGCTTCGTGATCGGCTGCTCGTTTTCGTTCGAGGAAGCGCTGCTGGCCGCCGACGTGCCGGTGCGCCATATCGCCGAGGGCAAGAACGTGCCGATGTTCCGGACCAACATCGCGTGCACTACGGCCGGGCGGTTCGCGGGCCCGATGGTGGTTTCGATGCGTCCACTGAAACCTGCCGACGCGATCCGCGCGGTGCAGATCACGTCGCGGTTTCCAAGCGTGCATGGCGCACCCGTGCACATCGGGCTGCCTGGGTCGATCGGCATCGGCGATCTATCGCGGCCAGACTATGGCGACACGGTCGCCGTGCACGACGACGAGCTGCCGGTGTTCTGGGCCTGCGGCGTCACTCCGCAAGCGGTCATCGCCGCCGCCAAACCCGCGTTCGCGATCACCCACGCTCCCGGCGCGATGCTGGTGACGGACCGCAAGAATTCGGAGTTCGCAGCGTTTTAAACAGCTTGCGCCGCTTACTCTTTCACGGCGCCGGTCATGGCGGAGACATAGTGCTCGACAAAGAAGGTATAGAGGATCACCAGCGGCAGCGAGCCGACCAGTGCGCCGGCCATCAGCGCGCCCCAGCGATAAATGTCACCGTCGACGAACTCGTTGACGATCGCCACCGGCACGGTCTTGTTGCCGGTCGTGGAGATGAAGGTCAGCGCGTAGATGAATTCATTCCAGCACAGCGTGAAGCAGAAGATGAAGGCCGAGATCAACCCCGGCACCGCCAGCGGCAGTACGATTTTGGTGAGGATCTGCCAGCGGCTCGCGCCATCCATCAGCGCGCTTTCCTCGAGTTCGAACGGGATGGATTTGAAATAGCCCATCAAAAGCCACGTCGCGAACGGGATGAGGATCGTCGGGTAGACCAGGATCAGCGACAGCGGGCTGTCGATCAGACCATAGGAGTAGATGATCGAGGCCAAGGGGATGAACAGGATCGACGGCGGCACGAGATAGGCGAGGAAGATCAAGCCACCGACCAGCTGCGCGCCGCGAAACTGCAGCCGCACGATGGCGTAAGCAGCAAGCACGCTAGCGAACAGCGACAGCGCGGTCGCGGCTGAGGCCACATACATCGTGTTCCAGAGCCACTTTGGATAGTTGCTCTGGAACAGCAGCTTGTAGATGTGCTTGAACGTCGGATTCCAGGTCCAGAGCGGATTGAAGGTTTCCATGTCGAGGAGTTGGTCGTCGGGCTTCACCGCCGTCAGCGCCATCCAGTAGAATGGAAACAGCAGCACGAACACGATGATCGCCAGCGGGAAATAGGTGAAGACCAGCCGCCGCTGCCACGTCTCCAGGAATTCCATGCCCTCGGCGTTGTCCTCGCGGGTGACCGAAGGGGCCTCGACAGGCCGGGCGGTGGCGCTTGCGTCAGACATGGCGGGATACCTGAAATGGGTGCTGCGCGACGGCGCTGGAAACGGGCTCAGTCATTGCCCACGCCCGCCTGCCATTTACGGCGCTGCAGGCCGAACCACGAGACGAGCACGGCTGCCAGCAAAAACGGGATCATGGCGGTGGCGATGGCCGCACCTTCCCCCATGTTGCCGCCGAGAATGGCGCGCTGGTAGGACAGGGTGGCCATCAAATGCGTGGCGTTGACCGGGCCACCGCGCGTCATGGCCCAGATGAGCTGGAAATCCGTGAACGTGAACAGCACGGAGAAGGTCATGACGACGGCGATAATCGGCGTCAGAATCGGATAGGTGATGTAGCGGAAACGCTGCCAACCGGTTGCGCCATCGAGGGTGGCTGCTTCGTAGAGCGACGGCGATACGGTCTGCAGACCTGCCAGCAAGGTGATGGCGACGAACGGAATACCACGCCAGACGTTGGCGAAAATAGTGGACCAGCGGGCGTTCCAGGGATCGCCGAGGAAGTTGATGTTGGTGGTGATGAAGCCGGCCTTGCGGAGCAGCCACGAAACGATCGAGAACTGGCTGTCATAGATCCACCAGAACGCAATGGCGGACAACACCGTCGGCACGATGAAGGGGATCAAAACCACAGCTCGGATCATCGCCTTGAACGGCATGTGCTTGTTGAGCAGGAGGG
Organism: Hyphomicrobiaceae bacterium; assembly: GCA_025359165.1. GTDB lineage: Bacteria > Pseudomonadota > Alphaproteobacteria > Rhizobiales > Hyphomicrobiaceae > JABFRJ01. The sequence goes on from JANYHG010000032.1 coordinate 36,179, forward strand.
CGAGATACAGGCCGATGGCGAATTTCGCGACGCTCGCGACGACGGTGTAGAGCAGCGTGTTCGTGACCGACAGCCAGAACACCTTGTCGTCCATCAGCCACTCGTAATTTTCGAGGCCGATGAATTTGCCGACGCGACCGATTTTCGTATTGGTGAAGGACAGCCAGATGCCGAGAAACAGCGGATAGGCGAGAAACACACCCAGCAGCAGAACCGTGGGCACCATGAACCAGAAGCCGAGCCAGTCGCGATTCGAGCGCAAACGCTCCCAGCTCGTGGGTTCACGCATCGGCCTGTCGCGGGTCGCAGGAAGTGCAGCGTCAGTCATAGGCGGTGGCTCTTTCCGCGGGAGCGCGAAGGTCCGGACTCGTCATTGGGTCGAGCTTTCGCGCGACCCAACACTGCGAACTCGAGCTGAAAAGTTGGGTCGCGCAAGTGCTTGACCCAACCTACGCAACGTTAGCGATACAGTTTCTTGGCGGCGCGTTCGGCCTGCGCGATGGCGCCCTTCAAGTCGGCGCCGCCCGTGCAATAGTTGGCGAACATATCGACGACGATGAAGTCGGCGATCGCAGAGGCCGCCTTCTCGTCCATCTTGCCGATGCCGGCCGCAGTCAGAGAGCGCTTCGCGGCGTCGCGGTAGACGGTACGCTTCGGATCGGCGGTCCAGAACGGCAGCTTCTCGAACTCGTTGAGGGGTTGCGTGAGGTACCCGACTGCCGCCGACAACCACGGTCCATATTGTGCGGCATCCATCATGAAGGCGATGAAGGCTTTGCCGGCGTTCGGCACCTTGGTGTACTGGAACTGCAGAATGGGAAAGCACAACTGCAATTCCTGAGGCTTGCCACTGGGGCCGATCGGGAACGCCGCGTGATCCATATCGTCGGCGATTGCCTGCTGCTTGGCGTCGCCGCCTTTGCCAGCGGCCTGCGCTGCGGCGTAGATCGAGATCCCGTTCGCGGTGAGGAAGAGTTCACCTGACAGAAACGCTTTGTTGTTCGAGCTGTCGTTCCAGGATGCGGTGCCCGGGATGAACGTCTCGTAGAGCGCCTTGCAGTACTCGAGCGATTTTGCGGTTTCCGGCGAATTGATCGAAACGGCGTTGTCCTTGTCGATCAGGTAGCCGCCGTGCGACCACAGCACCCAGTGCAGCCAGGCGTTGGCGTCACCTGTCGCGTGACCCATAGCAAAGCCCGGTGGCGTGCCCTTAGCCTTCATGGCCTTGCACAATTCCAGAAGCCCGGCGGTGTCTTTCGGGAATTCCTTGAAGCCGGCGTCGTTCATCGCCTTGATGCGATAGTTCATGTAGCCGCCGTTGAAGGCGACCGGAATGCCGATCCACTTGTTGCCGATCTTGCAGGTGCCTTCGGCCGCAGGGACCCAGCCGCCATACTTCTTGCCGAGATAGTCGGCGACGTCGGTCAGGTCGTTTACCTTGTCGGGAAACAGATGCGGCAGTGAGTGCAGGCCCCATACGAGATCCGGACCTTGCCCGGTGTTCGCGGCGACCGAAGCCTTCGGCTGGATGTCGTCGAACGATTCGTTGGTGATGTTGACTTCGACGCCGGTGGCCTTGCTGAACGCGGCGACGATCTGCATGAACGCGTCGTCTTCGGCGGGCACGAAACGTTTCCAGCGGAGAACGTTGAGCTTGGCACCAGCTTCCGGCTTCCACTGCGCTTCCTGCGCCCAGGCCTTGGCGAAGTGCAGCAGGTCGGTGGCACCGAGAATGCCAGCGCCAGCGGCGGCGGTTCCCTTGAGCACATTACGGCGTGAGAATTTCGAGTTTGTCATGCGTCGTTTCCTCCTAGGTCGTTTTTGTTTTTTGCAGTTTGGGGACGGCTCCACGCTCTATACCGGGATTACCTTTTCCCATCGGGGTGGGGCTAGCACGCGCCAGCGCCATGGTCGTACTGACCATTCCCCCCCACCCTAGCCCTCCCCCGCAAGAGGGAGGGAATCAGTGCGGAGAACGTCAAATGCGCTTGCCGGTTTCCTTGTCGAACAAATGCACCACATCCGGCCGTGGCTTGAGCTTGACCTTCTGTCCCGGCTGGAAGTCATAACGTTCACGGAAAATCGCGACGATATCGTGACCGGCCATCTTGGCCACGAGCTGCGTTTCCGAACCGGTCGGCTCGACCACGATCACTTCGGCGTCGACACCGTCGTCGGCAATCGTGAAATGTTCCGGCCGCACGCCCGAGACGATGGCGCGCCCAGCGCTCGCAGACGGGGCGGAGGCCAATGGCATCTTGGTGCCGGACGCGGTTTCGAGCATCGGCTGGCCGCCCTCGACGCGCAGCGTGCCGTTGATGAAGTTCATCGACGGCGAACCGATGAAGCCGGCGACGAACTGGTTCTGCGGGTTGTCGTAGAGGTCGAGCGGCGCGCCGATCTGCTCGATGTAGCCGTCGTGCATAACGACGATCTTGTCGGCCATGGTCATCGCTTCGATCTGATCGTGGGTGACGTAGATCGTCGTGGTTTTGAGGCGCTGGTGCAGTTCCTTGATTTCGGCACGCATTGCCACGCGTAGCTTGGCGTCGAGGTTGGACAGCGGTTCGTCGAACAGGAACACCTGCGGATCGCGAACAATGGCGCGGCCCATGGCGACACGCTGGCGCTGGCCGCCTGAGAGTTGTCGCGGGTAGCGGTCGAGGAGATTTCCGAGGCCGAGAATGCCGGCCGCTTTGTCGACCTGGGCCTTGATGATCGCCTTGTCGGTGTTCTTGAGCTTGAGCGAGAACGCCATGTTGTCGGCGACCGTCATATGCGGATACAGCGCATAGTTCTGGAACACCATCGCGATGTCGCGCTCTTTGGGATGGATGTTGTTGACCACGCGGTCGCCGATCGAAACGGTGCCGCCGGTGATGTTTTCAAGGCCGGCGATCATCCGCAGCAAGGTCGACTTGCCGCAACCGGAGGGGCCGACGAGAACTACGAACTCGCCGTTCTTGATCGGTACCGACACGCCGTGCAGCACCTCTACCGAGCCATAGGATTTTCGCACGTCGCGAATGTCTACCGAAGCCATCTACTCTCCCATCGGGTCCGATCCTTTCGCCGATCGGTTGATCCGATGGCAGGCGGTCCCTTTGTTTTTCATTCTAGTCGGGTGCGACTTCCGCACGGCCAGCGATTTGCTGCAAGAGGGAAATGCATTCCGGGGTGCTGGCGGTCGAGCGCACGTTGGGTTAAGGCGCTGATGGTTTGCGCGCGATTTGGGACACGTCGTCATGAATACGAGACAAGGGTTCGGTTCAGCCTCGGTCGACTGGGCGGCGGATCCGGCTACGATTATCGCATCGTTCGAGGCGCACAGCATGCGCTTCGAGACGCCGTGCGGAGCCGGGACAATGGTCTGGCGTCGCTGGGGCGAGCGCCGTGAGGGGCTGCTCCCATTGGTGTTGCTGCACGGCGGCTCGGGCGCGTGGACGCATTGGATCAAGAACATCCCCGCACTCGCCGACATGACCGAAGTCTGGGCCTGCGATCTGCCCGGCCTCGGCGATAGCGCCATGCCGAACGCGCCGCACACGCCGGCGACTGCCGGTCAGGTGGTGGCCGACGGACTGCGCAAACTCATCGCCGACGCCGGGCAGATGCACATGGTGGCATTCTCGTTCGGGGCGCACGTGGGCACGTTTGCCGCCGCCTTCCTCGGCGACCGGCTGGCGAGCTTTACGATTTGCGGATCGGCGGCGCTTGGGCTGCCGCACAACCGGCTGGAATTCGATCGCGAGCGCTCGACGATGACGACCGACGAGTCGGCGGTCGTGCATCGTAACAATCTGGCGAAGTTGATGTTTCTCGACCCCGCTCGGATCGACGCGCTGGCGGTTCATATTCAAGCCGAGAATATCCGCCGCGCTCGTTTCAAATCGCGCGCCTTCGCCGGCACCAACGAGATTCCGGCAACGCTGCCACACGTCACCGCGCGACTGAGTGCCATCTGGGGGGCGGGCGATGTGCTGGCCACACCGAGCGTCGAGGCGCGCTACGACATTCTGCGCAAGGATCATCCGGAACTTCGGACCCGCACGATCGGGGATGCTGGACACTGGGCGCAGTACGAGCAGCCGCAGGCGTTCAACGCTGCGGTGCTGGAGTTGACGCGGTTGGCTGATTGATTGGCGTACTTCGAAGGATGCAATTGTGACGTGTAGCACCGCCGAGGCCCGGATCGGTGCACTACGGCTTGGCCTATTGCACCCTGCGGAGCGGCGGCATCAACCCGCCACGACCGGGCGCAGGCTGTCGACGATCAACCGCATCTGGGTGTCCGGATCTTTGATCGCGAGCTGGCTTTCGAACCACTCGGTCACGAGGCGACAGACGGTCTCGGGCGAGGCCTTAGCCAAGGCACCGCTATCGGAAAACAGCTGCATGTCGGCGTTTTTCCAGCCGCGCGCCTCGAGGATCTTTACGAGCTCGTCGTAGTCTTGGGGTTTGGGCTGCGGATAGATGCGCGTGGCGCGGCGACCTTCGCCGATGGCCTCAAACGTGGCGACCAATTGTGCCTGCAACGCCGACGTATGTTCGGGCGCCTGCAGCAGCGCCACCACGGCAGGTGCGCCTTCACCAGCAGAGACGAACTGGTAGCAGGTGTCGATGCTTTGCGCACGAAGCCTGGACAGATTGCTGGTGAATTGTTCGGCGATCAATTTCAAACGCGGCAACGGTGCCGACGCGGCTTCCGCCGCATACTGGCGGCGCAGCTTCACCACACCCTGCATCATGAGATTGGCGACTTCGGCCTCGCTCTTGTTGGCGACGACGGCTTCGGTGGCCTCGCGGACGCGGTCGGCGTACCACTCGGCATGATTTTTCTTGAGCACCTGCCACAAGGCGCTGCGCTGCATGGCGCTGTCGGTGGCTTCCAGGGTGCGCGCAAAACCGCCGATCGGGGCCGTGGGGCCGATACGGTCGCCGCCACGCGGGATGAGGGCGGTCGCCATGCGCAGCAGGTTTTTATCGCCAGCAACGACCAGATAGGCTGCGGTCAGCGTGACGGCGAAGAATGCGGCGATGGCGGTCCAAAGCAGGCCCCGACCCAGCCGGCCACGGCGCGATCGCTTCGCCGCGACGGGGCGCTCGGCGGTACGATTAGCCCGCGCTTTGTGCGCTTCGGCAGGTGCCGTCCCACGGGCTGGCTGGGCCAGGCGGGAGTGGATGGGTTGCTGGACGGCGGTGGCTGCATGATTTGCCGCCGGGGCGGCTCTCGCGCTCGTGGCCGGCGCGGCAGAACGTGACTCTACGGCGGCGGAGGTCCTAAGTGGTGCAGGTGGCACCACGCCGGGTGGAGGCGATGCCAGCAAGGCGCCTACCGGCTGCCACTCGGGATAGCCTTCGCGCCAGGCCAGATCGGTGGGGAGCAACTGGCCGGTCCGAAACAGCCGGTGGAACTCGCTCTCGGTGACAGGACCGAACTGCTGGCCATCACGCCCGAGATACCAGGCAGCGACAGCCAGCGACGACGCGTCACCCGCGCCATCATCCGCTCGTCCATCTCCCGGATGCCCTGTCATATGCCTCGCACTGTTATTTGCCTTATCAGTATGCCTTGTACCGTCGCCTGTGTCGCGCGGTGTGCATTTCAGAATGCTCAGCCCGACTCTGACGCCGACTTCGGGATGATTTGTCGATACAGGCTAAAGTTTCCTGGTCCAATCACTGGCCCCGGTCAACGGCGTCGATAACGGTCAGTGGTGGCAACAGTGGGGCAAAACGGCAACAACCAATGTGCCTAAACTGGCGATAAGTTCATTCAAGGCATTGGCGCGCGTGTGACGCACAGTCTCATATTTGGGTCTGGTCGCAATCCGACCGCCGCTCCATAGTGCGGCGCGCGCATCGCCTACAACTCCCGCCATCTCCCGCTATCGAGGACTTCGCATGGGCCTGAAGATCGCTTGCCAAATGGACCCGATCGACAAGATCGATATTCGCGGCGACAGCACCTTCGCGATGTTGCTGGAGGCGCAGCACCGCGGGCACGAACTGTTCTATTATCTGCCCGACCATCTGACACTCGACGAGGGCAGGGTGATCGCGCGCGGTGCGACGCTGAGGGTGGAGGACAAGATCAACGACCACTACAAGCTGTCCAATCCGCGTACTGTCGATTTGTCGACGTGGGACGTCGTCCTGCTGCGCCAGGATCCGCCTTTCGACATGAATTATATCACGACGACGCATCTGCTGGAACGCATCCACCCCAAGACCCTGGTCGTCAACGATCCCGGCAGCGTGCGCAACGCGCCCGAAAAAGTCTGGGTGCTGGATTTTCTCGATCTGATGCCGCCGACGATGGTGACGCGCAACGCAGAGGACGTGCGCGAATTCCGCGCGCGGTACAAGGATATCATCATCAAGCCGCTGTACGGCAATGGCGGTGCCGCCGTGTTCCGTGTGCGCGAGGACGACAGCAATCTCAATGCGCTGATCGAGATGTTCCACATCGTCAGCCGCGAGGCGTTCATGGTGCAGCAGTATCGGCCGGAGGTGCGGCAGGGCGACAAGCGGATCATCCTGATCGACGGCGAGCCGGCCGGGGCCATCAACCGCGTGCCAGCCGATGGCGAAACGCGTTCGAACATGCACGTGGGTGGTACGCCGAAGCCGACCGAGTTGACGCCGCGCGATAAGGAAATCTGCGCCCGGTTAGGGCCGGAGCTGAAACGGCGGGGGTTGATCTTCACCGGCATCGACGTGATCGGCCCGTATCTGACCGAAATCAACGTGACGTCACCGACCGGTATCCGGCAGGTGAAAGCGTTCGGCGGGGAGGACATCGCGGCGCTGATCTGGGATGCGATCGAGAGACGGAAGCGGGCGGGATGAGGGTGCGGCTGGCGTGGCATGAGCGCCGCGCTTTGTCCAATTTGTCCTATCGTGCTTAATCGCCGCTGAGCCGCCTAATAGCTTCGTAGAGCGATTAACTATCGGCTTGGCTACCCACCCCCGCAACTGATTGGTAAACGGGCCCTACGGCGCATCCTCGGCGATTTGGTGCGGGAAGCAAACGGACTTACGGGCCGGTCGCGCGAACAGGCGGTCGTTGGCGAGCGTGCGGGTCCGAGTCTTGCCGCGCCGCACACTTTTCCCTGGAGCATCCTACATAGCGACCATGAGCGAAACTCACCCCCCAGCCACGACCGATGACGCGCCCGAGGCGACACCCGATGTTACGGCAGCACCCGTCGCAACAGGCGCGGAGGTCATCCAAGGTTACCTGAAAGACTTGCCGTCGCGTCCCGGCGTGTACCGCATGATCGATGCCGCAGGTGAGGTGTTGTACGTCGGCAAGGCGCGATCGCTGAAAGCCCGCGTTACGAACTACGCGCGCCCGGCGGGGCTGTCCAATCGCATCCTGAGGATGGTGATGGCCACCGCGTCGATGGAGTTCGTCACCGTCCGAACGGAAGCCGAAGCGCTGCTGCTTGAAGCCAATCTCATCAAGCGCCTGCGCCCGCGCTTCAACGTGCTGATGCGCGACGACAAGTCATTCCCATATATTCTCATTCGACGCGATACCGAGGCACCGCAGATCCTCAAGCATCGCGGCGCACGCGGCTCCAAGGGCGACTACTTCGGCCCGTTCGCTTCCGCCACCGCCGTCGTGCGAACGGTCAACATGCTGCAGCGCGCGTTTCTGTTGCGCACGTGCTCGGACAGCGTCTTCGACGGGCGCACGCGTCCGTGCCTGCTGTTCCAGATCAAGCGCTGCGCCGGGCCGTGCACGGGCGAAATCGCAGCGCCCGACTATGCCAAGCTGGTCGATGACGCGACCGCATTCCTGCGCGGCGAGAGCCAGAACGTGCGCCGCATGTATCAGGGCATGATGGAAAATGCCGCTGCGAAGCAAGATTACGAGCAAGCGGCCAAATTCCGCAATCGCCTGTGGGCGCTGGCCCACGTCACCGCCGACCAGGTCATCAACCCCGACGGCATCGACGAAGCCGACGTGTTCGCGGCGCATCAAGAGGGCGGGCAGACCTGCATCCAGGTGTTTTTCTTCCGCACCGGCCAGAACTGGGGCAATCGCGCGTATTATCCGAAGGCCGACAAGGCCATCGAGCTCGGTGAGGTGCTGGAGAGCTTTATCGCGCAGTTCTATGACGACAAGCCGGTGCCGCGATTGATTCTGGCGAGCTACCCGCCCGACGACTGCGCGCTGCTTGCCGAGGCGTTGTGCACGAAAGCTGGCCACAAGGTGGAAATCCGGGTGCCGCAACGCGGCGCCAAGTCCGACATGATCGAACACGCGGTGCAAAACGCGCGCGAAGCGCTTGGGCGCAAGCTCGCAGAAACTTCGTCGCAGCGGCGCTTGCTCGAGGGCGTGCAGGAGCGCTTCGGCTTATCGCGCCTGCCGCGCCGCATCGAGGTCTATGACAACAGTCACATCCAGGGTGCGCATGCGGTCGGCGGGATGATCGTCGCCGGGCCCGAAGGCTTCGTGAAAGGCCAGTACCGCAAGTTCAACATCAAGTCTGCCGGCCTGACGCCGGGCGACGATTACGGCATGATGCGCGAAGTGCTGACACGACGCTTCAAGCGCCTCGCTCAGCCCGACGCCGAGCCTGTCGATGCAGCAATGATCGATATCACAGAGCCGTTCAGCGTACCGCTTATCGAGGGCGATCCAGTGCCTGACGATCCCTCACGGTTGGAACAGCCCGCGCCGCCGCCGCGCGCCCAACGCGGTGCAGATGCAATCGCATTCGGCGTGCTGCGTGCCGATGTGCGCGCGACAACCGATCAGGCGGAACCCGAGATCGAGACCGACACCGATCAGGACGATATCGAGGCTGCGGAGCCGGCGCTGAACGACGAGCCCTTTCCGGACCGACCGGATCTGGTGTTGATCGACGGTGGTTTAGGCCAACTGGCGGTCGCCCGCGACGTCCTCGCCGAACTCGGCGTCACAGATATCGCGCTGGTCGGCGTCGCCAAGGGGCCGGATCGCGACGCGGGTCGAGAGCATTTTCATTTTCCCGGTCGCGCGACGCCGCTGATGCTGGAGCCGCGCGATCCGGTGCTTTATTTCGTGCAGCGCCTGCGCGACGAAGCGCATCGTTTCGCCATCGGTGCGCACCGCGCGAAGCGGTCGAAAGCCATCGGTGTCAATCCGCTCGACGAGATCGAAGGGATCGGTCCGACCCGCAAGCGTGCGCTGCTGGCTCATTTCGGGTCGGCCAAATCGGCGTCACGCGCCGGCGTGGAAGATCTGAAAGCCGTCAAAGGCATCAGCGCAGAAATGGCGCAGAAGATCTACGACTTCTTTCACGACAAGCGCGGCTGAAGAATCCGAAGATCGTTTATTTCGGATAATCATCTCAAGTCACGCCACAAGCCGGCGCGACGCCGACTTGCAATTGCGGCGCATTCGAACGCGGTTTTTGATAAACCGTTTCTTTCATTTTATAGACGCCGCCCGAACCACCCGTATAATACTTTTTCATATAGTTATCGAACAATGTCGGTTTGTAATCGTATGATATATCAGCGATGACCACCGCATCACCTTGCGACACCAGGCCTGCAGGGATCGCGTAAGTCGTCGAGGGGCAGGTGCAGGTGACGGTGGTCGGGGCGCTTGCCTTATATGAGCACGTCCATTTCAACTTCGTGTCGGTCGCATTCGTCGCGCTCGATGCGACGACGCGAATGTCGACCGAGAGGCCCGTCAGAGCATACGGGCTCATCAGATAACTGCCGACCTTCATGATATCGACGATTTCGCTGTCGCTGATATTCTTGTCGGCGCGTGCGACCAGATCGCCTGTCGACGTGGCGACCTGCGTGACCCGCCGGTTGGCGGTGACCGCCTGGCTCAGTTCGACGGACCCGACGAACATCGCCGCCATGACCGGTGCGATCAGTGCAAATTCGACGGCGGCAACACCTTGCGTACAACGCGCCAGCGCACGCACCGAAACTGCGAGACGGACGTACGGGCGGAACAAAAACGATTTGGACATGATGGCTTCCGGTTGAAACTTCGAACACATCGGCGCGCACGCCGCTGCTTCCGGGTGGCTCAGTTGTAGGGTTCGGTGCGGAACGCGGCAGAGGCCTGGATCAAAAGACCGCCATCGCTGAGCTTGTTCGTTACCGGCAGGAACGGCAGTTTGGCTCCGAGACGCCAAGAGTGACACAGCGTTACGAGAACCACTGCGCTTTGCGCGCCTGCATTGAAAGCAGCCATCGCATCGGTATCGGAGACGAGCCCGTTCGAAGCCGTGCGGCAGTTAGGTTGCTGCAGATTGCCGAAGCCCGTGTTGGATTGAACCAGGATCGAGGAATAGCTCATGCAATCGCTATAATTGACCGCTTTTTCGCAGATCGCTTTTTTAAACTCTGTCTTCAGAGCATCACCGGTCAACCCGGCATATCGTGATCCCAGCGATGTCGTCTGGAATGCGCCGGTGCGCATATCGCGTGATGCACTCCATACGGCATTTTCGAGCGTAAACATCCAGAAAAACATGTGGCATACGCCCATGATGCCAAATAGCATGGCAAAAAACGGGAATGCGATTATCCCAAGTTCTACTGCCGTCGCACCATCTTCGTTGCGTCGCAGTTCGATACCGAAACGACGGGAGCGCTTGATAGATGTGCCGAACGCCAATGTCATCGTCTGTCACCTTTTACGCACGATACCGAAAGTCAAAACGGACGGTTTCTTGCATAATGTTGTGGGGCGAATGCAATGAATATTGAGTAAAAAGCCTCGTTTCCGCGACGCAACCGAGCGGCAACCTGAAAACATCGTTGAAATCGCGTAAACAACCCGGTCGAAAGAATACGTTCAAGCTGTCATTCGACCGCGCAGCCGTATATTTCCGTCAAATGATCACTGCGTCCTGCTCGGAAATATCGCCCTTGGCCTTGATGTGCGGCTCGACATGGATGAGTACGTTGGCCCCGGGCACCGCCTCTTCCAGGGCTGCTTCAAGCCGATCACAAATCTGATGCGAGCGCGCGACGCTCATTTCGCCGGGCACCACCAGGTGAAACTCGATGAAGCTGACGCGCCCGGCCGTCCGGGTCCTGATATCGTGAGCCTCGATTGCCCCCGACCCCTTGTCCGAAATGACGGAATGAATGCGCCGTTGGATCTCAGCGGTAACAGCTTCGTCCATCAAGCTACTCATCGAAACGTGAATAATCCGCCAGCCTGCCCATAGAATGTAGAACGCAACGAGCGCCGCAAGGGCGGGGTCGAGCCATTGCCATCCGGTCAGTATCGCCAGCACGATCCCGACCAGCACGCCGACCGAGGTCGCAACGTCGGTCCAAAGGTGCCACCCGTCGGCGATCAGCGCCGGTGATCGCCACTCGCGACCGCGACGGATCAGATACCAACCCCAGGCACCGTTCAGTAGGGTGGCGAAACCGCTCAACGCCAGCCCTATGCCAGATTGCTCCAGCGCCCTTGGTTCGCGCCACGACGACAGCACTTCGTGTAAAATCGCCAGGGCGGCGACGAGGATCAAAATCCCCTCGAGCACCGCTGCGAAATATTCGGCCTTGTGGTGCCCGTACTGATGCCGCGTGTCCGCCGGGCGGCCGGCCATGTGTACGGCCAACGTCGCAGCCATGGCTGTAATGACGTTGACGATGCCTTCCAGCGCATCGGAATAAAGCGCCAGACTTCCAGTACGCCGATAGGCAATTGCCTTCAGCAACACGACGACCACGGCTACGGCAATACCGGCACCGGCCAGCCGGAAGGTCTTGTCGTGCTGTTTATCGAAAATTGCCGGCATCTAAAACCCGATTGCTGGAGCGCGTTGCATACAGAGGCGTCAACCGGCCGAGGCGTTGCATTCAAAGACCCTGCTGTAAGTTTTTGTCTGGTCGCACTTTCAGCAACGAGCTGCGAGCCTTGTTCGTGGCAAAAGCCTCTAGCAGCCCATGCTGTTCGTGCCCTGAAAAATCGCCTCCATCCACACAAATCGGTAGCCGCGGGCTTCGTTCCCAGCTGCGAATCAGGTGCGGTGCACCTTTCGACAATCCATTGATCGTCCGCGTGTCGCAAAGGATCGCCCGCATGGCAAATTTCCCCACACACATCGCCGTCGGCACCATCGTCAGCGGCACGCTCGCGACTTTGACCCTGGCGGTCGACGCGGTTTCACCTGAGAACCTCGTCGGCGTCACCCTCGCCGGTGTGCTCGGCTCCGTTCTGCCCGATATCGATCTCAAAGAGTCGCGCCCCGCGCGCGCCATGTTCGCAGGGCTTGCGGTGTTCTTTGCGTTCGCCGTGCTGTTTTCGACGGCGGGCCGCTTCTCGGTCGTCGAGATGCTCATCCTCTACATCGGTACGCTTGCGTTCGTGCGTTATGTCGGCAAATGGATCTTTTTCAAGATCAGCTATCATCGCGGCATCTGGCACTCGATCCTGGCGGCAGTGTTCGTGTCGCTGTTCACGGCTGTGATCTTTTATCAGGTGCTCGGACGGCCCGACGCGGTTGCCTGGCTGGCGGCCGGCTTCATGTTTCTCGGCTATATGACGCATTTGACGCTCGACGAGATCTATTCCGTCGACGTGATGGACACACGAATCAAAGCTTCGTTCGGAACCGCCATCAAACTGGTCGACCGCAAGCATTGGGGACACACCGCCGCCATGGCTGCGGCTGCGGCACTGGCGTTTCTCGCGACGCCGTCGAGCAAGCTGTTCGTGACCAACCTGTCCTCGCCTGCACTCTGGTCGCATCTAAATGCGCAACTGCTGCCGCGCAATGGCGCGCCCTGGTTCGGTGTCAACGTCGGCGACATGGTTGCGCGCGTTCGGCTCAAAGCCAATCGCGTCGAAGCTGCCGAACCTGCGATGCCGGCATCGGCGATCTCGACCGGATCGATCGCGCCTGCAGCACCCGACGTCGCGCCGCCGCCGCAAGTGCTCCCCGCATCGCCCGTCAAGACGATCCAGTAGCCTCCTGTTTGAGTCCGCGCTGTCTTGCAATCACGTTTTCTGCTGAAGACCGGCCAGATAGGTCGACACCAGATCATCGACCAGGTTACCTGCCGCTTCGGTCGTGACGATCGAGAGCTTATCGGTGGTCGAGAGCGACGTGATGCCGTGCACACCGGCCCACAACACCCGGGCGGCGCGCTTGCGCTCGGCCTCCTCGACATGCGGCATCAGCGGCGCAAGGCCCTGTTCGACGCGCGACAGCAGACCTTCGAGCTTCTGCTGATACCAGTCCGGCAACTCGGTTCCGGCCGGCAGATGGTGCTCGAACAGCAAGTTCCACAGCTTCGGTTTTTCGTGCGTGAACGCGAGATAAGCTTGCGCCAATCGCTGCACCTTTTCGCGATCGCTGCCGTGTTCGGCCAATTCAGCGACGAGGCGCTGATCGAGCGCCTCGAGAATCCGCGCCTCGATCCGCAGCACCACGTCGTCGAGGTTGGCGAACATGTTGTAGATGGTGCCCGGCGAATACCCGATGCGGCGCGCGATCTCGCGCGCGGACAGCCCTGCCAGCCCATGTGTTTCGATGATGGCGTAAGCCGCTTCGAGGATCAGTTCGCGCAACTGTTCCGGCGTGTGAGAGGATCGTCTACCCATGATTTTCTACACTGCGTTCGATGCAAGTTGACGTTGAACAGGAAAAAAGCGATGCCGGGCCTGCAACCGACAAGCCGCCGACGCCGATCCGCTCGGATTGATCAACGTTTATTGGACGCACAGTAATTTGCCTCGGCTCCGATCGCAATGACTTTACCGAGGCCATTATGCATCGTCCGCTGCCGACACTTGTGGTTGTCGGCCCCGTTGCACGCTCAGTCGGAATGTCTATGGTACGCGCCCAACAGGGGGCAGACTCGCTATTCTGCGCCGCAGACATCGAATGGGGATAGGCATGACATATTCTTGGGCTGACCGCTGCCGACTGCTTGCGAGCGTCAAGCTGCTCGGCGTTGCATCCGTTGCGATTGTCCTTTCGTGCTTATCGGGCATCGGGCCTGCCGAAGCACAGCGTAATACCGGCGGCTTCGCACGTGAGTCGAATCCCTACGGGCGGACGCAGAAGACCTACGAGGCCGGCAAGTTCGACTATTACGTGATGTCGCTGTCGTGGAGCCCGAGTTACTGCGCCGGCCAACCGAGCGGCAGCGGCGATGTCCAGTGCAGTCCCCGCAGCGGGCGTCCATATTCGTTCGTATTGCATGGCGTCTGGCCGCAATTCGAAAAAGGCTGGCCGCAGGACTGCGCTTCCGCCGATCGTGGCTTCGTGCCGCGGCCGGTCGCCAACAAAATGCTCGATATCATGCCGAGCGACAAGTTGGTGTTCCATGAATACCGCAAGCACGGCACCTGCAGCGGTCTCGGCGTCGACGGCTACTTCGAGATGGCGCGCTCGCTGTACAACAAGGTGAAAATTCCGCAGCGTTATGTCGACGTCACCGATCCCAGGATGTTCGTTTCGACGCCCGACCTGCTGGCCGATTTCGTCGCCGCCAACCCCGGGCTGAAGCCCGACGGCATCGTCGTCGACTGCGGCGGTGCCGGTCCGCGTTTGAAGGAAGTACGCATCTGTTTCGACAAGGGCGGCAATTTCCGCAGCTGTGGTCGCAACGAAAACCAATCGCGTATGTGCAAGGCGGACCGCGTCTACGTGCCGCCGGTCCGGGCGACCAACATAAAATCTGTCCCGTCGGCAGTTGGTCAGAAAATCTGACCACCGATTCGGCGCTTACCCTCGAGTGGAGAATACATCTCCACTCGGTGTGACCGGTAGCCGACTTGCGGCCACCGATCTGGCTGCAGGCTTGCCGCCATCGCTTGCAAGACACACGCGAATCAGACTCGTTGGACACTGTCTCCAATGGGGAAATCGTGGTGCTGCACCCAGGTAAATCGACGCGACGTTCCCCGCAGTGGCAGGACGACGCCGAAGAACTGTTCGCGAGCGACGTCGAGCGCCGACCACACCACGGCATGAATGCGCCAACGGATGCGGATAAGGAAGCGCCGGGGCCAACGGTCATCAAAGTTGCGCCGACCGGCCGGAAGCCGGTTCGTCGACCTCGTCTCCGTCGCTCTGGGCTGAACCCTGCCCGGACCTGGGGAGCGGTCGGCTTCGTCGGCGGGATCATCTTCTGGCATCTGATTGGTTTTTGGAGCTTCGTAGTCGACACGATCTACCCCTTGGCAGCTCAATCGGTGGCGTCGGCACCAGCGACAGCGGTGCGCAGCGCTGCCAACCCGCATACGCTCGCGACCCGCGCCACCAAGGCGCGCAACGGCAAAGCTGCAACCGCTGTCGCGACAAACAGTGACGCCTGGACGGCAAAAGTCCTCGACGCACCCTCCGACTGAAATATCGCAGGCGGCGTTGATTTTTCGGATAAATCAGGTCTTTTTGGCACGCATATTAACCGGCTGGCAAATTTTGCCTGCCATTCTCTCGATGGTGTGCTCACCCCGTGCGGGTGGGGAAGTCTGTCGGGGAGTTTTTCATGTCGGCGTCAGCGTCAGCTATTTTGCGCGGAATGCGGGTCATTCTACGCGCACTCGGACTGCAGCCTGCGAAATCGACCGGGGTGAGCGAAAAAGCGCCGCTGAAGCTCTTCGCCACCATCGAATTCCTCGCGGAGGGCGATCTTGTCGACCAAGTGGATCGCCCCGAACCGCCCGACGGCGGCACTCCGGCGGCGTTGCCGTTACCTGTGCTTGCGCAAACCATAGCGCTCGCGACCATGTACCGTCCGGCGCAAGCGCGTCCGCTCGCCCATCAGATGGCCTATACGGCGTCGCGTAACGTGCCCAAGGGGCGCAAGCCGGCGACCCTGACGAAAGCAGTCGCCACGTCGAAGCCATCACAGAAAGCCAAGGCCCCCCGCCGCGCGACGACCGCGAAGGCCAAGCCGGTGGTTCTCGTCGTCAGGAAGAAAGCGCCGAAACGTCGGCATGTCTGGCTGAGCACGCAATCGCGGGTCATCAAACCTGTCCTGGGCAATGTCGTGACGATGCAGACTGTCAACCGCACGCCACGTCAAACGACGCGCCCGTCTGCCCTGACCACCGTCGTCCGGCCACTGAAAATCGCCGCGTGAGCCTGTTGGCAATGCAGGACACAAAGCGTTTAATCCTGCGGTGCCGACTTCATCTGCAACCGGAACGCCACCGAAAACGCCATCACAAGCAGGATCACGCCACCCAGCATGATCGGTGCGTTCATGCCGAGGGCCTCGAAGGCCGCGTGGTAGATCAGCGGACCCAGCGCCTGGCCGAGAAAGAAGCAAAACGCGAACATCGCCACCGACGAGGCGCGCGCCTGTGGTGCCAATTCCGTCGCCTGCAGCTGTAGCGAATTGTGGATCATGAAGAACCCGAAGCCCAACAGCGCGAAAAACGCGGCTTCGGTAACCCACGACCTGTTGTAGGCGATACCGGCCATAGCAATGCAGGCGATGACGCCGCCAGCACGAAACACGCCTTCGCGACCGAGCATCCGTACGAGCCGTGCGACGCAAAGCGTGAAAGAAATTCCGCCGATACTCATCGCCGCAAGCACCAGCCCGGCTTCGACGATGCCGCCAAGATTGCGCTCCTCGAGGCGATGGGCGACGAACGGCAGCAAGCCGAACAGCACCATTCCCTCCACAGCGGCCGCAGGCAAAATCACGCGCGCCAGCGGATTGGAGAGCACCAACGCATATTGACTGCGCATTTTGTCGAGGCTGAGCGGCGGCTGGCGTTCCGTACGCGCTGCGCTCGGAAGCGCACGAGTCATGGTGACAAACGAGACTGCAGCTATGGCGGCCGCGAGCGCGAATACGGCGCGCCAGCCGAATTGCGCGGCGATCAGGCCCGATAGTCCGGCACTCAGCAGGATCGCAATCTGGGAGGCCATGACCAGTTGGGCCAGCGCGACCTGCCGCTCATTGACTGGGAATCTGTCGCCGATGATAGCGAAGGACACGGGAATGATGCCGCCGCCCGCAACGCCGGCGAAGCAACGTGCAATGAACAGGATGGAGTAATTGTTGGCCAGCGCGGCGGCAGTCAACGACAGCGCCAGCATCGCCAGGCAAGCTTTGATGATCCGTTCCTTGCCGAGCTGATCGCCGATTGCCCCGAGTACGGGTTGAGACATCGCGTAGGGAAAGGTGCAGGCCGGGGCCAGCATCGCCGCGGTGCCGACGAGCACGCCGAGGTCACGCGCTATCGATGGAACCAGCGGATCGAGTATCCGGATCGAGAATGCCGACACGAATGCCGCAATACTCAGCACGAAAAGCAGCGGCATCGACAGCGGTCATCCCAAGCGAAGGTGTTCGACGGGCACCATGCGCCGGGGCGGTCGGCCCAGCAATCGTCAACTCGGCACGGGTTCTATGCAGGTGTGCCATTCAAACCGATCGGCGGAACGCAAAAGGCGCTCCCGGGGACACCCGGGAACGCCTTCGATACAACGCTCACAACTCGCGCTAACGTCTACATTCAGGTCATCGAACCGAAACGACGGCTGATCTGACGCTCGATGTCGTCGGTAAGTTGGCCACCTTGGGCTTCGATAAAGCGCCCGACTTCCTCGTCCACGCGCTTCTGGCGTGAGAGAGCGAAGCGCTCCGTAATCGTTTTGAACAGGCCGGACAGTCCGACATTCGTCGCGCTCTGCGGAGCGATCATTGCGGTGCTGTCGAAATCGTCGGTTGCAAA
Organism: Hyphomicrobiaceae bacterium; assembly: GCA_025359165.1. Classification (GTDB taxonomy): domain Bacteria; phylum Pseudomonadota; class Alphaproteobacteria; order Rhizobiales; family Hyphomicrobiaceae; genus JABFRJ01. The sequence goes on from JANYHG010000032.1 coordinate 53,874, forward strand.
AGTATTGGCCATGGTGATGGCTCCTTGTCTTGCTCAGTGATCAGTCCCATCTCTGGGCTCGCAATATCAGGAAGATATTACGAGGGCCGACATTCGCCGTGCACAGTGATCATTTAATCGATCTCGCATCTGCGAACAAGGTATACCAGGGCAATCCAGCTATGCGTCGATCGCCGGAACGTTTCATAAATGCGTTGCAATTGAGCAGTTTATCTAATTTTTAAGCTAGTCACATGGCTGTTAATTCAGCGTTCAGAAAAGGATAACAGGCGAAATATATTGCGGCGCAAAACCAATAGGAACGCAGTCTCGGAATCGTTTGAATACAAACAAAAACTCCACCGCGCAGCCGCGATGGAGTTCAAGATTCGCAAAAGTGTATCGTGGCTCAGGCGGCTTTCGGCGCGGCTTTCTTGAGTTCGCGCTTCAGTGCCAGGCACTTGTCCGAGAGATCGAGATCGTTCGCCTTGAGCAGGAACGCATCGAGCCCGCCGCGATGTTCGACCGTCTTCAGGCCATTGGCGCAAACCTTAAGCCGCACCTTCTTGCCGAGAACGTCGCTCATCAGCGTGACGTTGACGAGATTGGGGCGAAACACGCGGCGCGTGCTGTTTTCGGCGTGGCTGCGGATATTGCCAGACATGGGGCCTTTGCCCGTAAGCTCACAGCGGCGCGTCATTTCAGTCACTCCAAGTACCCGCAGCGCGGACGAAAGGGTCAAGCCCGAACACGAGTTGATCGGAGCGGCCTGACCGATCCGATACCTTGCCTGCACCTGCAGACGAGGCACTACTGTGGGCTGAATTCAGAAAAATAGGTAATGCCGCCGGACAACGCCCAGCAGCAGCGACCGTTATTTAGTAGACCAATCCGCAGCGGTCAACTGTCAAATACGGCGCGCGCCAGCCGTTTCGCGCATTCAACTTGCTCGTGTCTCGACATGCCCCGCCAACACGGCGATCAGCCTGTCGCGTATGGCGGCCTGCCGTTGCGGGCTTGTGACTTTCTTGTTCGTCAGATCCGTCACGTAGAACACGTCGACCGCCTTTTCGCCAAACGTCGTGATGTGCGCCGAGGTGATGTCGAGGTTGAGATCGGAAATAGCGCTCGTCAGCTCATACAACAGTCCGGTCCGGTCGAGGCCAGACACTTCGATAACCGTGAACTGATCGGACAACGCATTGTCGATAACGACGTCGGGGGGGACCTGAAACGACGACGCACCCGCCAACAATTTCGACGTTTTCTCCAGCAGCCGCTGTGGCCATTGTTCGCCCTTCAGCAGCTTGTCGATCATGTCGCCGATCCGATTTCCCCGCCTTTGCTCATCGGCGTCGAGGTCGAATGCGCGCTGCAGCAAGAACGTATCGATCGCGGTGCCGTCGCGCGTGGTCGCGATGTGAGCGCCGACGATATTGGCACCCGCTGCCGCACAGGCTCCGGCAAACATCGCCAACAGCCTGGGATGATTGGGTGCCAGCACGGTCAGCTCGGTCACCGCCTTGAACGTGTCAGGCTCGACGTCGACAGCCAGCGTCTTACCGGCCGTCTCCATGGCCGCCAGCAGGCGAGCGTGCGCGACTTGCTTGCCGGTTTCGGTGCGCAACCAGTAATCGGGATAACAGCGGTCCGAGAAGGCATTGGCTGGCAGGTTCGGATCGGCGGCGGCCAACGCGCGGGTGAATTCGTGCTGTGCCCCCTGGATGCGCTCGCGGGCGCCGGCCACCGTATGGCCGCCGGCGACAAGGGGCTCCGTTTCATTGTAGAGCGTCCGCAGCAGCTGCCCCTTCCAGCCGTTCCATGTGCCGGGCCCGACCGCGCGAATGTCCGCCACCGTCAGCAGAATGAGCAACCGCAGACGCTCCGGACTTTGTACGATATCGGCAAAGGCGCGGATCGTTTTGGGATCGCCGAGGTCGCGGCTCTGCGCCGTGTTGCTCATCGTCAGATGTTGTTCGATCAGCCATGCCACAGTGTCGGTTTCGGCGGCGCTCAAACCGAAACGCGGACACAGCTTGCGAGCGATCTCGGCGCCGACGATGGAGTGGTCGCCATCCGATCCCTTGGCGATGTCATGAAGAAAAGCCGCGACATACAGGGCCCGCCGGTTCTGGATCTTTGTGATCAATTGCGTCGACAACGGAAGTGCAGCGGTATCGGCTCCGTGCTCGATCGCGGAGATTTCCCCGACCGTCCGCAATAGGTGCTCGTCGACGGTGTAGTGGTGATACATATTGTATTGCATCATCGACACGACTTTACCGAACTCGGGAACGAAGCGGCCGAGCACGCCGGTTTCGTTCATGCGGCGCAGTGCGTCGGCAGGATCGCTTTCACTCGTCAGAAGCTCAACGAAAATTCGGTTTGCTTCCGGATCGGTGCGTAGTTTTTCGTCGATCAGGCGCAGCGAGACGCGTATCAGGCGCGCGGCGTCCGGATGCACGAATGCCTTGGTGGCTTCCACCTCGCGGAAATAGCGGATCAAATTTACCGGATCGCGCTCGAAGACCTTGACGTCGGGCACGGTCAAGCGGCCGTTCTCTATGCGAAATTCGGTCTTGGTGCGGACGCGCCGGCGGGTCCGCCAACTCATCGGGTTGAGCATCTGCGCAAACCCCGGCGACACCTTGAGCTGCTGCATTTCGAGGGAAGCGCACAACACCGCCGTCAGATCGCCGACATCCTTGGCGACCAGAAAGTAATGCCGCATGAAGCGTTCGACTGCGCGCAAACCACCGCGATCGTGGTAGCCGAGACGCTGTGCCAACTGCGGCTGCAGATCGAATGTCAGCCGTTCTTCGGCGCGTCCGGTCAGAAAATGCAGGTGACAACGCACCGTCCAGAGAAAGTTTTCCGAATGACGGTAGGTCGTCATTTCGCTCTGTGAAAAGATGCGGCTTTCCGCTCCCTCCTGACCCGGCGTTTCACCGTGAATGTACTTCGCCAGCCAGTGCAGGGTGTGCAGATCGCGCAGGCCGCCCTTGCCGTCCTTTACGTTGGGCTCGACCTTGTAGCGGCTCTCCCCCGCACGGGCATGACGTGTGGCGCGTTCGTTCAGCTTGGCATCGATGAAAGCCTTCGCCGATCCTGCCACGACTTCTTTCTGAAACCGCGCCTGCATCGTCGCAAACAGCGTGGCGTCGCCGAAAATCCGTCGCGAGTCCAGCAGCGCGGTGCGGATCGTCATGTCCGATTGCGCGAGCTTGACGCACTGTTCGATCGTGCGCGTCGCATGGCCGACTTTGAACCGCAGATCCCACAGCATGTAGAGCATATACTCCACCACGCTTTCGCCCCACGGGGTCTGCCTGGCGGGCAACAAGAATAGCAGATCGAGATCGGATCCGCGCGACAACAATCCACGCCCGTACCCGCCTGTCGCAACCACGCTGATCAGATCCGGGTCCGCAGGATTGAGCGGGCGATACACGTAGGTGACCGTATAATCGTAAATCAGGTGGATCAGCTCGTCCTGGAACTGCGACAGTCGCGCCGCGCACTCACGACCCGAGCCGTCCTTCCGCAATTGCGCCTCGACGACCGTGTTCGTTTCGCCGACCAGCGCCGTGAGGCACGCCAAGACTTCTGTGCGCGCCTCCCTCGCCTGGCCATCGTGCCGGCACACGATATCAGTCAGTGCCGCGAATGTTGCGTCCTTATCGAACATCGCGCGCGCAATCGGTAGTGCCCGGCTGCGCATGTCGTGTGTCGGGTGAGCAGTAGTTGTGATCACGGCTGGTCTCTTCTTGCTCTCGATCGTGACGGAGTACGCGCGCGAATCAGCGCGGCGTCGTCAACATCGTCTTCAGCTTATACAGGACTTCGAGCGCGGCTTTCGGGCTCAATTCGTCGGGATTGATTGCCTGCAGCGCGATTTCGATTTCACCGCGTGTCAGCGTGGCTGCGGCTTCGGCGTGGGCGCCAGGAACGTGCGACGTCGGTCGTGCCGCCGCGAACAACGGCAAGTCCTCGAGCAACGACGCCCCAGACTTGCCGCCGCGCGCGCGACCGTCGTTCGCCTCCAGCGTCTTGAGCACCTCGCCGGCTCGCTTGATCACCGCCGCAGGCAGTCCCGCCAATTTCGCCACCTGGATACCGTAGGAGCGATCGGCAGCGCCTGGCTTGAGCTTGTGCAGGAAAACGATTTCGTCCTGCCACTCCTTGACATCGATGGTTACGTTGGAGACGTCGCGCAGACGCTGCGCCAACGCGGTCATCTCGTGATAATGCGTCGCGAACAGGGCACGACACCGCACCTTCTCGTGCAGGTGCTCGACCGTCGCCCACGCAATCGATAGCCCATCGAACGTCGCCGTGCCGCGACCGATCTCGTCGAGAATGACCAGGCTCTGCCGGGTCGCCTGATTGAGAATGCCGGCTGTTTCCACCATCTCGACCATGAACGTCGACCGGCCACGCGCCAAATCATCCGACGCGCCGACGCGAGAGAACAGCCGATCACAGAGCCCGATCGCCGCACTGCGCGCCGGGACGAACGACCCCATCTGCGCCAACACGACGATCAACGCGTTCTGGCGCAAGAACGTCGACTTCCCCGCCATGTTCGGACCCGTCACCAGCCAGATGCGCCCGTCGGCGGTCTCCTCGAAGCCCGCGAACTTAGACAAGCTGCGCGGCTGCTCGAAGGCGACAGGTGGCCGGCCGAGGACGCAGTCGTTTTCGACGAATGGCCCGGCGTGCTGCGCCTTGAGCGCCTGCTCCACCACCGGATGGCGGCCACCGATTATCGTCAGATCGGCCTGTTGTCCGAGCACCGGACGGACATAGTTCTGCTCGACCGCGATTTCAGCCAGACTCAGATGACAATCGAGCGCCGCCATGCCTGCCGCCATTGCGCCGAGCGGGCGCTCCGCTTTCGCGATCGCGTCCGCAAGCAGATTGAAAATATCCTGCTCGAGCGCCAGCGCACGCTCACCCGCCGACGCGATCCGGCCCTCGATATCGACGAGTTCGGCGGTGGTGAAACGCATCGCACTGGCCATCGTCTGGCGATGCTTGAACGTATCGGTCAGCGGCGCGACAGTGAGCGGCTTGGCATTGCCTGCCGAGACTTCGATGAAATAGCCGAGAATGTTGTTGTGACGGATTTTCAGCGTTTTCACGCCGGCGGCTACGACGTAGGTGGCCTCGAGGGCAGCCATGACCTTGCGGCTGTCCTCGCGGAGTGCGCGGGTGCGGTCGATGTCCTCGGAATAGCCAGCGCGGACG